>JBHJIP010000022.1:0-4318 GCA_050043365.1 Leptolyngbyaceae cyanobacterium
GAGGAGCTGCTGTTGTAGGTCTTCAACTTGGCGTTGGAGTGCTTTTAGCGATCGCTGCATCTCCGGCAAGCGGTGGAATACTGCCGAGCATTTCAGAAACTCCCGATAGGGAATCGCCGGACTGCCCAAAATCGTACTGCCCGGTGCCACCCGGTTATGGATGCCGGTTTTTGCCCCAGCCCGCACGCCTTGACCAATTTCCACTTGGTTGGCGACCCCAACTTGGCCCCCCAAAATTACCTGGTCATTCACCTGCACCTGTCCGGCCAGACCCACCTGTGCCGCCATAATGCAGTTTTCGCCCACTTCGCAGTTGTGGCCAATGTGGACCTGATTATCGAATTTCGTATTCCGGCCAATGCGGGTAATGCCCACAGCGGGGCGATCCACAGTGGTGTTACAGCCGATTTCAACGCAGTCTTCCAAAATCGTGATGCCAGATTGCTCAATTTTGACCCAGCCCTCCGGCCCCATGGTGAACCCGAACCCTTCAGAGCCAATGGCAGCACCACTATGAATCACGCAGTCAGCCCCAAGTTGGCTGCGTTCATGGATCACACAGTTGGCGTGCAGAACGGTGCGATCGCCAATCGTCACCTCTGGGTACACCACCACATTCGGGTGAATGCGCACCCCATCCCCAATTTTGGCCCCCGCTTCAATCACCGCATGGGCCGCGATCGCCACCCCTTCCCCCAGCACGACTGACTCATCAATCACCGCTGTCGGATGAATCCCTGCCGGTGGATGAAAGGGCTGGTAAAACAACGGAATGGTCTGCGCAAAAGCCAAGCGCGGATCTTTAACGCTGATCCAGGCGATATTACGGGCGATCGCCTGGGCTTGTAATTCAGACTCAGGCGGCAAAATTAGCGCACCCGCCTGGGTCGTTGCCACATAGGGTATGAACTTTGCCCCTTCGATATACGTAATCGCATCCGCCTCAGCATCCTGCACCCCCATAACTTGGGAGATCTCAGGGTCAACCTCGGGATGCTCAGCAAGACTTGACTGTTCTGTGAGCCCAATTCGTTGGGCAATCTCGCTGAACTTCATGGCAAGGTCGCGGTGAAAATTTCCCCATTACGCTACCAGAAACGCGACACACTCCACATGGGCTGTCTGCGGAAAGAAGTCCGCTGGCTGCACATGGCGCAGTTGATAACCGCCTGGGCCGCAAAGCTGCTTTAAATCCCGAGCCAGGGTCGCTGGGTTACAGCTCATATAGACAATCCTGGCAGGGCGCATCTCCACCAGAGTCGACAAAACAGAATCCTGACATCCCTTCCGAGGCGGATCTAAGAGCACTACATCCGGTGCTCTCCCAAATCGTTCCGTCACCTTTGGCAGCAAACTCGCAACCGAACCTGCCTGAAAGCGGGCATTCTTAATGCCATTGAGCTTGGTATTTTCTTGGGCCGTCTCCACCGCCTCCTGCTGCACTTCAATGCCAAACGCTTTATCCACCCGCCGCGCCAACGGCAATGTCAATGTGCCAATGCCGCAATAGGCATCCACCAAGATTTCCTGTCCCGTCAGAGCCAATTCATCCACAATGCAGCCCAGCAGCCGCTCCGCCTGCTCGGTATACACCTGAAAAAATGTGGTGGGATAGATATGAAACCGCAGTCCCGCAAACCGTTCTTCCAAATAAGGACGCCCCACCACATAGCGCGTCTCTGAGCCAAAAATCGTATTCCCCCTGGCCTCGTTTCGATTGATACAAACCCCCGCCAGATCGGGATACCGCTCCTTCCACTCACTGGCCATTAGCTCAATGCCGGGTAACGCCCAGGTGCTGCTCACTAAGGTCAACAGCATCTCTCCGGTGCGCCGCCCAACCCGAAAGGCTAAATGCCTCAGCCCTCTTTGGTGGGTCTCGGCATCATAAATTCCCCAGCCCTGTTGCTGAATATCTTGCTTAACCTCTTTAAGCAAGATATTCAGGCGCTCATCCTGCACCGGGCATTGGTTGAGATTAATAATCTGATGGGTGCCCTTACGGTAGTACCCTGCCTTCACCTGCCCCTCCGCCGACAGCGCCAGGGGATACGTGACTTTGTTGCGATACCGCAGCGGTTGCCCCGCCGCCAGAATGGGTGCGATCGGCACCGTTTGGAAACCACCAATCCGTTTCAGGGCATCCTGAACATGTTGTTCCTTAGCCTTAGCCTGCACAGGATAGTCAACCGCTTGCCACTGACATCCTCCGCACTTATCCGCAACGATACAAGCCGGACGCACCCGGTTTGTCGATGACTCCAAGATTTTCAACACCTTTGCCCGCCCAAAGGTCGGCTTCACAAAGGTCAAGCGAACTTGGATGCGATCGCCCGGCACCGTATCCGGCACAAACACCACGCGACCTTCCCAGCGACCCACGCCCTCACCCTGGCTGCTGAGATCGGTGATTTCCAGCTCTAGCGTTTCTCCTTGCTGCCAATTCACCATAGTGCTTAGCCCCCTAAGGAATGAGGATTTAATAACTTCCAAGATTAGGCAAGTCTGGGCCGTGCAGCACGATTCCACTGTGATAGGTAGCTGATGGGCACGCAAGCTTATCCTACCTTTGGCTAGGACCGTGGGTCTCGTTACCTCGACACCACGCTACACCGCCTCCCTAGCTGAAATCTGATGGCTTGATATTGATACCCGCAGGCACAAGACCTGTGCATAAAGATATGAAATCGGCTGTTGCAGAGGCGATCACCGGAGGTCAGGCACAAGACCTGCCCCTACTCCGCTGCGTCCTCTACCGCTTCCCCCTCGGCACCTGCTTCCCCTTCCGTCTCCGCCCGAATCTGCTCCGATCTCGCCAACGCCTGCTCACTGTTCAGCCGATAGGCCTCCACCCGATCCTGGGCCGTTGGGTAACGGGGGTCATCTGCTGGCACTTCCCCCATTAGGTCCGACGCCCGCTGCCAGCGCGCCGCCAGGTCCAGCCATTCCGCCGCCGTCACCGACGCCTTGCCATCTGCCGCCGCCTGTTCCGCCAACCGCACCGCCTGCACAAATGCATCCTGCTGGGGGGGCGTTGGGGCCTCAGCCGTAGGTGCTGGCTCAGGTTCCTCGGGTCCCGCGATTGAGAGCGTGATGCCGAGGCGGTGCTTCACCACCCAAAAGCCCCCCAGCAGCAGCACACAGAGACTGGCTCCGCCAATCAGCCCCCGCCAAAAGTACTGCTTTCTGTCATTGCGGCGCACGATTTGGGTCTCGGGGGCCGGGGGCTTATTTTTGGGTTGATTGCGGTCTTCAAACCAGCGCCCAATCGGGTTGGGCTGTTTCAGGGTGATCATTTCTGACCAGAGCACCTGGTTATCAACATTTTGAGTGACCTCATCTAGCCAGAGCAGTTGCTGCTCCCGCACAATCCGACTGGTGAGATTCACCCGCCGAATCCCCTTAGGGGCAATCCCTTCTAATAAAGCTTTGATCCGAGGCACCAGCTCTGACTGAGGCAACTGCTCAGGCGACGGCCCTTCACAGAGCAGTTGCAAAATCCCTCCTTCCAGCACCGCTCGCGTCCGCACTTCTTCGTCGGCGAGAGCTGCATTCAGCACTTGAATGATCGCGGCGACGCTCCCTTGGCGGGCTTGACCTTGGATATCGTTAGCAGTGTTGGTATAGGTCATGGTCATAGCTCGGACGCATCAAATCCCTCAGGTGTGTCAGGTGGGGTTAGGCTCGGCGACCGGCCCTGAGGCGTTGACAGGCTGAAAACCCGGCTCCGAATCTGTGCCGATATTAAACCAGTTTGCTGAGATTGACGGCAGTTGGGCCAAAAGGGTTGCCAGGGGTCGGCTTCAGATTGCCAATCCCTAAAGATGGGGAGAATCGCCAAAGCGCTTGATTTGCCAGAGATCGCTGGTCCAACGGGCCATGTCCAATTGATCCCAACGATCGCGGTCAATTTCAAACTCAAATAGCGCCGTATTGGGGATCGAGATTTGCCAGGTGCGATCGCACCCCAACAGACTGGCAACCAGGTGCTGCAAGATCCACTGATGGCTGATTACCCAAATGGCATCGTCCTGCTGATGCTGGTTCAATAATTTTTGGATGAAATGCTGGGCGCGATCTCGGCCTTGGGCCGGGGTTTCCGCCTCTGGGATGGGTACCCAGTCAGGGGTTGCCATCAGCGCCGCACAGAGCTTTGGATAGCGGGCTTCCGCCTCTGCCCAAGTCAACCCCGTCAAAACCCCTGCTTGAAATTCAGCCAGATCAGCCGTCACAGTCACCATCGGCTGGCAATCTGGCCCGGACGCTTCACCCAATACCCTCCACCCCTCTTCTCTTCTACCCTGCCACTCCCCCACTC
>JBHJIP010000023.1:0-7003 GCA_050043365.1 Leptolyngbyaceae cyanobacterium
GTGGGCTTTATCTCGGAGTTTGTGGTGTTCCGAGGCAGCATTGTGGTCTTTCCTGTGCAAACCCTGCTGTCCCTGATTGGGACTGCCCTCACCGCAGTCTATTTATTGCTACTGGTGAATCGAGTCTTTTTTGGGCGGCTGGCGATTCGTCCCCCAACTGATGCGGTGACGCTCGATATTAATCTGCCGCCGGTGAGTTGGGCCGAGCGGCTCCCCTCCGTAGTTTTGGCCTTGGTGATTGTGGCGTTGGGTATTCAGCCCCATTGGCTCAGTCGTTGGAGTGAAGCCACCTCTTTGCTAGCCGTGAATCCACCCGTTACGGTGGCCCAAGTTTCTGATGCTTCCCCTGTAAAGCCTTTTCAACCCTAGCCCCATGACGAACACCCTTCCCAAAACGGCTCCGACCAAGGCTCACCCCCTACAGGACTATATTGAGCGGCTCCTAGCGGGGGATGCGCTGCTACCAGATTCTGTAACCAACCTAATGGAAGTGGTGGGTATCTTGAAAAGCTATGGGGTGGTGCTAGACGCCTATGCCGTCAACCTTAAATACATGGCAGCGGACCAGTTTCTGCTGCTGTTTCCCTTTTTCAAGTATTTCAACGGCGAGATTACGCCCGGCAAGTTGTTTCGTCACTGGTGGCACGATCGCATCAACTATGAGTATGCCGAATACTGCATGCGAGCCATGCTCTGGCACGGTGGCGGCGGACTCGATACTTATTTGGACAGTGCGGAGTTCTCAGAAGCCTGTGAAACGGCAATTCAGGCCAAAATTCGCCGCAATCCCCTACTGAAGGTATTGCATCGTGTCTTTCCGGACTTTTTGCCTGAGCAGGTGCGCCAATCCGCCTACATAAGGGGGCTTGGGCAGTTTTGGACGATCATGAGTGAGATGTTTCTCACCTTGTCTGATCGCTACGATGCTGGAGAAATCAAGTCTATTCCGGAAGTGGTCGCCCACATTAAAGCTGGACTGGTGGCTGGGGCTAATGTTCCGATCACCTTTGCCGTCACGATTGGGGGAGAGACCTACGACCTCATCCCTGAATCACAGGGGCTGACCTTCCTGGCGGATACCGGCATCCCCTATGTGGAAGCGGTTTTCTTTAGAGGCACCCCATTCTTAGGCACGGTCTCTTACAACGCTCAAGCAGGGCAAATCCCTGTGGAGCAGTCTTTGTTTGCCTATGGTGCCCTCTATGCCGATCCGGTGCCGATTGGGGGCAGCGGCATTCCACCCACGCTGTTGATGCAGGACATGCGCCACTTCCTGCCCGACTACCTGCGGGACTACTACGACCAGGGCTTGCGGGGCAGTGACGATATGCGGGTGCAGATTTGCCAGAGTTTCCAGAAGTCGATGTTTTGCGTGACTTCGGCGGCATTACAAGGGCTGTTGCCCCATAGCCCGGACACGGAGGTTGCCGAGGAGCAATCAGCCAATCAAGACTTCTTGGCCTATTGGATGGATCGACTGATGCCCTCGCGGTTAGCGGTTGTGCAATTGGCGGGTCGCTAGGCTTCGACAGATACACCTCGCCAAAAGGCGATGTAGCCTTTGATGTTGCTGGCTGCCGATTTGGGGTCGGGGTAGTACCAAGCGGCGTCGGGGTTGGTTTGGCCGTTGACTTCTAGGGTGTAGTAGCTAGCTGTACCTTTCCAGGGGCAACCCGTTTGCTTGCTGCTGGGCTTAAAGTATTCCTCTTTAATGGCGTCGGGGGGAAAATATTGGTTTCCCTCAACCACTTCGCATTGATCGCTCTCTGCGACGACGACACCATTCCACGTTGCCTTAGCCATAGATTCTGTCCTAACTGGGGTCAATGATTTGGATTGATTTGGGGTGCCCAAGATTGGGCAATTTCCATTGTGTCCCGCCATAGAACCGAGAGCAACGACGGACCGCTAGGGTGAGGACATGCTGCGGTAGGATTGAGCGCAGCGGTCGTTGTGGAAAAGACCCCCTATGAGCCAGTTTGCCCCCTCTGTTATCAAGACGCTGACCCAGCATGATCGCAGCGCCATTGCCACCCTGCGGGACTATTCCCAGATTCAGTCATTACCGGAAATCTGGCCCCTGGCAGCAGAGCGCTATGGCGATCGCACCGCCATGGTCGATGCCCACAATACCCCCAGCAATACCGTCACCTACAGCCAGCTTTGGCAAAACATCCAGGCGTTTGCGGCAGGTTTACAAGCCCTAGGGGTTGCCCCCCGCAGTGCCGTGGCCCTATTTGCCGACAACAGCCACCGCTGGTTTATCGCGGATCAAGGCATCATGACCGCGGGCTGCATCAACGCTGTCCGTAGCTCCCAGGCCGATCCAGAAGAGCTGCGATACATTGCCGAGCACAGTGACAGCACCGTCTTGGTGGCCCAAGATCTAAAGCTTTGGAACCGGCTGCAAGAAGCCATCACTAATTTGCCAATCACGTTAGTGGTTTTGCTTTCAGACGAACCGGTGCCCGAAGCTGCCCCGGTTAAGATGCTGAACTTCACCCAGCTTTTGGAACTAGGTCAGGGGGAAACGCTGCAGCCAGTGGTTCAAAAAGCAGATGACTTGGCCACCCTGATTTACACCTCCGGGACCACGGGCAAACCCAAGGGGGTGATGATTACCCACGCCAACCTCTTGCATCAGATTCAGACCTTGGGGGCGGTGGTGCAACCGGTGGTGGGCGATCGCGTCTTGGGCCTATTGCCCACCTGGCACACCTTTGGCCGCACCGCTGAGTATCTGATGTATGCCCAAGGTTGCACCCAAACCTACACCACCATCCGCCACATCAAAGCAGACTTTAAGGCCGTCAAACCCCACTACATGGTGGGTGTGCCGCGCGTCTGGGAATCGATTTATGAAGGGGTGCAAAAGCAATTTCGAGAGCAGCCCGAAGGCAAGCAGAGGCTGATCAACACGCTGATGCTGCTGAGCCGAAAATACGTGCAGAATCGACGCACGGCCAATCGCCTCAGTCTCGATCATCCGATTACCCGCGCGCCCCGTCGGTTCGGCTCCCGCTTGCTGTCCTTCGTTTTTTGGCCCGGTCACGTCTTGGCAGAGAAGATCGTCTACAGCAAGGTACGGCAGGCCACCGGGGGCTGCGTTAAGCAACTGATTAGCGGTGGCGGCTCCTTAGCCCGCCACATAGACCTATTTTTTGAAATGATTCAAGTACCGGTGCTGGTGGGCTATGGCTTGACCGAAACCGCCCCGGTGCTGACGGCCCGTCGCCACTGGCGCAACTTGCGCGGCGCATCGGGGCAACCCATCCCCGATACGGAAATCAAAATCGTTGACCCAGAAACCCATCAGGCCCTGCCTTTGGGGCAGAAGGGTCTGGTGCTGGCGCGAGGCCCGCAGGTGATGCAGGGCTATTACAAAAATCCGGAAGCGACGGCCAAAGCCTTGGACAGCGAGGGGTGGTTTGATACCGGCGATCTGGGCTGGCTCACCGACGATGCCAATATCGTTCTGACTGGGCGGGCGAAAGACACGATTGTGCTCACCAATGGGGAAAACATTGAGCCCCAGCCGATTGAAGATGCCTGCGTGCGCAGTACCTACATCGACCAAATCATGGTGGTGGGGCAAGACCAGCGCTCCCTGGGTGCCCTAATTGTGCCGACGGTAGATGCGCTGCAGCAGTGGGCCGCGGGCCAAAGCCTGCATCTGGTGGTTCCGGGGGATGAGACGCCCGCACCAGCCGGGACTCAGACCATCTCCCTGGAAGATGAAGCTATCCAGAAACTGTTCCGTTCTGAACTCAATCTGCAGGTCAAGGATCGTCCGGGCTATCGTCCCGACGATCGCATCGGTCCCTTCCGGCTGATTTTGGAGCCCTTTTCCATTGAGAATGGCACCCTCACCCAGACCCTGAAAGTCCGTCGCCCAGTGGTGCGGGAACGCTATCGCGATATGATCGACGGGATGTTTGCCTAGTGGGTTAGGTTATCCCATTAAAATTCCGTGATTTTGGGAAGAATGTCCTTGCACAAGGGCGCATCCAATGCGAGTTTCATACTGTAGTGAACGAAAAATCACCCATATAAACCAAAATTTATGGACGTTTCTCAACTTACGCTCAAGCGGGCTATCAATGTTAAGGCGGTTGTTACCCCTTTATGGAAGGAAGAGGCTCAGAAGCAGCTACAAGGGCAGATCAATAAGCTCGATAGCCAACTACAGCAGCTCGAAATGCAAGGTCAACGCACGGTGACTGAGTTGCAAAAGCAAGGCGAAAGCGAGGCGATTACCCAGCAGGTGACTGCGGTTCAAAATAAGGTGAATCAGGACAAGAGCAAGCTGTTACAGCAGAAGAATCAGGTGTTACAGCAACTGCAGCAGGTGCAGACGCTGGAGCTAGAGAAGGAAGTCAGCCAGGGGCAAATGGAGAGCTTTTTTACCGTGGCCCAGGGGGACAACCTGATTAAGAAGATGCAGGTGGAAGTACTTTTGCGGGATGGGGTCGTTGAAGAAATCCGAGGTGAGCTTTAAGGGCTAACCCTAAGTCATCAGACTGATTAAAGTCGTCAGGGCCTCGGCTCTGGCGACTTTTTATTGGGGCACACCAGTGAATCCTCAGGACAATTCTGCTCAAGAGTTTATCGTTGATACCGTGCGCCAACCCGTTGCGTAGGGCACCCACAAGGGATGCCCTAACCCCATCGGATCATCCGCCTATTTGTGGAGACACCCCAGTGAAGATCGCAGCCGGGCAGGCACAAGACCTGCCCCTACGGATATTGTCTTCTCTCGAAATTTTCTTGGGTTCAGGATTATCCTGAGGAAGATCAGCTACGTCCCTGATTTCAAGGTGCAGTCTCGTGTTGTCAGCCCGCGATCGCCAACAGCTATTTGAGGTCTTGCGAGGGTTACCCCAAGCTCAATTTGAGGAGCTGCTGTTTGCCTTGAAGGTACCTGCTGGTGTGGTGCCTAGCGGGCAGGCGACCCAGGGATATCGGGTAGGGGCACTGCTGAAATGGGCGGAGGGGCCTACGGGATGCGGCCTGAAGCAGGTACGTGAACTTTCAGCTAGCTACGTTCCAGAACTTGAAAATTACTTCGCGAACCCAGCCAGCGACAGTTACTGGTTGGTGCCCTATGCCCGCAATCCTTTCTTCACGGGGCGGGAGTCGCTATTGCAGAAACTGCGAAATACCCTGACTCAAAACAGTGCCGCTGCGATTTCCCAGGTACAGGCAATCTCAGGGTTGGGAGGCATTGGTAAAACTCAGACGGCAGTGGAATATGCTTACCGCTATCGAGACGAATATGGCGCGGCATTTTGGGTGCGAGCCGATACGGAACTAGAGCTGAGCAGCGGGTTTGTGGAAATCGCCCAACTGCTTAATTTGCCGCAAAAAGATGCCGAAAATCAGGATGAGGTAGTGCAGGCGGTAAAGCTGTGGCTAAGTCGCCATGACAACTGGCTACTGATCTTTGACAACGCTGACCAACCAGATTTACTACAGCCTTTTCAGCCTACCGATCCCAGAGGGCATGTCTTGATCACGTCTCGGGCACAGGATTTACAAGTTTTGGGCATTGCCTACCCAGTAGAGATGGAGACCCTAGACCCGGATGAAGCGCTAGCGTTTTTGCTGCGGCGCACTGGACGGGAAGATCAACGTCCTCTGAGCGGAGTCGTTGACTCTGTCTCTCCAAAGGAGATAGAGGAGACTTTTGGCTTTTCCCTACGGGAACGCAAAGCGAACGACTCCGCTCAGCCAACTGAAGATGACGATCCAACGATTCAATCGGCAGCGCAACTAGCCGAAGCATTGGGGTATCTACCCCTAGCGTTGGAGCAGGCGGCGGCCTATATCGTGGCGAAAAAGGCCCGGTTCCAGGACTATCTGGACAGCTACCAAAAGCTGAAGCTGAAGCGTTTGGAGAAATCGAAACCTAAGCTGGGCAACTACTCAGACTCGGTTGCTACGGCCTGGAGCTTGAACTTTCAGCAGGTAGAAAAAGCTGAACCTGCTGCCGCAGATTTGCTAAGGGTCAGTGCGGTGCTACACCCCGATGCCATTCCTTTTGAACTGTTGACCCAAGGGGGCAGCCAATTGGGGGATGCTTTGGCGGAGGCTCTAGAAGATTCCGCTGAAGACCCCCTGCTCGTTAACGAACTGCTGGAACCCCTTTGCACCTATTCCCTGATTCGGGTGGATCTGGTCAACCAAGCCTACAGCATTCATCGTCTGGTGCAGGACGTGGTTAGGGCTGAGATGAAAGCGGCTAAGACGCTACTGCTGTGGATCAACCGAGCCGTATCAGCCGCAAACCAGCTTTTGCAAGAGGAAGATGAAACGGGTCTTGAATACCAAGACAGCTATAAAACTTGGCCCATCTTGGAAAAGTTGACAACCCATGCTCAGGTGTTGCTCCAAACCTACCAGGTTGCTACCTGTGAATCTCTGGCAGCGGCGCGACTCTTTAACGGCATCGGAAACTACCTCGAAGAACGAGGGCAATACACATTGGCTGAGCCCCTATTGCAAAAGACCTTACAGTTCCGTCAAACCCTGCTAGAAGAAAATCACTTGGATGTGGCCACTAGCCTCAACAAACTGGCGGGGCTCTACAAAAGTCAAGGGCGCTACAGCGAGGCCGAACCCCTTTATCTGCAAGCCCTGGAGCTGAGGAAACGGCTGTTGGGCGAAGACCATCCCGATGTGGCCCAAAGCCTCAACAATCTGGCGGGGCTCTACAACAATCAAGGGCGCTACAGCGAGGCCAAACCCCTTTTCTTGCAAGCCCTGGAGCTTTATGAACGGCTGTTGGGCGAAGACCATCCCGATGTGGCCATTAGCCTCCATAACCTGGCATATCTCTACAATTCGCAGGGTCGCTATGAGCAGGCCGAACCCCTTTACCAACAATCGTTGGAAATGTACCAGCGGCTGTTGGGCGATGAGCATCCCAATGTGGCCGCTAGCCTCAAACACCTGGCGGAGCTATAAAAGATGCAGGGTCGCTAAGAGCAAGCCGAACCCCTCT
>JBHJIP010000024.1:0-2458 GCA_050043365.1 Leptolyngbyaceae cyanobacterium
AGACCTGACCCCGGCGATAGAGATAGACGCACAGGGGCAAATCCAAGTCCGTACTAATGGCGGCTAAGCGCTGGGCAAATTCGCTCGTGGTAAAGCGATCCCCTGGCAGGCGCTCGTGATAAAGCCGCTGAAGCTGTTTAAGCTGGCTCGGTTTTAGACCTTTAAGTTGGCCATAGATGGTCTCGATACGCCCTTAACCTCCACCCAATTGCGTGCTTAGCATTGTAGTGGAGCTATGCCGCGTCCAGCTTGAAACCTGTAGCTTTCTCCACGGAAGAATTCCAGTTATGGACGCGGCCAAGATTTAATTTATCTGGGTTGGAGACTGTAACAGACTATATCCAGAGGTTTCTCCGCTGAAGGAATTTTATTGGATTAGTTGAGGGGTGTAACGAGGCGTGATCAAGGTCTAAAGTCAGTTTGAAAATCCATTCGTTTCGGACTATACTCTGCTATCTCTTTAAGAAATAGCTTGAAAAAGCAATGGATGACCCGACGTTATCTGACTGGCTTAAGAGAATTCGACCCGTTTCGTTAACCCTAACGATATTGTCGATATCTCCCTACTGAGCCTCCTTTTCGAGCCACCGTTCAAAATCGTTAAAGGCCCTGCCAGTCCTTCCATTGGCCTTTGCTGCAGAGCAAACCGGTCATACTCACATAAGATATTCCCCAGTTTTGCTGACCGGCAGCCATCTTTAACAGGCACCGTAATTGCTATTCAGAATGATGCGTTTCCACTGGTAGATATGACTACAGATTTTGAATCCGACTCCACCGTCTCTGAATCCAATCCCGGCGTTGAACCAACGCCAGCGGATACAGGCAGCGCTGACACAACCGAGCAAATCCAAGTGATTTGGGACAGGGTTTCTGGCATCCTTGCCAACTTGCCTGACTATGTGACCGAGTTTTTTAAAGAATATCAACGACCTTTGATCACCGTTGGCCTGATTCTGGGGGCTGTGGTGTCCGTTAAGTTGGTGCTTGCCATCTTGAACACGATTAATGAAATTCCGCTTTTGGCACCCACCTTTGAGTTGGTAGGTCTCGTTTATGCCGGTTGGTTTGTGTATCGGTTCTTGCTCAAAGATTCAAATCGTCAGGAATTAACCGAAAACGTGGTTTCTTTACGAGATCAGGTCCTGGGTAAGCGCAGCTAGGAGCCGAGTCGCTTCGCTTGAAGAATCGCAGCAATGGTCTGGTGTTGGGTTTTCCGTACCCCACCGGACCATTTTGGCTATGGGCCGACTTTAGCCGCTCTCTATACTGGGTTACAGAGCGGATTTTGCCCTTAGCAAAATTCATCGGGTAAGTAAGGAGCACCTATGGCACTGGATACCGCTGTCATGACCGCCGTTGAGTCCTTGGACTACCGGGTCACGGTGGGAGATGTCGCAACGAAGGCAGGACTCAGTTTGGCAGTGGCCCAGCAAGGGCTAATTGCCCTAGCGGCGGATACCCAAGCCCATCTCCAGGTCTCTGAGGCAGGGGAAATTGCCTATGAGTTTCCGCAAAACTTCCGCACGATTTTGCGTAATCGGTTCTGGCGCTTACGGTTTCGGGAAACCTGGCAAAAGATCTGGCGGGTGCTGTTTTACTTGATTCGGATTTCTTTCGGCATTATCCTGATTCTCTCGATCTTGCTGATCGTGGCAGCGATTATTGCTTTGATGATTGCCGCTAGTTCTTCCCAGCGGGATGATAATCGTTCCAGTCGCTCTGGCGGGGGCGGGATGGTTTTTATGCCTCGATTCTGGTTTGGGGATCTGTTCTATATCTTTGACTTTAATGGTCATCGGCGGCGGCGCTCCCAACCCAAATTCCAAGGATCTGGCCCAGAAAACGAGATGAACTTCTTGGAATCGATCTTTTCTTTCTTGTTCGGTGATGGGGACCCCAATGCCGAGCTAGAGGAGCATCGTTGGAAAACCATTGGCACGGTGATTCGCAATCAAGGTGGGGCGGTGGCTGCAGAGCAGATTGCCCCTTATCTAGATGATGTGGGTGAAGGCTGGGCTGCAGAAGATGAAGACTACATGCTGCCGGTCTTAACCCGATTTAATGGTGTCCCAGAGGTTAGCCCCCAGGGCCACATTATTTATCACTTTCCTGAATTGCAGGTGACGGCTCAAAATCAAGCCCGTAAGTCGGTGGCGGCTTACCTAAAAGCAACCCCCTGGAAGTTTAGTCAGGCTAGCGGCAACCAGCTTGCGATCGCGATCGGACTCGGTCTGTTTAATTGCATTGGTGCAATTGTGTTGGGGGTAATGCTGGCTGACAATGGCAGCTTGGTGGCAGAGTTGGGCGGCCTCGTCGGGTTTGTCTACAGTATCTATGGTTTGTTGCAGGCCTATGGGGTGGCGTTTCTGACGATTCCTGCGGTCCGTTACTTCTGGGCGCAGCGCCAGAATAGTAAAATCACCGGTCAAAACGAGCTTAGACAAGCGCGCGCTAC
>JBHJIP010000025.1:0-4093 GCA_050043365.1 Leptolyngbyaceae cyanobacterium
GTTTCCACAACCGATCAATGCAGCCAACAACGAACCGAGCTTTGCGCAGGTTGACGCCAACCGCAAGTTGAACAGCACAGATAGCGAGTTAAACAGGCGAGTCGCCTGGAAGGTGCGACTTACCCCTAGGGCGGCAATGACCCGACTGGGGAGATTGGTTAAAGGGGTGTTCCCCAGTTGGATGGTGCCGGATTGGGGTCGATAAAAGCCACTGATCAAGTTGAGCAATGTGGTTTTGCCAGCCCCGTTGGGGCCGATCACAGCGGTGACGGTACCGGGGTCAGCGGTTACGGTCACGTCATCTACGGCCCGAATCCCGCCAAACTGAATACTGACTGATTCAACCGTGAGGGGGGCATGGGTTTGATGTTGGGTGACCCAGGTGGGCAAAGCGGGCGGTGTGGCCAAGGGGTATGCCGGGGCGTGACGGGCTAGCTGGTCCTTATACAGACCCATAATTCCATCCGGGGCTAAACGCAGGGTCAATAGCAGCAGCCCTCCAAAGACCAGCAGTTGATATTCGGCAAAGTCGTGGAGAAATTCCGGCAAGATCACCAGGATGATGGCCCCCACCAAGGCCCCTTCTGCGGTTCCGAGCCCTCCAATGATCACCGCCAGCAAAAACAAAATTGAACGGTGGAAGGTAAAACTGTCAGGGCTGACGAAGCCGATAATGGCGGCAAAAAAGATGCCCGCGATGCCGGTCAGGGCGGCAGACACCGCAAAGGCCATCACCTTCACGTAGAGTGGATTTAGGCCCAAGGCGGCTGACGCGATCGCATCATCTCGCACGGCCTGCACGGCTCGCCCCCAGGGATGACGCTTGAACTGGGCGAAGGCCAACACGGCGGCAAACGCCAAGAGGATCACCAGCAAAACGCTGTCCCGCAGCGTGGGCTGCAGACCCAAGAGCGTCGGCTTGGGAATGGCCGAGAGGCCCCCGAACCCACCTGTGAGGCTGACCCATTCGATCAAGACCCGCTCGACGATGATGCCAAAGGCGATGGTGATCATGGCTAGGTAAGGGCCACTCACCCTAAGAGCGGGCGTGGCCACTGCGGCGCCGGTCCCGGCTGCGGCTAGGGCTGCCATGCCTAAAGCAAGACCAAAGTTCCACTGGGCATTTAGCATCAACAGACTGCCGGTATAGGCCCCGATCGCAAAGAAACCGGCATGACCAATGGAAATTTGGCCCGATAACCCCACCAATAGATTCAGCCCCACTGAAACCAGGGTGGTGACACCCATCATCCCCAAGATGAATAGATAGTAGGTGTTAGGAGCTGCCAGCACCGCGACAATTGCCGCTGCAAACAGCCCGATACCGATGGCCAACCTGAGGTTCATCCGCTACACCTTCGTGACTTGGGCTTGGCCAAACAGGCCATTGGGTCGCAGCGCCAACACCGCAATCACCACGGCAAATCCAACGATTTCTCGATAGCTGCCCCCTAGAAGCCCTGCTGCCACCGACTCAACCACGCCATAGCCGATCCCGGCGACCATCACCCCCCAAGGACTGCTCAATCCACCAATAATGGCGGTGGCAAATGCCTTGAGGCCCAGAAGAGTTCCCATGGTGGCAGACACATTGGCAATGGGGGCGATCAACATGCCCGCTAGACCCGCTAATGCGGTGGAGAGCCCGAAGGAGAAGGCGATCAACCGCGCCACCGGAATCCCCATTAGTTGGGCGGTTTCTGGATTCTCGCTCACCGCTTGAAAGGCTTTGCCCAAAAGCGTTTTCGTGAAAACGAGGCGCAGAGAGATCGCCACGGCTAGGCCCACCACCGGAATCAGCACCTCTAGGGGAAAAACCCCAAACCCCAGAATTGAGACTGGCACCTCGGCTAAGGGAGAGGGGTAGCCGCGCACCTCTTTGCCGAAGGTGACCATGGCCAGATTTTCAGCAATGATGCCAAGGGCAATGGTGCTGAGCAACCAGGCATGGGAGCCATTTTGGGCAAAAGGTCGCACGATCCAGCGCTCGACTAAGTGCCCCAATCCAGTACAGATGCCTAGGGTGATGGGCACGGCGGCGATCGCCGGTACCCCCCAAGTGATGTTGAGGCTGTAGCAGAGCACTGCCCCCACCATCACAAACGCCCCCTGAGAGAAGTTCATGGTGGTTGAGACGGCATAGGTGATTTGAAAGCCGAGGGCGACTAGGCCGTACATGCTGCCGATCGCCATGCCAGAAAGAATCAGTTGGGGCCACATGGCTGGTTTTAGACCCTCAGAAATGGAAACACATTAGAGATAAGGCACTGTCTGGTTTCTAGGTAGATTCTGAGAAGGGATTGACACAGTACACCGGCCCTCTGGGTAGGGGTACCTCTTGTGGGTGCCCTCATCACTATCGATGGATTTTGTTGGACCCCATCCAACTGGTTAAACCGGTAGTTCTGTGGGCGATCTTCGGAGGGCAGGCACAAGACCAGCCCATACGATAGATTGCCTTTTCCGGAAATCACCTTAGCGAAAAAAGGCAGCGCCTTAGGACCCTAGCGGCACAATATCTGACCCGTCCCACTGCACCAGAATGTAGTCATCTTCATTCAGGGCATCGTGGTTATCTGCCGTGAAAGGCTGATCGTAGGTTTTAATCAACCCCTCATAGGTGGGCAGATTGTAGAACGCTTCTCGCAGGGTAGGGCCGTCAGTACTGGCAGCGGTTTCTAAAGCCAAAGCGACGAGATGCATGGCGTCATAGGCATTCGCCGTACCGACAGGGGCCAGAATCTCTTCAGGGCCTGCCAAGCCGTACTTCTCTTTTAGAGCTGCCAGAACCCGCTCTCCCCCGGGACTTTGCTCACCGTAGAAGCTGTAGGTCTGAATAAATGTGACCTTACTGGCTGCATCCGCCCCAGCCAACTCAGAGAAGCGTCCCCCAGAAATGCCCCAGTGGGAAATCACCGGCACATCCCAATTCAAACGCACCAAGGATTTCATCATTTGTGCCCCAGGGGCCGCATTGGCTACGAGCAGAAGTGCCTCAGCGCCGCCCTCTTGCAGGCGACCGAGCTGAGCCGAGATGTCGGTATCGCCATCGTTGAATTTTTCGATGCCTACAATTTCTAGGCCATATTCAGGAGCCCACTCTTCAAAGCCCACTTGGTTCGATTCTCCCCAAGGGTTGTTAATTAGCACCAAACCCACCTTGGTGGCCCCTTTTTCCTGCTGGGCATGACGCATCAAAAAGCTATCGACGATGTTGTCGTTAGCCGAGACCCGAAAGGCATAGTTGGGGTCAAAGTCATTGCGGGTAATGCCTGTGGCCGCCGCCCAAACGCCCATGTAGGGGGTTTCCAGCTCGTGAATTACCGGCAGCATCGCTAAGGATACCGGCGAATCTAAGCCGCCAAAGACGACCGCGACTTGCTCCTGCTCGATCAGCTCACGCACTGCCGCTACGCCCTTAGCAGGCGTGGATTCGTCATCGCGGATCACCAATTCAATCGGACGCCCACCCATGACGCCGCCATTGCTGTTGATCTCATCGATCGCCACCTCTAGACCTCGGGTGATCGATTCGCCTGAGAGGGCAGAGGGGCCGGTAATTGCAGCGACTAGACCTAACTTGATCGGGCCATCGCCTGTACTCTCGGTGCTATCGCTACCAGTCTCAGTAGCTGAATCGGAGGCACCAGGCGCGGCACAGCTGGTTAATTTGGCTAGAGCGATCGCCGCCCCAAACCCTGTTGCACCGCGCAATAAATCCCGTCGGCGGATAAACCGCCCATGTTGAAGGTCAAACATCATTTAACAAACGGCTGAGTGAACCAGTCACGAAAATCCGGAACGATTCGGGTGATGCACTGAGTACCCAAATTTAAGATGCCCAACCTGATTGCATAGAATGAAATCAGGGGAAAAATATTGGATTAACACCACAGGGGCATTATTTGAGACAAGATCACGATCCATATCAAAATCCAAGGGCAATGTCTTGAGTAAAAGTATCCTCCGGCAAAGCCGGAGGCTTTAGCATATGGGAACCGCTCAAAGCGGATTAGACTGTTCGCCCCTAAAAGGGGCGCTACTCCTGGAACAGCTCTAGTTGGTCCAGGCGCTTATCTTCCCCCTCTTGATG
>JBHJIP010000026.1:0-19572 GCA_050043365.1 Leptolyngbyaceae cyanobacterium
CTAGCCGCCCCAAGCGGTTGTTCCACTCTGGATCAATTTCGCTGTAGCAAAAGCTGGCGAGTTCTCCTGTTGGCGACTCAATCACCCAATCCAGTGCGGCCTCATAGGTGCTGTGGTTGGTGTAGTACCGGTATTCCTCAAGGGTCAAAGGGTGATGGTTCCAGTGATCGACAAAGGACTGGTTAAACATCTCCACCCAAGCTGCAGCCTCTTGCTGAGGGTTAATGGGGCGGCAAAGCCACCCTGCCGGGAGCGTGGGCACCCGGATGGGCTCTGCCAGTGATCGCTGCAGCTTGAAGAAATAACGCACGGGGAGAAAACCCAGCGCCTCTAGGCGATCACGTCGCTCGATCACCGAATCTCTGCAGCCACTGTGCAAGCGAGTGGGAAGGTTTAGCTGTTGTCCGACTTGCTGCAGTTGCTGCTCTGCCCAAGTAACAATCTCCGCCGCCAGATCGCTGCGTCGAGCCTGGGGATGGATGTCGAATTGCAGATGGGCAATCAGATTGGTCATCGGTGCCGTGCGCCACAGTTGAGCGACTGCCATCAATGCACCAGTTACATCTCGCCACAGCCTCAGATCTCGGCCTAGCTCAAATTGAGGGTCGGCAAAATTTTCCTGCAAGCGCGGCACAGAGGTCCGAGCTTCCAAGCCATCGGCAGCGCGGCAGGTATTGATTAATGCCGCGATCGCTGCCAAATCCCGCTCGCCAGTGTAGAAACTTGGCTTAAACGTCAGTAGGGTGGCCATAACGCCTCCTTCCATCACAATTCCGTAGCTGGAGTACTACGGGGAGGCTTCAAACCTCTCGAATTATTTGTAGCATAAATACTACATAATCGTCTTGTACATGAACGTTCCTGTGAGAAAACGACGGTGGTGCAGAAGGCGCTAGGGCCACCATAATGGAAGCCATTGTGATCACTGACGCTATGAAAATCCTCAGACGTATTGCTTTGCTCGCTAGCGCGATCGCTTGTTTTTGGGTCGCGGTGGCCTGCTCCCACGAGGTCAGTCAAGCTGATATGCAAGCGGGCAACGGGCTGCTCCAGATGCCGAGTCAGTTTACGGTGGCGGAAACGGGCGATCGCTTAGAAGCGCTGCTGCAAGAGCGGGGCCTGACCCTAATGGCCCGGATTGATCACGCCCAGAATGCTGCTTCCGTAGATCAAGAATTGCGGGATACACAGCTCCTGATTTTTGGGAATCCGGCTGTTGGCACCCCGCTGATGCAGTGCAACCAGACAGTGGCGATCGATTTGCCCCAAAAGGCGCTGATTTGGCAGGACGATGGGGAAGAGGTTTGGTTGGCCTATAACGATCCTGAGTATCTAATGGAGCGCCATGACCTGGCCGGATGTGAGCCCGTGATTGAGCGGATTGGGCAAGCTTTAAATGGATTGGCCATGGCGGCGACCCAGCCTTAGCGTTTCCGTACACCTTTGCAACCCGCTCCGCCTATTTATGGAGATACGTCGAACCAGCCTTGTTGTCTGGGTTCTATAGGAGTGGCGTTAATACCCTCCATAGATTTAATCTCTGCCCTATCCCGGCTGAACGTTGCTCAAACCTAAGGATTCTGAACCCAATGGCAATGTCCTTTCGCGCTTTGATGCCCCTTTGGCATTTAATCCCTTGGGGGTTAGGACTCGCCGCGATCGGTAGCGGCTCGGCCCTCGCCCAGTCTGACGGATATTGCTTTGTGACCGACTCGGGTTTGACGACCCACGATCTCTCGCTGTTGTGTGGTGGCGGTGGGGTGCGGAATGAGCCGGTGCTACAAACCGGTGATGTGCAAGTCACGCTGCGTTGGGACACCATTGATGATCTCGATCTATTTGTGACTGATCCTGCCGGTGACACGGTCAGTTATCAAGAACCGTTTATCCCATCTGGGGGGCAGCTTGATGTTGATGCCAATGCCGCTTGTCTGGGTGCTCTGTCTCGCACGCCGGTTGAAAATATCTTCTGGCCTACCGGCCAATCCCCTAGCGGTGACTTTGTCGTGTCGGTGAATATTTTTCTCCGCTGCCGCTCTTCCGAAAGTCCAATTCCCTTTACGCTTTCAGTTTTGATTCGGGGGGAGTTAATTGAGTTTAATGGTGTCCTCTCTAATGAGGTTCCTGAGCTTCGGTTTTCCTTCAGCTCCTCTTGAGAAGTTGAGCTGACTCTATGGCTAAAGCGCTAGGGTCAATGGTGAAACATCACTCGTCGCTGGGTTCCAATTGAGCATCCTCATCCCCAAGACTCGGTAAGGTCTCTGGTGCCCCTTGTCGCAACTCCCGCAACACCGGGGGGGCAACGGGGCGATCGCCCACAAAAATCGCCTGGAGCCCATCCGCCAAAGATTGAGCCATGGCAATCCGATTTTTGTACACCACAATCACCCGCGCCAGGGTTGGTAAGCGGTTTTGCTCTGCCTCTAGATAGAGGGGCTCTACATAGAGAAGCGATCGCTCGATCGGAATTACCAATAAATTCCCCTGCTGGGCCCGCGACCCTTCCGTATTCCACAGAGAAATCCGCTGGGAAATCTCAGGGTCTTGGTTGATGCGGGCTTCGATTTGCTCCGGCCCAAACACCAGCTCTTGCTTGGGGAAGCGGTAGAGCAGAACCCGTCCATAGCGATCTCCATCGGAGCGGGCCGCCAACCAAGCCACCAAGTTATTGCGCTGGGCTGGGGTAAAGGGCCGCAGCAAAATAAACTCCTCGGTATCTTCTTCTGGCAGCCGCATGATCAAGTAGTAGGGCTCCACCGCCTGCTCTTCCGAGCCATAAATCTCGTTGGGTTCCCGCCATTGATCCTCCCGGTTATAGAACACCTGGGGGTCGGTCATGTGATAGGTCATCAGGTGATTCGACTGCACCTGATAGAGATCTTGGGGATAGCGGATGTGCTCCCGCAGCGCTGGGGGCATGGCCTCTAAAGGCTGAAACATGCCGGGCAGCAGACGGCTCCAGGTTTGAATGATCGGATCATTGGGGTCCGCTACAAAGAAGCGAACCGCGCCGTTATAGGCATCCACCACCACCTTGACCGAGTTGCGAATGTAGTTGAAGCCGTTGTCTAACGAGTCGGCGTAGGGGTAGCGATCGCTGGTGGTGTAGGCATCTATGACCCAGTAGAGATAGTTGGTCTCGGGGTCGGCTGTCGGGGGAACCGTGATCGCGTTGGTGCCCCAGTTGCTGGTATCTCCCTCGATATCAGCAACTGCCAGATAAGGGTCGGTGTCGAAGCGCAAAAATGGGGCGATCGCCTGAACGCGATCTGTGATCGTGCGCCGATAGAGCAGTCTCGTATCGGCAGTAAAATCAGCGCTCAACGGCAACCGCCAATCTCGCAGATGCCAGGCAAATAGAAATCTGCGCCAAAGATTATTGAGGGCAATGCCCCGCTGCCCGCCGTAAACGGTGTAGACATTGTCGCTACCGCTGGGATAGTCCAGCTCTTTGACCCGAGTCTGGGTCATCACATAGTTCTGGGTTAGCTCCCCAAAATAAATCCGGGGGCTACTGAGGGGGATGCTGCGGGCGATGGTCGGATCGCTGGGGGTATGGGCAATGTCCTTAATGAAGTAGGTGGGCAACCCATCGGCGTCGGCAATGTTGACCGGGCTCATGGTGAAGCCGTAGCCGTGGGTGTAAATCAGGTGCTCATTCACCCAGGTCTGGGCCTCGGCGGGGACCTGGTCATAATTCAATTCCCGCGCTGAAATCAGCACCTGGCGACGGCTGATGCTGCCGTCATCCTCAGTAAAGGTGTAGCGGTCCACATCGGCCCCAGAGAACTCGTAGTAAAGGCGAATTTGTTGGAGCTGGCGGTTACTTTCGAGTAGGGGGCGCGTATCCCATAGGCGAATGTTGTCGAGGGTGAGGGTATTTTGCTGCAGATCACCGACGGTCAAATCTCCCTCAGGGACAAAGGGCTGGGCATTAATGGTGTCGAGGTCAAAGGCGCGACGGGTTTGGGCGATCGCCCGTTCTAAATAAGGGGTTTCCCGCAGTAACTCGTTGGGCTGCACAATGATCTGCTGCACCAGCAGCGGCGCAGCCCACCCACCCAAAATCCCCAGGCCGAGATACAGCCCGATTCCCCAAATCAAAGGTCGAGCCGATAGGGGGCGATAGGGAAACGGGGGCAAGGCCGCATATCGCCGCTGCCCCACCTTTTGCACCCACTCCATGAGGCTCATCAGCCCGATGCGCCAAAACAGGGTGCGCCACAGTAGCCCTAATCCCAGCAACAGGGCCATAGCGCTGAGGGCCGTGTAGGCGGGCAGACTAGCATGAACATCGGTATAGCTGGCCCCGTACACCACTCCCCGTTGGGAATAGAGGGTTTGGTAACGCCCGAGCCAATGGCTGAGACTGGTGGCTAACAGCAGCACCCCGCCTAACCCATAGAGATGACGCTGCTGGGGGGCGGTCAACCCTAAGAATCGACCTCGGCTGAGGCTATTCCCCGCCAGCAAGTACAGCAGGGTGACGCTGACCAGGGCAAAAAACATCAGGCTGATTAGCCAAAACTCCAGCACCTCTAGGCAGGGCAGGCGAAATAGGTAAAACCCGACATCTCTTTTAAAGAGGGGATCTATCTCCCCAAACGGGACTGGATTCAAAGCCAGCAAAACCTTAGTCCAGTGCTCCGCTAAGGCCATCCCCAGGCCGATACTGGCCAGTAGGGCCGCGACTTTACTCGCCAAGCGGGGCAAGAAGAGCAGGGCGATCGCCCCACTGGCTAAGGCAATTACTTGCCAAGGCTGGGCCAACAACTGCTCGATCACCGCGTGAATCGCTGCTGGCTTTGCCCAAAGTGGAGTCGGTGGTGCTGGGGTATAAACGGACGCGGTTGGGGACCAGTAACTGATCACGACCCGCCCCAGATACAGCAGTTGAATGCTGATTAATAGGGCCAAGGTGATGGTTAGACCCAAGAGTGATTGCAGCCCGAGCCCCACTCGCCGCCGCTGGGTGTTGAGGGGGCTGGGCCGTAGTTCTGAGGCCACCATCGGACGTAAGCGGTTGGCCAGAGCCAGATTGCCCCAGAGCACCCCAAAGCTGCCCCCCATGCCCAGGAGCCCAAGCATAAATTGGGTGGTGATCCGCAGTTGAAAGGCGTCATCATAGCCGACGTCCTCAAACCACAGACCCTCGGCCCAGCAATAGGTCAACCCCTGGAAGGCAGCAATGCCCCCAATTGCCAGGGCAAGCCAAGGCCAATTCAACCCATATCGCAGCCGTTTCCACATCATGACTGCATTCTATTTGAACTACTGGCAGGTTTTGTTGACGAAGTCACATCCAAAAATGAAGGGTTCCTGCCAGCTCAGCGGAATCTCGAGTAGATCCCGAGCGCCCGTCATGCCCTGGCCAATGAACAGCAGCAACGCCACCGTATTCAGAAAGATATGGGCCCGTCGCCAAGCCGGTGATCGATAAATTTCTGGCAAAACCGCCACAGACACGATCATCAGCAATGATGCTCCCATGCCGTAGTAGTAGTGGGAGACCAACAATTCATAGCCCCGCCGAAAGACCTCTGGTTGACTGCCTAAAATAATTAGCCCCATGCTCGATAAGGCCGCAAAGATGCCCCGCCATAGGGCTGGCTTAGCCCGGTACAGCATCACTAGCGAAGCGATGGTAAAGACAAACATCAGTCCAATAAACACAACGCGAAAGGGATTATTGGCCCACACCTGGTTACTGATCAATTTTTTGGTGATGGGGTGGGCAAGGCCAATTAAGGCGAGGCCCACAACGGATGCTGCCAGCCAGCGCCCGACCTTGACATGTTCTAGCCCGACCACTGGGGGAATTTTGGTTTTCTGCTTGGCGATCGCCGCTTGACGCCGCTGACGGGTTTGCCAAGCGAAATATGAGGTCATGCCAATCACTGGGAAAACCCAAATGACCGCCAGGGCAGGATGTACTAACCGCAACAGATCAATCGTGTCCATAGTTCGCGGGGTGAAGGGGTATTGTTATTAACCAAAAATCTTCTTGAGAATAACGGTTGAACCTTAAGGCCAAAGAAGTCAAGCCTTAAAACAAGCTAAATCGTTGAAGTTGGTTGGTTATCAGCGTGGCTAACTGCGCCTTGAGGTCTTTTTCTTGCTTGAATAAGAGCCGCTGGGCTGCGGGCACTTCAAAGGGAAATTGTCCGGGCAAATCTGCTCGCTCTTGTTGGACCAAGAGGATTTGTTCCGGGCGCTTGCATTGCAAGGCATAACCTAACTCCACGCAAACTTGAGGGCTGGGGAGCAGTGATGGCGGTGTACCAGGCAACTGGGCCACAGGGGTACCATCCACAATCACCAATAGGGCCTGCCGTAGTTTTCGCATCAAAGGGCTGTTGCGGCGGATCGGTTCTGCCCCAGAGCGGTGGGATTCTTCCAGGGTGAGCGGGATTCGGGATTTCTTGTTCAGGCGAGTGATTTCTGCCTGGATGGCCTCCCGGATCGCGGCGCTGGCCTCTGGATATTCGGTTTGATAGCAAAAGAAGAGGCTGGGCTGGAGCTGCGTCAAGCTGTCTTGCTTGATGAAATATACCTCGTGGCTGAGCAGATCAATATTGGCGATCGCGTAGCTACCGCTGCCTTCGATGTAAAATTCCACTGCTTCCCCGGCGAGATAGCGCTGAAACCAGGGGGCTTCGCGTACCGCTTCACTGTCATCCAGAAAGTCAGCCCGGAGCCCTGACTTAAGCAAGCTATTTCGGCTAAGGCGTAGATCGTAGGGACGCTTTTCTAACTGATGGACAGGTTCATATTGTTCTAAATACCAGGCTTTTAGTGCGATTATCGCCATTCTTTAAACAACCCGTTCTGAGAAAGATTCAGACATTAATTATAAACATAACAACAACACCCAAAACTGTTCCTGAATAACTTCCTGGCTGCGTTGATCCTGTGCAGAGATGAGGACTTAATGATGCTCTATCTAAACATCAACCTCAGGACTCCCAAGATTTCTAAGAATAGGAAGTTTCAGCGTCAGCTTTAGGTGCTGCTGGGTTTGAACGAGACAGACTTATAATTAACAGCGTCTTTACCTCTTCAATTATATGGACTTAGCTGTTGGATCTGTCAGGGAAGTATCAACTACTTCATCCCTAATATAGCCCTGTCTAAATTGGTGGGTAGACAGAGCAAAAAAACGTTACGCCCAGCCCTAGAACCCCCCCAGGAATATCTCTGTTTCGCCTGTAAATTATGACGATTTAAGTAAAGATAGCTGCCCTATAAATTTTGTCTCAGGAGTGTATTTGATCTATGAAGTCATCCTGTCGCGGCGTTATTGCCGCTGGTCATCCCCTTACGGCTGAGGCCGGAGCTGAGATGTTGCGTCGGGGGGGTAATGCCTTTGACGCAGCGATCGCGGCCACTATGGCTGCTTGGGTGACCGAACCGGTGCTGACCGGCGCAGGCGGCGGGGGCTTTCTGCTGGCGCACACCACCCAGGGAGAAGACTGCCTATTTGACTTCTTTACTCAAACGCCTTGTCAGCAGCAGCGCAACCAACCTCCTGACTTTTACCCCATTCAGGCCAACTTTGGCGATGCGGTTCAAGAGTTTCATATTGGTCTGGGGTCAATCGCCGTACCCGGCTGCGTCGCGGGTCTTTTTCATGTCCATCGGCGCTTGGGCAAATTATCGATGGCAGAGATTGCTGAACCCGCCATTCGCTACGCGGCTCAGGGCATTGCCGTGAATCCATTTATGGCCTACTGCTTCGATCTGCTATCCCCGATTTTGACCGCCAGCGAGGGCGCCAAAGCCATTTATGCCCCCCAAGGCAACTTACTTAAGCTGAATGACATCCTCAAAATGCCAACCCTGGCCAAGACGCTCAAGGATCTAGTAGAGCAAGGGCCAGGGCTTTTTTATGAAGGGGCGATCGCCCAGCAAATTATTCACGACTGCCAAACGCAGGGGGGCCATCTCACGGCTCAAGATCTATCGCGGTATCAGGTGATTGAGCGCCGTCCACTCTCCGTCTGCTACCGCGACACTACATTTTTAACCAATCCACCTCCCAGCTCCGGTGGAACTCTGATTGCTTTTGCCCTCAAACTTCTGGAAGCGTTTGAGCCCTCAACTTTACGCTACGGTTCCCTCAACCATATCCAAACCCTGGCAACAGCCATGAAGCTCGCCAATACAGCGCGTCAAGATGGCTATGACAGCCATCTATATAAGAAAAGCATCGCTGAGCCCTTTTTAGCGACTGAACATATCAGCCCCTACCAAACAGCCCTTCAAGATGTTGTGAATAAATGGGGAAGTACCACCCACATCAGCGTCCTTGACGCGCACGGTAACGCCGCCAGTGTGACTACCTCCAATGGAGAAGGGTCAGCCTACGTAGTCCCTGACACCCAGATCATGCTCAACAACATGCTGGGAGAAGCCGATCTCCATCCCCACGGCTTCCACCAATGGCAACCCAATCAACGGATCTCATCGATGATGGCCCCGACCATTTTGCTGAAAAACGGTCAACCCAAACTGGTGATCGGGTCCGGCGGCTCCAACCGTATCCGCACCGCCATCTTGCAAGTCATCATCAATCTACTTGATTCGGAAATGCCCCTAGAAACCGCCGTCAACGCTCCGCGTTTGCATTGGGAGCAAGGGAGTCTCCATATTGAGCCGGGCTACCCCAATGTAAAAATCGATCAGCTCTCTCAAACAGCATTAGGCCAGATTTGCCCTTGGCAGCAACAGAACATGTTCTTTGGCGGTGTCCATGCTGTGGCGGTAGATGCTCAGGGACACTTCCGTGGGGCAGGCGATAACCGACGCGGGGGCAGCGCGATCATCCTTTGAGTTGATTGAAACCTCACTAACATCACCTGTTATCACTTGAGCAGAGTTCAAATCGCCTCGATATAATAGGAATGGGCGCAAATACGAACGGGTTTTTGGGTGTAAATACGGCTATATCTATATTTTCGGTATCTTTTGAGACACTCAATACCTAAGCTGTTTGCATGTGTGGATTCTGACCGATATCACCGTATCCCCTGGCTGAACTGAGCTTCATACAAGGGGGTGCTTTTTTGAAGATTGGGTGAAGTTGAAGTTTACCCTCTGGAGGGTATGGGGGGGAGCCAGTAGTATCAAGACATGGAAAACACGTAAGCCATCCTAATTGGGCTAAATTGGGTTTCCGAAGCCACCCATGATGTTTTTGTGGGTTCTGCATAAGGGGTAGGTAAGTCGATTCGGGACTTAAGGTGCATCACGCTGTGTTTATTAAGGCGAGTTCAGATTGAGTCTCTCTCCCCTGAGCCAGCTGTCCCGAAGTACATCTGATTTCATTGTTAGCGTTTTTTGTGGGTAATCATGAATTTTAAGAACATTGCAACGATTGCGGGCTTGGCTACCGGTGCTGCTGTTGCCGCTGTATGTGCACCAGCCTATGCCGCCGATGTGTTTGAGCCCAGTGGCATTACTTTTGAAGAAACCACTAAGGTTTCTTTCGAGTTCCTGTCCTCTATGGGTAAGTTCCAATCTGATTTGGTCATCCTTGAGAAGAGTGATAAGGGAAATATTCTTGAATACGATGTGCTTTTCTCAGAAGAGGCTCCTGGCTTCGACGTGCCTAAGTCAGGTGATTTTGAGGGCACACCCTTTGTGACCGTCCTAGATCCTTTCGCTGAATTCATCTTTCAGGGCGGAATTGAGTACATCTTTGCTCTGAGCGTTCCCGATAGCATTGACCCTAATGGCTTTGTCCATAGTGATGAGGCTGGCCACGTTGTTTTCGAAGGCGACTTGTTCTCAGACACCGGCCTAAAGATGCGTTGGGATGACGATGGCAACAATGATGATGAAGACTTCAACGACTTTGTAATCAAGGCATCTGATCCAGAAGTTGCTGTTCCTGAACCCTCTTTGCTTATGGGTCTGGGTCTGGTGAGCTTTGGCGCTGCCGTTGTGCGCCGCCGCAAGTCTGATCCAACTGCCTAGGAAATCCCTAGTGATCGCGACTCTGTAACCAGGGTTGGTCAATGCCCAGCCTTGGTTACAAAGGGTTAAACCCCAGGGGCGCGCTTTGAGTACTGATTCTTAATGACCAGTTGACAGCTTATTTGACTTTGGAAAAACAGCATCGAGCCTGAGACGAGATCGCAGGCATGAAGTCGCTCAAAAGCGATGATTAGGTTACCCTTTTCGAGTCCTTGAAGGGACAGAGCTTCTGTGTTGGGTGAAACTTGACCAATGGACAGGGAGAATGAGGTTGCAAGCGGGTGCCTCTAAGTCATCCTAGTGCAGCGTCAGAACTTAATTTTAGGGTAGACAGAAGTGAGCTTACATCTAGCATCTTCGACTTTCATCTGCCAATCAACACCGCGCTGAGCGGTGTTGATATCGGTTGACCAAGCAGCGATTTCATCTCTGAGTGTCTCGATATCGCCAAAGCGTCTGCCGTCAACACATTGTTGGGTCATAGCACTGAGTTCATGGGTGGACGCAAAAAAGCGCGGTCATGTCATATCAGCGATATCGTGCCAGAAATCTTGCCACCTTGTAGAACTGCTGAGATAACAAGCGCGTAAATTCATCACGGCTTCGGCCCCGAACTTTGACCAGAACATACCCGACTGCTTGAGCCGAACCGTGACAATGCGGCGGTTAGAACTCTCCACCACCCCTGAGCCAATCATCAAGCCTTGTTGGAGATAGCGCTGGTAGTCGATGCGCTGTTGATTGTTGTTGAGGTAGTTGACTAAGCGTTTAATGCTTTCAGAGCCGTCTTCAGTGGTCGGTGGCAAGCGTTGCGCTGCTTCAACCACGCTTTGCCACTGGGATTGTTTGAGAGCTGCTTGTTGCTCTTCTACCCATGAATGCTGCTCTTCAGCATCGCCAGCAACGGCATGGCGAGCCACCTCCCACAGATATTCCGAGACATGGAAAAAGTCCAGAATCTGGATGGCGTCGGGAAACAACAGGGTTGCCATCAACCAAATCCAGGCGGCTCCATCTCCGAGGAAAACGACTTGATGGGGCTGCTGCTGAACGGTCTGGCTGTAGCGCTGATTAAGGTGCTCACGAAAAGCGTCCACCCCTTCAAGGGTAGCGACGTACTCGCGGTGTTTGACAATGGAGCGGGTTGGGCACAAGCGCCAATGATCTTGCTGCCAAAACATCACCCCGACTTTGGCTTCACAAGTGCTCCCACTGCGCATTGGGGTGTGAATTAAAGCACGGGGCGCTCTGGCGCTGGGGCGGCGGCGGCACTGAGACTGGGAACGACGGGACACACAGCCATAGTGCGATGCGAGGTTGCTGACGCTATCAATTGCGAGCCTGTTTGTTCAACATGATTGGCTAGGGTGCGCTCACTGATGCTGACGCCACTCCAGCGTTCTAGTAAACGATTGGCATTGGCGAACTCACTGCCAACTCCCAAGGCGCATCCCAGTTCCTTCACCTGGTTGAATCAGCCATCGGCGGGTAAACCTAGGGCTTTCTCGCCAAGGCACTCACCCCCTTTACTGCCATAAACCCGGCGAGTCAGTTCAATGGTGCCCAGGGGCGTGTGATAGCGCTTCGAGCGCCGTTGACGCGCTCCTGTGTAATGCGCTTCGGCGCTGGCTAACTGTACTTGTAGTTGCTGCTGAAGAATCGTGCGGCCCAACTCACGCCAGACTTCGACAAATTCGCTCACGCTGGCTTCAGCTCTTGCTGCTGAGGGGGCAAAGAGCTGAAGCTTGCTCAATTGTTCGCTGACGATGGAAGCTAGATTCATCGGTGTAGTCCCTCGATGATGTTGTTTCTCATCTGAAACTACGCCGTTTCTTCGCTCCGCGCTTTTTTTCGTTCACCCCAGTGGTTCGCAGCAGCGACTCGACGCAGTTGAGGTCCGATTGTGGAAAGGCGATGTTGATGGAGCTGTCAGACTGTTTGATGACTGGCAACATGAACGTGTTGAGCGCTTTATTGGCTATTTGGGACGATACAGGCACCGCATCGTTAACTACAGCTACTACCAAGCCGAGGGCATTTCGATTGGCTCTGGAGAGATTGAGTCAACCATCAAGCAGATTGGGCGAAGGGTAAAGATTTCTGGGGCGCATTGGCACAAGGAGAACGTGCAGCAGGTGCTGGCCCAACGCTGTGCTTATCTCAATGGCCAATTCTCAAAGTGAGTCTTGCAAGACTGGGGTGAACCCTATCTCTATTTTCGCCAAGCGACTTAAGGCACGCACTGCTCTGCGCCATCAACTAGCGTGTGTCTAAAGTTTGCTTCAAACTGCTTCTGGTTAGCTAAGTACCATTCTCTTGCACGGATCCCGAGGATTTGTTTCTGAGCATCGTTCATTGCAATGATAGTTTGGATGCATTTTTCCAAGGCGTTAACATCCACAAAATGCCTCCGGTCTAAACCTTTGCGCTGATTTTTAGTGGACGCAACGAGAAGACCCCGTTCCTCAGTAATCAACTCATTCATAGGCGCAGCATCCGTGGTCACCACTAGGGATTGACAACTCATTGCTTCAACGATGTAATGGCCAAATCCCTCTGTCTCTGACAAGCAAAGATGAATGCCACAGCGGTTTTGTTCAATTTGGAGTTGAAGGTCATCAATATGACCAATCCGATAGCAGATATTCGAGGCAAACAGTGGTTGCGCTTGTTTGGCACTCTGAATCACAATCAACTGCGGCCACTTGGGATGCTGCTGCCACAGTTTAAGCAGCGTATTTGTTCCTTTGTAGGGACTATTGCCCGCTAGATGAAAAAAGCGGCTGTAGTCTTTAGGTTGACTAGGATCGAACCGATCTTTACTAGTGAAACTGATGAAATTTGTTGGACATCCCCAGGTTGCAAAGATGCTCTGGGCTAATTGGGTTTTGGCCAACACGCGATCAATACCCAATAAATAGGGAAGCCAGCGGTAATGAAACCACTCTTGGTTGGGAATCAGATAGTTTTTGCGGGCCTTTGAAAACCAGCTTGGATCTAAGTCTTCGATAAAAATGTTGATGTCATAATCGGGGTTGGAGGGATTTTTTAGTCTACTGGCAATGGAGGGATATAGGTTGCGTAGGTATTGCCAAATGGTGCGATCTCGCTCTGGTCTGGACAGAGTAACTGTATGCCCCAATCGCTTAGCTAATGCAAAAAGGATGTGTTGGCATTGGGCTAGCCCGAAATTAGATGCACGACAAATGATATTGACTTTTGCCATTGGAGATACTTTATTGCGGCATAGGGAGTCCCAAACGCTCGTTTCATTCCGAAAAACCAGATTTTCAGCAGAACACTACGAACTACCTACCAGTAATTATGACGATCATGCTGCTTTGAATCGCCTTAGACTTCGGTGACTTTGAGACTTTTCGGCTCTCCGGGAATAAGTATAGTGATGTAGCGACTGATTTACAGATTAGCCATGGTACCTCTCCTACAAGAACTGCTGGGCTTAGCGGGTATCGATGTCGAGTCCTATGAAACCTGTGAAGCAGGACTAATTCTGGATGTCGAAGTCCATGCAGAATCGTCCATCTGCCCTCGTTGCGGCACCCTCAGCCACCACTTGCATCAGAATCATGCTCACCTGGTGCGCGACCTGCCCATCAGTCACTATCGTCAAACTTGGTTGCGCGTCAACCGCCGCCAGTTTAAATGCTTCGTTTGTGGCAGACCCTTTAGCGAATCACTCGATTTTATTGGTCCGCGGCGCAGCTACACCGACCGTTACGCCGAACAAGTCATAGAGCAAGTGATTCATAGTGATAGCGCCAATGTCGCTCTTCAGCAGGGTTTAAGTGAAGATATCGTGTGGTCAATGGTGGAGTATGTGAGCGCAAAAAAGTCTGCGTTGAGGTAACGGGACTGCGTCGTCCGATGGAGTGATGGAGGGCATCAATAATCGCTTGAGGTTAATCAAACGTTCTGGATATGGTTTCAGAAATTTCGAGCGGTTTAGGTTGCGTTGTCTCATTTTCTGGTATTTTCATCCCACCGCTGCATAATTGACCCGGTAGAGCCAACAGTATCTAAGGCAGATTGCATCTGATCGGGCAGACGGCGAAGTACCTTTCTCGTTTGAGAATGAACGGGGACCAGCACCACCGTCCCCTCCACGCAAGATTGGCCCGTAGCTGCATTTTGAATGTCATATTGCCAGGTTAGCCGTACTCCTCGACGCGGTTCTAACCAGGTTTTGACCAGAGCCGTTGCCCCCATGGTTAAGGATTGACGATAGCGCAGCGACAAATCAATCACTGGCAAATCAACCCCCGATGCCACCCAGTTGGCAAAACTCATGTGGCGCGATCGCAAAAACTCGACCCGAGCTTCCTCCATCCAAGTCACATAGGTGCCGTGCCAGACAATGCCCGCGTAGTCAGTGTGGTGGGGATGAACAACAACTGGGTACTCAAAAACTTTGTTCGGAGCTGTCATCAAGCAGAATGATTACAACCCCTAAATTATTCACAAATATTGGCGCAATGCCAGGTTAGTGGCGGGGAGTAATCTCTTGGGTCTGGGTCTCAGTAACTAAACGGGCCACGACCTCTTGAAGATCTCGATGCGATAGGAGGCGTTGAAGGGCACTCGCGATCGCTTCGGGTCGGGTGCTAGGGGTAATGAGTACAGCCGTCTCTTGAATAGAGGTGTGAGTAAACATAGGCACAACCGGGGGCATTGCAAAAGAGTGTATCGCGACCTGTACCCCCCAGAGCTGTTCTAGGTGGTCAATACCCGTGTTCTAGGTCAGGTATTCAAAGTGATTGAGATCACGATGTTCGTGTCAAAGCCGATTCGATTCCCCATAGGCCGCTTGGATCACGGCTAATGCAGCAACGGGTGCAGTCAGGGCGCGCAGAATTCGGCAACCGAGGGAAACGGGTTGATATCCCGTTGCCATAGCCGCTGCAATTTCGGTCTGAGTCCAGCCGCCTTCTGGGCCAATGGCAATCTCTAACTGGGGCGAGCTTCCACAAACAGATAGCAATGATGGAGGGTCGCCCCTCGCCACTGCTATCAGCGGTAGCCCAGATTTTCCTGTTTCTAGCCAGGTTGTCCAGGGGGTGGGCTCTAATACCGTCGGCACTTGGGCGCGTTCGCATTGTTCTGCAGCTTCTGTGACGATACGCTGCCATCGCTGCACCTTATGGCTACTGGGTCGGAGCATTGTGCGATCGCTCAGAATCGGCACAATGCGACTCACCCCCAGCTCCGTCACCTGGCGCACCACCTGATCAAACCCCTGTTTGGGGAGGGCAGCGGCGAGGGTGATCTCGACGGTTTGGGCTTCGCGGGCAGCAAGGGGTGCCAGCAAAGTCGCCTTGTCATGGGCCGCTAAAGCGGCCTGCCACTGCTGGCCGGTACCATCTAAAACAATGAATTGAGCCCCGTCCCGCAATCGCAGCACCCGCTGCAGATAATGCTGTTGCTCTGGGGTCAGGGTCAGGGTTTCTCCTTGAATTTGACCGGGCTTAACCACTAACCGCTGCAAGGTCACCCCGCTGCTCCGCAACGCTGTTTCAACTCGGCAGCGGCCTGCTTGAGGGGCGGTAGCAGATCGAGAGAAAGCCCCAAACCATTCAAGTTGACGTATCCCCGGCTCGGTTCTTTCGTTGGGCCGTGGTAATCGCTGCCCCCAGTCATCAGGAGTCCGTCGCGATCGCAGGCTGCTTCTAAATGACGAATGTCGCTGGGGCTATGGTGAGGATGATAGACCTCAACCCCCATGAGGCCCGCCGCCACCAGCTCTGGCAGCACGGTCGCCACGGTGCCGCCTCGAAACAGATAGGGATGGGCCCAGACCGGGACCGCCCCGCAGTTCAGCAGCATTTGAATCCCGTCCACCGCCGAGAGAGGTTCGTAGGGCACGTAGGCAGGACCGCGCTCTCCCAGCCAGTGATTGAAAGCCGCCTGTTGGGTCTTGACATACCCTGCTGCGACTAGGGCCGCTGCAATGTGGGGCCGTCCTGGGGCAGCATCATCGGGCAAGTCGGGTAGCTGGATGGGACATCCTAGCTTGGCCAGCTTGGCAACCATGGCCTGAGCCCGACGATGACGACCGGCAATGCGGTCTTGCAGGGGCTTAGCTAAGACAGCACGGTTGGGATAAAACCCCAAAATATGTAGGGAGCGGTCATTGTGGACGGTGCTCAGCTCCAATCCCGGCACGATTTCCAAGGTTTCACCGGCAGCGGCGATCGCCCGGTCCCACCCAGCCATGGTGTCGTGATCCGTAATGGCTAGGGCTCTAACGCCTCGCTGTTTGGCTAGAGCCACCAGTGCCTCTGGGGTGAGCACGCCATCGGAGCAAGTGGTATGGCAGTGAAGCTCTAACATGGTTGTCTAAATCGGCAAAGTATCTAAATCGGCAAAGATTTTCTGGACTAAGGTTTTAGCCTTTGCATCTAAGGCCACCCAATCTACATCACCAACCTCTTGATCCCAAAGGGTTGTATCTACAACCACCGTTTGATCACCGACAGGAAAGGTCTTGAAACAGACACGGTAGCATAGGTCCCACACATCAAAAGTGCGCTTCTGATTGGCCTGGGTTAGGTTCAACTCATAAACCGGAAAAGGCAGCGGCAGGCGGGCCAGCTCCGCTTCTAGTTGGGTCGCTTGCTCAGGGTTAGCTCGCTGCAACTGGGTATTAAGCGCCTTGACCCGCTGAATATCAGCTTCGGTTGCCCCTTCAGGCCAGATGTGGGCCTCTTTATAGGCCCCTGCCCAGTCGGAGACCTCCAGGCATTTACGAATATTGTCAATCACCCGAATCAGCACCGGCTGCATCAACTGATCAGCCTGCTGACGGGCCTGGGGACTACTAAACCTGAGCATAAAAATTCGGAGACCGCTCTCTTAAGCTTACTGAGGATCCTACGCTTCAAAGACAAGTATATTTGTATTGTTGCCCCAGGCTAGCGCACAGTCCCCTTATGGCCCCGCTCCGCCCGCCATTCCAGCCCGCTCAATTGGCCGCTGCGATCGCCCTGGCCCTGGGCTTTATCCTGTTGCTGCTGCTGTTGCAAGCCCTATTGCCATGGCTGCTAATCGGGGGTGGGATTTTGATGGTTGCAAAACTTTGGCAGCGTCAGCGCCACCATCAACAACTGCTGTACGCCATTTTTTACGATCACCTCCGCCAAAACCAGGGGCGACTTAGCGTATTGGAATTCGCTATGGCGGCTCAAATTCCAGGCCCCACGGCCCGCAGTTTCCTCGATGCTCGGGCTCAGGATTTTTTCGCCCAGTTCGAACCCACGTCCTATGGCGATGTGATTTACACCTTTGAGCTTCCTCAACCGCCCAACCTGTGACCACACTTTTGCCCCCGATAACAGGCAATCTCTAGAAAAAGCTTTACAAAAGGGTCTGGGTTATTGAGCATAGAGAACGGTGTCCATCCGTTAGGAGTCAGTATCTGTGGAACGCAGTTTTATCATGATCAAGCCCGATGGGGTGCAGCGGGGCCTGATTGGCGAAGTGGTGAAGCGCTTTGAAACCAAAGGCTTTACCTTAGTTGGCATGAAGTTCATGGCCGTCCCCCGTGACCTAGCCGAACAGCACTACGATGTTCACCGGGACAAGCCCTTTTTTGGCGGCTTGGTTGATTTCATTACCTCTAGCCCGGTTGTGGCTATGGTTTGGGAAGGGGACGGGGTTGTGGCTTCGGCTCGCAAGCTAATTGGTGCGACCAATCCCTTAACCGCTGAACCTGGAACCATTCGAGGCGACTTTGGCATCACCATCGGTCGTAACCTGATCCATGGTTCTGACGCGGTCGAAACGGCCCAGCGGGAAATTGCCCTCTGGTTTAAAGAAGAAGAACTAGCAAGCTGGGAGCCCTCTGTGAAAGGTTGGCTGTACGAGTAGGCCAGCCTGATTTAAGGAGATTTCCCGGAAAGAAGACACCCCACCGCCTGCGGCACCTCCCGCGCTTCGCGCCGCTGCGCTAGAGCCAAGGGGAGGTTGGGGTTAGCTTTCAAGGCAGGTAAAAACAATCCTAGAAGTCTCTTAAAGTGCACGTTCCAGACTGGATGGTATCCCTGTGAGTTCTCAAGAATTCGGCTTATTATTGATTGCCGTAATCACCAGCTCCTGTGGCCAGCTTTTGCTGAAAATAGGTGCCCTGCAATTGGGAGAGGTCACTGCCGACAATGCGGTTTCCCATGTGCTGGCCATTGCCACGACTCCGGCATTGCTGGGGGGGCTCTGCGCCTATGGGATCGGGGCGATCTCCTACATTTTGGCCTTAACCCGCATCAACCTCAGCATTGCTGCCCCTTCGGCCTCGCTGATTTATGTATTCTCAGTGCTGGCGGGTTATTTCTTCTTCCAAGAGCCGATCTCTATGGGGCGGGCTGTGGGCATGGGTTTGATTGTTTGTGGGGTGATTTTGGTGACGGTTCGCTAGGCCAGTCTTCAGTGCTGAACAGGCATAGCCACTGGAAAAACTGTCCTGGTTCGGCGACCATTCCAAGTTTGAAATCCTATGGTATAACTGCATTCCAAAGGCATTCCTAACTTCTGCCTGCTCTGATGGCGTCTCCCCAAGACAAAACAATATCTGCTGTTCCAGAGCGGTCTTTACCGCGATCTCCTGTTGCCAGCCCGTGGCGTCGCCGGGTCAGATCGCTGATCTTTCTGGGACTGGCAACCGCGCTGCATGGCTTGGTGTTTGTTGTGCCCTGGCCGGAGACGGAGCAAGCTGAAGTGCCCGAACCCGAAGTACTTTTAGAGCCCGAGCCCCCCGCCATTTCTGTTGCTCAACTGCCCCCAGAATCCTCTGAGTTGGCCAGTAAGGTCACTGAAACCGCCGAGAAAAGCACCCTGCCCAATCAATCAACACCAAAACCTGAACGACAAACGCCCACCCGCCCTGATCCAACACCGCAAACGCCTGAAGCAGGAACCAACGAACCTGAGGAGGATGGGGGGGATCCTAACATTAGTGATTTGCCTCTAGAAACAGGGCTGGAGCAACCCAACAGTGGCAACCCAGTAACTGTGCCCTCTTTAGAAGAACGCCTTCAGGATCCCGGCTCGTACGTCAAAGATGGAGAACCCACTGACGCATTAACTATTAGCGTTTCTTCTATTCCTGCATGGACTGGATTGATGGAGGTGCAGTTAGGGTTTTTACCCGAACCAATCACCCTCCATCCTTTGGAATTCTCTATTGATTACGCCTTAAGCTGCCAGAACCCTCTCATAGTTCCTCCAGCAAAAGGAACCCTTGGCATGGTGTTAGGAGAAGACAATGAAATTCTGATGGAGCCTTACACCTTAAGTAGCTCTGGTTATAGCTTGTTGGATGAGCAGGCTAAGGAAAAAGCGAAAGAGCAAGACATTATCGAGCAGATTACTGCGAACAAATCTGAGCCGAGACCGGGCTATTTCACATTAGAGTTCACTGTTAATACCGATTCCAGCAATTGCCCCTAGTACTGCTCGGCACAAATAACCCAACCATAACCCCTCACCCTAAATTCTTCTCCCAAAGGGCGAGGGACTCAAAATCGGCCTCCCCTTCGCCCTCAGGGAGAAGGGGTTGGGGGATGAGGGCATAACGGTGGCGAAATT
>JBHJIP010000027.1:0-18942 GCA_050043365.1 Leptolyngbyaceae cyanobacterium
GGAGGATGCTCCATGAGCTTAGTTCTAAGTTGGGGAACTTGAGCTTCTCATGGAGTGCCTCTTTCAAAAACCTCTGTCTCAAATGAGACTCACCTATTCAAAGGGGTTGCAGGACTTTTCTGCACCACTAAGCCCTCAGCCCACTCAGCGAAGTTGCCGCCTGCCATCCTACTGATAAACCTGGAGCGAGACGAGTTTAATAACCACAAACAGAAAGCGGCTCCCAACCAGCAAGTCAGACACCACCGACAAAGCGGAGGGCTTGATGAGTGAGGCCGCATTAGAAGCGGTTGTCGTCCATATAAATCCTGCTTGCAGCTCTATGTGCCGACCCTAAAGCACATTGGCCTGGTACGACGTAAACAGGCGATCATCCCCCTTCACCACCGTAATCACCGTCTTCACCCCACCGCGGCGGGTAAAGTCACCAATGATCCGCAATCCAACCGGGGCCAGTTCCGACCAGAGACGATCGGCAATCACATTCACAACGGTTTCATGGCTGATGCGCTGATCGCGAAAGCTGTTGATATAGAGCTTGAAGGCTTTGAGTTCAACCACCCAGTCTTGGGGCTGGTAGTCCAACACAATGGTGCCAAAATCGGGATAACCCGAGCGGGGACATAGAGCCGTAAACTCGGGGTGTTCGAGATGAATGGTGTAGGCATTCTCCGAAGAGTTTGGCCACTTTTCAAAGGGATCTAGAGCGGCTTTTTGAATAGCGCGATCGCCGTAGTTTTGATCGGATTGAGCGGTGGTGAGGGAATCAGCAGTGACGGACAGCTCGGTGGCAGAGGAACCCATAGAAGTGAGAAAGTAGAAGTGGCTTACCCATCTTCCTACGATTGCGGCCGCCGCTGAGAATTAATCTCAAAGGAAATCGAAGCCGCCTTTGAGTCCTGAGGTGACTGAGTAGGGGCCTTCTCTGGCACGGTCGCGGTCGGCAACACAGTCGTTTCAGTTGCAGCGGGTGCTGAAGCCAGCGGCGACTGGGGCGGAGTCGAAGTCAGGCTTTTGAGTTCAGTGCGGTTAGAGGCGATCGCCAGCCCAATGCCCCCTAAAATCAGCCAGGGCAAAGACAGGTGAGGCATCCCAAACCAGGCTTGATGGCTGGCCCACTCATACCCTTGGGACACCACAAACATAACGCCGCAACACAGCAACCAAAGACGCAGCAATTGCCCTACTCCGCACCAATTACTTGCAGGATAGTCAATTCCTTCAGACTGTCAAGTACAGTCTCGATTCCTGTGGTCCATCCCCGCCTTAGGCCGTTACAGTAGAGGGGAGACCTTACTTAACGAGCACCGTGGATCAACAAGAAGTCATCACCCTGCTTTCTCGCCGAGAACTTGAAAAAATGCGCAAAGCAGGCCAGGTGGCGGCGAAACTCCTTGATTATTTAGAACCCTTGGTCAAACCGGGGGTGACCACTCAAGAACTCAACGATGCCGCTGAAGCCTGGACCCAAAAGCAAGGTGCGGTTAGCGCACCATTGGGTTACGAAGGGGCGGTGATGGACTTCCCTCGCTCGATTTGTACCAGCGTGAATGAAGTGGTCTGTCACGGCATCCCCAGCACTGATCAAGTCTTACGCCACGGCGACATTATCAATGTTGATGTCACCCCCATTGTTGATGGCTACCATGGCGATACCTCCCGCACCTTCTTTGTGGGCGAACCCTCACCCCTAGCCAAAAAACTTGTGGAAGTGACTGAGGAATCGATGTGGCGCGGTATTCGGGCCGTTAAGCCGGGGGGCCGTGTTGGCGATATTGGTGCCGCCATACAGGCTTACGCCGAAGGTGAAGGGTTCTCAGTGGTACGGGATTTTGTCGGCCATGGCGTCCATCGCATTTTTCACACCGCCCCTCAAATCCCCCATTACGGCACGGCTGGAAAAGGCAAGAAATTTCGTAAGGGCATGGTCTTTACGATTGAGCCGATGATTAATGTCGGCACCCATGAAGTCGAAATTCTTGCCGATGGCTGGACGGCTCTAACCGTTGATCGCAAGCTGTCGGCCCAGTTTGAACATACGATCGCCGTCACTGCAGATGGCGTCGAGGTGCTGACTCTAGCACCCGCTAAGGTTACAGCCTAGGGGGCAAAAGTAAAATAAAAGGCTGTCACCGTTTTGGTGACAGCCCTTGGCATTCATCGGGACGTTCAAGCTTAACGTTGGATCTGACGCTAGTAATCCTTAGAAAGGACCCTCGGGATAAGCCCCTGTGCGAATGAATTCAGCCTGACTGGCGAAGGATTCAGCCGCGTACTCATCCCCCTGTTGAGCATAGAGGTCAGACACGGTTTCCAAATCGCTGACCACAGTGGCACGAACCTCGGGGGCCAGATCATCTGGACCTTCGAAGAAACGGCCTTCGGCCTCCAGTTGCTGATAAGCCTGGCCAAAATAGGCATCAACGCGGCTCAGGTAAGCCTCAGGGTTACTGGGGTCTAGGGCAATCAAGTTGGTAAATTCAGCGATCGCGGCCGTGTAGTCCCCCTCGAACAAGCTGGCTTGGGCCGACTCGTAGCCAACTTCGTAGGCGGTAGCAGGGCGCACCTCGATCTTGTAATTGCCCCCGGCCCCAGAGTAAGAGCGGGCCACAATGGTGTAGCTACCGGTGGCATTTACGGAATAAATAATGCGGGAGTTGAGGGTACCGCCCGAGTCATCGTTAAAGGCAACCTCTTCACCGTTAGGGCCTTTTAAGGTCAACACAGTGTCGAACTCTTCACTATCCATAACAATGGCCAGAACCTGACCTGCTTCTGCTTCAAAGACATATTCGTCTTCAGCAGGTCTGAGGGTGCCTTGCTCTTCCAGAATAGATTCGGCTCGCACCTCAGGTACCGGTACAAAGACCATGGTGCCAGCTAGGGTTAGGGTCGCTGCCGCAATCCCCATCACTTTTGAAAATCGATTGTTCATAACTGCTGTTGTCCTTAGCGCTGTCATCGCGAGATAGTTCTAGAGTCAATACTGCCCGAGCGGAGACGTTGGGCAGCACCCGTCCTGGTGGACTCACCTCTGTTACTGGGATCTTCGCGCCCATGGCGCTCCATTCCAGAGGAACTTAACCCTATTTTTAACGGTTCTTGGCCAAAAGACCCGATTGCTGTGGGTCTTCTTGAACTGTCCCCCCGCGCAATCGCTAGGCCACCGCCATCAATTGACCCGCACCAGCCGAATTTCGGTCCGCTGCTGTTGCGGATCTGCCGGATCAATCCCTGAGAGCGGTAGGTAAAAACCTTTGCCCTCTGCCACAATGTTGTGCTGAATCCCTTGGGCACGCAGGTAATCAACCACGACTTGTGCCCGCTGCTGGCTGAGTTGCTGGTTTAAATCGGCACTGCCTGTCTTTGAGGTATGGCCAATCACCCGTATTGCCACCGTTTGAGGGTTAAACTCCTGAATCTCTTGGGCTAGCCCCTGCAAAGTTTGCTGCCCAGGGGCGGTGATTTGCGCCGAACCGGTGGCAAATTCGACCTGACCTTGAATATTAAGGTTGCCAATATCGGGGGCGGCTTGCACCTGCTCAGCCGTCACTTGAGGTACGGCAATGGTTTGCTGTTCTCCCCCAGCCAGCCGGTCGGCTAATTCTGGGTTGTCGGCCCGCACCAGCTCAATCAGGGTCTCGGTGTTTGTGGCGGCTTCAGTCAAAAAGTTAGCGGCAAATAGGGTCTCAGGGTTGCTCGGCACATCGTTGAGCCGCCCTGAGAGAACGAGGACAGCAGCGATCGCCTCAATCCGTCGCTGCAGCGTGCCATCGCTCATCCAGGTCTGGGCTTCCGCCGCCGTAAAGAAGTCAATCCCCTGGAGAATTGCGCCCGCATCTTGGGGAGAGAGATTGCCATCTTCGGCAATTTGGGTCTGCAATTGTGAGGCATCCCGCACGTTGACATCAATGCGACGGTAGTATGCCTCTAGCAGAGCGGCGATGGTGTCAGGCTGGGATGTAATCAGCGCCTCAGACGCGACGATTACATCCACAATCGAGCCCGGTGCATCTTCGCTGGAGAGCACCACGGTATAGCCCTGCTGGCGCGCCTGGGTTACAAAGGGCTCCCACAGCACCGTGACCGCCACGTTTTGGTTCGGGTCTTGCATCAGCGCCCAAGCCTCTGAAGCATCGGCCACCCGCACCACCTCAAAATCAGAGAGGTTAAAGGTTTCAAATTTGGTGTCGAGTACAAGGGCCAAATACTCACTGGGGGTATCGCCTGCAAAGGCAATTTTGATCGGGGTGCCCTGGGTCTGGGCTTGCTGCACTAAGGCAGGCAGGTCTTGCAGAGACTTGAGGTCGGCATATTGAGGGGTATTGAGCACGACGGCATCGGCCCCAACGGTGCGATCGAGCAGCCCAACAATACGCCCCTGGGGCTGTTGCTGCAGAAATTGATCGAGGGTGGTGACGATCAGGTCGGCGTTGCCATTGGCAAGGCTTTGGGCACGGGCGGCTTGGTCAAATTCGTCGGTGTATTGCAGGGTGAGGCCGCTCTCGGCCAAGGCCTCTTGAAAGGCCCCATCGCGAAAGGTGCTATAGCCGCTAAAGGTATCGCCAAGCAAGGTGAGCTGGGTCTGACTGCGAGGGGCGGTGGGGTTGCCGCTGGGGGCCGGGTTGCCCAGGCCGAGCAGGGCGGGGGAGGTTTTATTGAGATACCAGACTCCGCCTCCGAGTAACCCTACAGTGATAGTGAGGGTACCGATGAGGGCGGGGTAATTTGTTTTAGACATTCTTTCAGTCTGGCAGCGACTTTAAGTATAGTGACTCGTTTTGCAACATAGCCCCACAGAAACTTGGAAAATGATTGGGGGTTCATGAAGAAAGGGAAAACCTTACTCACCGACAAGCTCTAAGGCCATTTGCGCATTCAGTAGGCCCGACTGAGTAGCAGCTAGAGCAGGCAGGTATTTTTCCATCACCATGATGTTGGCATACACGACCTGACGAATCAGTTCATCGGCGAGTTCATGATTTTCCACATCAATGGCTGTTTTACACCGCAAATCACCCGAGTCAAGATCTAGCTCAAAATTGCATAGCACCATGCCATAGTTGATTCGCGTGATCAACTCAGCCATATCCATGCGGTTTTCTTCAGGGACCCGTGATGGAAAAAGAGAGTAAAACACCATCTGCTCTTCTGCTTCGCGAGCTTGAGCGAGGGATGTCCAAACTCCTCCATCGTCACCACTAACACGCAATTCAATAATTGAGTCATCGCCTAGCTGTGAGAAAGTCCAGCCATCCTCAGTGAGGAATTTCTCAATTGCCGCGTAGATTCTTCCATTACCAGCCATCCTGCCAATATCCCATTTGAATGACTAAACCTCGTCCAAATAAACCCAAACCTTATTAATCAACTCACTTCTAGTTGGTATTTGCTTGATATCTTTTTGAAGTTGAGTTTTCGTCGCTTCCAACGCACTCGTATCTTCACCTGCGGTCTTTTTATCCTTAATTTGCTGTAGGACTTGCTTGAGTTCATTCTGCTTGTCCTGAGTGGGGCTCTTCAGATGGGTCCAGTCTTCGATCCGTTTTACGACAAACTGTACACCTGGAGGGAAAAGGATTTCGCCCTCCATCTTTTCGAAGGTTTTATGGGAGTAGCCTGACAACGCCATGATGTCTTTGCCGCTGCGGTGCTTCTCAATCACCACCGCATGAGTGGCCCATGACATACCTGACTTGTTGATAAAGGAACTTTTCACTGTTTTGGCTGTGCTTACAAATTCGTTGTAGTTAATCACAGCACCGACTCGGAATCCTCGATCAGCGTCGCCTCGATAGACTGGCCCCCCAGTCCAGGGTTGTAATTGCTCAAGTGCAGAGACGATAAGCTGTGCAGTATCACCCGACTGCTCCAGCTTGGCCGCATTACCTCTGGATGCAGCATTGACGTCATTTGCAACCCTACTGACGCTGTAGAGATTCAGCGCAATTTTCTCCTGTTCAGATAATTTCTTAAGCTGAAAAACCTTCTGATAGGCCTTATCGAAAACGTCTTCCCAAAGAGCCTCATCCTCTGTACCTTTGACTTGTTCACGTTTCAGATTGAGGCTCTTTAATAATAGCAAGTCGGTGCCCGGAAAAGCCGCTTCTAATTTACGTCCATAGGTCTCAAACCAGGCATTCATCTGGGTTGGATCATCGCGATACTTGCCAGGGTCATATTTGATTACATCTTCGATGAATTTCTGCTTATTGATTCGATAAGCACTATCCTTGGATTTTTCGCCTGACCCCTTAGTCCCCCACTCAGGATTAATTAAAGCCTTGCTTGTGGCCGGATCAAAACCCTCTATCTCGTCGCTTGTAAAACGTTCACCTTTGCCCATCGGTGTTAGCAGCTTGGCATGGGTCAGGAAAGGCTTATGGGAGTCGGGCATAAACCCTGGCGCAAACTTGTTAACGAAAGCCGCCAAGAGTGTAGGGCCACCGAAATCAGTCAATGCTGTATAGCAAGGTAGCGCGGTAATGTTATTGAACACGAGCTGCTTAGCCTGGTCATCACCCGTCCATTTGGCTTTTGCCACGGCGGCTAAGAGCTGTTTTGCCGCATTCCATGCGGGATCAGCCATGTGGTTGATTAGATTTTTGGGAGCGCCTGCGTTTAGAAAAACGGCCATCTCAGGTTCACCGCGCACCATCAAACCGCTGGTGGGTAGCCATTGTTGGGCCAGTTGATCTTTATAAGAAGGCTCTTTGCCGCCATCGTTGTAGCCTGGAGGCGATAGGTACCAACCTGGAAACTTGCCAGCAGGTGCATTGGCTAAGGCTTTAGCGTCCTTCGCAGCTGCAACATTAGTTGACTTCTTCAACGGGGCAATGGGCTTTTCATAATTTTCCCAAGCCATAATCTGTGGATCGTAGTCTGTCAGCCCATACTGCGTCGCCGCCGTCATAATTTCGTAAAATGTGTGATCCCGTGCGGGCAGCATCCAGGCCAACATCGCCAAGCGAACTTTAGCTAAGTCTTTTGGTGTACTCATGCCCAGGTACTGAGAGGCATGCAAAAACATATCTGTAGTGCCCGAAATCGAGGACCGCAGCTTAGCCTTAACCTTACTGGCCTGCTCTGTCATTTTGGAATCAACTTGGGAGCGATACCAGTTTTCACCAGATACCCACTGGGTTGGGGTCTGGCCATTACTGGCGCTGTCTGGCTGCAACTCAGCTTGCAGTTTCTTATATTCCGATTCGAGCCACTGCATAGGCGTCTGGTTACATTTTTGGGCTAACTTGGCAGCAGCTTTTTTCGTCAGAGGTGCGTATCCTTTCATGCGAATCAGATGATTAACTTGGTTGCGTAGCTCACGCTCACTCAGATCACTTTCCTCTAGGGTCTGGTGAGCACTAACTGCTTTTGAGTTATATTGCTCAGCAACCTTTTGTTTTTCACCTGTTGTCTCAACATCAGTGATCATTTTGCCGCGATTAAATAACTGACTCCGCTCGTTAATTCCTTTGTTTGGATCGATCCGGTCTCTGATATCAGAAGTGACATCAGTGTTTTTCTTTAAATGTTTAGAGAGTCCGGCCTTTTTGGCAAATCCTTTCGGTTTATTGAATGTGCTTACAGCACCACTTTCGCCTTTCCACTTGAAGGACATCTGCTTACCAGTGGCAGAGATGTCCTGATACGCAGCCTGCAACAGCATTTGCAGATTATCGGAGCGAATTGCGCTATAGACCAGAGTTAGGCGCTCTCGCAAAGAGCCACTTTTAAATACAGCTTTGATGTCTTCAGCAAAAGCCGGAACACTGCCTGTCTCCGTCGCAGACATGATGCCAAAAGTAGACACGTAGGTTTCGTTTAGATTCCAGGCGACCATCTTGGCCCACTTGTCCACCAAGGTTTTAACCCGATTGCTCATGTCTTTAGCGGTTTTTTGGGCTGCGCTCGTTGCAGCAATTGCCTTGCCGAGGGCTACCTCAAATGCACCCGCATATTCGTAGTAATCTGACTCAGCTTTGGCATCAACTTGTTTCTTTTGGGTTGGCCCAAGGGCGGCGTAGGAGCGACGGATCCCGACGGGGCTGCGGCGTACTGAGAACGATCGCGACGCTACTCCGCCTTGTTGGGCAACGTGGGTGACTTCATGGGCCAGCAAATGGTCGCCTTCTGGTGAACCTGGGCGTGGTGCTTTGGCCCCGTAGAAAATGTCATTGCCAAGGGTAAAGGCACTGGCGTTGATCATCCGACTCACACGTTCGGATGCCGGATTGTCGTGGATTCTCACATTGGCTAAATTACTGCCAAAGAAGCCCTCAAGCTTCGTTCGGGAATCTCCATCCAGCGATTTCCCTCCCGTCTTAGCATTGCTGACGGCTTGCTCCATATCGGAGTTCATCACTCCGCCTTCAGCACCAATCGAAGCGGCTGGAGCATTGGATGGGGGCGGAGATTCACTGAGGCGTTGAATACTAGCGGTCTTTCCTTGTGATTCGCTAAAGGCTGCAGCCACCTGATCCGCTTCATGTTCAGCGGCATCATCGACAGCCCCCACAACGAAGTTTGATGGTGAGGCTGTATCACCCGCCTTAAGAGGTTTCATCTGGAGCTCTTCTTCTTCCTCACCTTCGCGTTGCATAACAGAAGAAGGTTGGGGACTATTGATGGTTCTGACCACCTGCGCCGCAACGGTGTCTGCCTCCTGCTCATACTTATCGCCTATTGCTCCAACCGTCAGCTTCGCCTGAATCGAAGGTGAAGCAGGCGCCGTAGGCGGAGCCGCAGATCCAAAAAGACCTGCATAAGGGTTATCCAAATCGGTCTGAAAGATGCTGGCGTCAGGGTTGAACTTGGGCGGCTCTTGCTGAGGGTGTTGCGCCTGAGGTTGAATCGTTGGCGGCTCAGGCGTGAAACTCACCGAAGGCTTGGACTGCTGTGTCTTTGGATTGGAGGTGTAAGCACTGTAATGAGAACCCATAATGCTCAACTCTTAAAGCAAAAAACTTCGACGTGTATGCTTACCCTAATTAGATCAATATCCTAAAGTAATTTTATCAACCTGTAAGTGTCAGTAGGTGTTATTGAACTTTTATACAAAGGTCGATAAATATTTCCTCTTAAAGGCTTGGCACTGGGAGCATCCCCTGAAGGACAGCACCTCCTAATACCCTGTAAAGGTAAAGACTGATCGAAGCTTCATTTCGTGAAACAGCTCAGATGTGTCTGTCAGCTTTATTTTTCTGTTTATTTGTCTGGGTGCCGCTCTGAATATCTTGCCTCGAAATATTCTGGCAAATGAGACCAACGAATGTCTCAACAACCACTTCACGAGAGTTAGAAGAGGCATACTTGTTACATGCTTTCGGATATATTGTGGCCAACTAGTGCCGTCGGGATAAATACTATCCTGAGGACTTCTACCTGCTGAGATCGCCCGATAACGCTACAGCTTTGACAACTGCTTGACCCGTTTCTTAACGTTGCTCCACATTGTATTTGGGTCCTCACCTGTGCTGGCAGCCGCTCCCGTTACCGCCAGCTTAAGCGTGCGTGAGCGTTTGCCCAAACGCCGTGGCCCCAACTTTTTGATTATGCGTTTTCGGCCAGCCAAGAGACCGATCTTGATATTTTTCAACATCGTGTCTTTGTTTGCAGTGACCCAGGTGTTAGGTAGCTTACACATTCGAACTAAGCCTTTAGCGACTTCTTTTGCTGTCGCTGTCAGCTTACTCTTAGCTAATTTTTTATACATTTGAGCATTGAGTTGAAAATGCTGCCCAAACTTCCCTTCTCCACCGCCAACGTTATCAATAGCGGAAATCTTATCATTGCCATCGGTCATCCAATTTCCAAGATTGCTTGTAAATCTATCTGTATTTCCAAAGAATAAATCCACAGCATGAATCTTGCCAATCTGTTTTAAATACTCCGGATTAATGAGTAAACTTTGCATACGACCAGGGTTAGCTCCCATAAGGTCAGATTGCGATTTTATTTTCCCGAAATTTTTGCCATCTACCTGCTCCATAATAAAAGCCCTTTGGTTAAACTCGCTCAAGTAGGCGGCTTGCATTTCCTCAGGGGTTTTAAAACGGCTCTCTCGCTTTTTATTCAATGCATCCCAATCTGTTATGAAAGGATTATTTAATGCCTGAACAATGTCTTGCCGTTCTGGATCAGTCGCTAATCGCAAAAATGGAGCATTAGCCCCCGCTAAACGTTGATGAAAGGTTGACGCGAACATCAACTCTGCTGCGGGTTCTCGGCCTGAGTCAGGCGTTACAAAAGCAGGCTTATTTGTCCCATCTGAAAAGATGAAAGCCCCTACCGCTCCACCCTCTGTCATATCTACGCTTTGGGTGCTCCCAAAAGGGAGAGGTACCTGGTTAACGTCAAAGCGCTGAATAGTGTCAGAGTGAGAGGCTTGGGCGGTTGGACCGCTGATGGACTGCACCCCGCCCGCCTCTGCTTTAGCTTGAACCATGCTATTTTGCTGCACCACATGGGTCAGTTCATGGGCAATCAGCTCTTGGCCGCTTCTGCTGTCGGGGTTATATTCTCCCTGCCGGAAAAACAAATCCTGCCCTGTGGTAAATGCCTTGGCCTGGATGGACTGGTTGAGCTGATCAGATTGGGTATCGGTATGGACTTTGACGCCGCTGAAGTCCGCCCCCATGGCTTGCCCCATGCTTTGCTGCAAGCCTTTATCCAGTGGTTGCCCATTCCCCTTCGCCCCTTGAATCTGGGATTCCAGTCCTGCGTCAACCGCACCGCCTTCTTTGCCCACTCGCTGCAGGGTTGGCTTCATTTGCATTTCTTCTTCTTCCTCAGGTTCTCGTTGGAGAGCTTCCTGAGGCTTCATCTGCATTTCTTCTTCCTCCTCAGGTTCTCGCTGGAGAACTTCCTGGGGCTTCATCTGCAGATCTTCTTCTTCCTCAGGTTCTCGCTGGAGAGCTTCCTGGGGCTTCATCTGCAACTCTTCTTCTTCCCCTTCTCGCTGCACAGAATCAGGGGACTGAGGACCATTAATGGTTTTGACAACCTGCGCTGCAACGGTATCCGCCTCTTGCTCGTACTTATCGCCTATTGCGCCGACCGTGAGCTTAGCCTGAATTGAAGACGGTGCGGTCGCTGTAGGCGGAGCTGCAGATCCAAACAGACCTGCATAGGGGTTATTCAGATCGGTCTGAAAGATGCTGGCGTCAGGGTTGAACTTGGGCGGCTCTTGCTGAGGGTGTTGTGCCTGGGGCTGAACCTGGGGAGGCTCAGAGGTGAAACTCACTGAGGGTTGTGCTTGCTGCGATGTTTGATCGTGAGCATAAGCGTTGCTGTGAGAACCCATCGTGGTTATCCCCCGGATTAACGAGCCTGTATGAGATTAGAAAGTCGAGAAGTCTCTAACTCAAACAGGTGTTTCTCAAGGATAATTCACCCCATAGATTATCGTCATGGGTAAAGGTCGATAGCGCGGAGGGGAAAGAGTCGGACATAAGCCGGGTTCTGTTCTCTAGGGTTGCCCCTAGAGGGCGGTTATCTATCTGGGATGCCTGTTACCAGACACCTCATGCGGTACACCAAAAGCGGGACTGGAAAAAGACCAACCATAGCCCCTCCGACCTTGCTCCCAACCGGGGTTTACCGAGCCAGCACCTCTCGATACTGCTGGTGCGCTCTTACCGCACCCTTGCACCCTTACCTGTGAGCCGTAGCCCCATCGGCGGTATGTTTCTGTGGCACTCTCCTCACGGTCACCCGCACTGGGCGTTACCCAGCAAGTTTGGTCTTTCGGGAGCCCGGACTTTCCTCAGGCTGAAACAATGCCAACCTGCAACCCCCTCGCCAACTCTTTCCCAACCCACAGTTTAGGCGGTTTACCCCCGAACCTTGAGGGAGCCACTTAAATGGCAAGACTAAGCTATTGGGAAATTTCATCTGAAGCTGCTCTAGCGGCGTGATTCTGACGGCATAGATATGGCCTCATTCCTGTTCACAGGCCCCAATACTCACCCAACTGGTCGAGCCATCTTGCCAGTGCTCCTTCTTCCAGATGAGAGTAGGGTTGCGCTCTGAATTTATGGCGCTGCTGAATTGGGTGGCGGGGTGCTTCAACTTTTCAAGATTGGAGCATAACTTATGCGTGAAGACCCTTTTAGAGGCTGTTGAAAAAGGGGTTAAGCCAGTCTTGAATAATACTGGAGCCCATCTGTAGGCTGGCTGAAACCTTAATGCTAACTTTGCCTGTTTTGGGTAATCCATGTCGCCAAACAAGATCCAGAGAACTTTTCAAACAGCCTCTTCAGGTTTGGGGGCTACAGGGGGCTTGCGTCAGTCCTATAAACCATTACCGATCAAAATAAACGGAGCCCAATAGTAAGGATGACTGTAGTTCACCGCTCGGGTCGCGCCGCCATCACCCACAACGCCAATACCGCGGTCGCCGCTGTCCCCTGGCCCTTCACTGCTGTTAATCAGGGCCAGTTGCGCTGCCTGCAGGGCTTCGGCTTTGGTCATGCCTTCGCTGAGCGCCCCGTAAAAGGCACTCATTAAGACTTGGGTGCCGCGATCGCTTACCTGCCAAAGGGAGGCCATCACAGCCTTGGCCCCCGCCCGCTGCAGTTGAAAGCCCAGCCCCAACACCTCAATGCCGTTACCCAACTCAGCGCTGCCCAAGGCGGTTTCACAAGCGCTGAGTACAATCAGGTCGGCATCCAACTGCTGCCATTCCCGCCGAATCTGGCGCAGATTCACTGACTGACCATCCCCAAATAAGAGGAAAGAGGCGTCGGGGTCCCCCGAAACAAACATGCCGTGGGTGGCCAGGTGGATGAAGTTGTAGCTGCCCAAGCGCTCCACAAACTGTTCTGGGGTAAAGTTGCCATCCACCAGCACCTCGGACTCGGGAATTTGAGTGGCCAGGGTATCGACCTCTTGGCGGGTAGCGGGCAAATCCTCAAAGGCAAAGGTGTCGTCCCCCACCTCGACGGTGAAGCTACAGGTGGCGCAGGCGGCGGCCAGAAGCGCTTGGCGATCGCTGGGCGCATCGGCAAAGTCCGTCTCCGAGGCGGCGGTGATTTGGCTGAGGGTAAACCGCTCGATCAACCACTGCTCCCCGTCGTAGAGGGCCGCCAGGGGCACATAGCGCAGCGCCCCGTCTGGGGCAAAGATAATGCTCTCGGCTTCTAGGGCTTCTAAATCTGATTCCAACGGAGCGATCACCCAGTCATAGAGCTGCTGTGCAGGCCCTTCCACCGCACTACCGGGCTGTTTCAGGGCTTGGCCAAATTCCACAATGGTGCGATTGAGCGTAACCGCATCCACCGCCACCGGGTAACGCACCGGCGGCGCATCGGCAGACACCAGCACCAGCTCCAGGCGATCTTCAAGAATTAACGGATAGAGGATCACCGTAGTCTGGGGCAATTGGGCCAGTTGGTCTTGCAGATCGGTGAAGTTCTCGATATCGACGGTGCGACTGCGGGTATCGGCCCGGAGCTGATCGAGGGAGTCGATGATTTCAGGATGTTCGAGCCAGTCGATAAAGCGGGTGTAGAGCTGATTTTGTTGAGCAGTGAGTTCAGCCAGACGCGTTTGCTCGTCGGGGGAGAGGCTGTTGGGGCTACGGCCCTGCAATTGGGTCAGCTCCGTACCGCTCACCAAAACCTCGTCGTAAAGGGCCAAGATATTTTCTTCCGGCTGCCAAAAGTCGACGCTGGCTTGGGCACTGCGCTGCACATCTTGCAAATAGTCGTCCAACTCTTGCACCTTGAGCAGATCCAGCACCCGCTGGGCCTCAATGATGCGGTTTTCTTGCAGCAGCAGATCCGCCAGCAGGCGGTAGTCCTCAGCAACGCTGTCGGTAAAGGCTTGCTGCAGTTCCGTCCCAAGGCTGCTGATATTGCCTCGGATTCCTTCCCGCACTTCCACCGACGACTTGAGGAAGACGATCGCCAATTCGATCTGGTCTTGCTCCATTAGCAATCGCCCCAGCCGTGCTAAGGCGGTCCCTTCCTGGGGGCGCTCTCCCAGGTCTCGAAAGAGGGCCAGGGACTGTTGAGATAGCTCAATGGCCTGGTCATAATCACCCACCGCCCCATAGGCGAGGCCTAAATTATTCAGGGCGTAGGCCGTATCAGAACGACTATTAACCGCTGCGGCGATGGCCAGATGCTGCTGGTGGAGGGCGATCGCCTGGTCATAATCGCCCAGCTCGTAATAGATAAACCCCAGACCACCCAGGGCAGTGGCCCGGGCGGGGCTATCAATTTCCTCCAGAAGGGCGATCGCCTGCTGAAATAGGTCGATAACGCGATCCATTTGGTCGAGGTAATAGTAGCTGGTGCCAAGACCATAAAGGGCACTGGCTTTAGAGAACGGATGGTCCAGCTCATGGGCAATTGCCAGGTACTGACGTTGAAGCTCAATCGCCCGTTCGTACTGCCCGAGCTCATTGTAGATATCGCCCAAGTTACCTAGGGCGTAGCCTTCCCCCAGTCGATAGCCAGTTTCACGAGCAATGTCGATGTAGGCTTCCAGGGCATGAATCGCCTGCTCATAGTCCCCGAGGGCGCTGTAAACCAGGCTGAGATTGTTGAGGGCACGGCCCTCGCCATCGAGATCGCCAATCGCCTGGGCACTGTCTAGATGTTGCTGCAGAAAATTAAGCGCCTGGTCATAGTCACTGAGGCTGATGTAAGACAGGCCTATATTGCCTAAAGCACGGCTTTCTTCAAACCGATTCTCAAGTTCTCGGGCAATATCAAGAGATTGATGGTGGAGGGCGATCGCCCGCTCGTATTCCCCCAAATCGTCATAGGCCAGCCCCACATTCCCGAGAATCACCCCCTCCACAGCCAGACTTTCATCAGGAAAGGCGGCTCGAACCGGCTCGGAGCGCGTGAGATCGAGGGCCTGTTGCCAAGCGCTGAGGGCATCTCGATACTGGCTGCGGCCATAGAGCTGAAAGCCTGCTTGGAAGTGGCGATCAATCTCAGCCACGGTATCTTGCACAGCCAGGATTTGGGAACTGGCGGCCTTAACAGTGAGTTGATAAACCCCCTGGCCGGTGCGATCAAAGCTATTGGCAACAACCTGATAGCGTCCGGTTTGGGGCAGCTCCAGAATCAGTAATGAGTTGGTCGTGATAATCGCAAAGGCATCGTCGTTGAAGGCAAGCTGGTTGCCCTGGGGATCCAGCAGAATCAGGTAGGTGTCAAACGTATCGCTCTCTAGGCGAATCTGGATGACATCCCCTGCCTCACCGGCAAATTCATAGCTGTCGTAGCGGCTGCCATCCGGCAACCTGGGGTCACTCGACTCTAAGGCCCCCTCCAATTGCAAAATCACGGCTTCGTCTTCTGGATTCTGGCTAATTAGGGGGGCCAACACACCAACACCAGAACGCAAGCCTTGCGCCCCTACCTCTAGGGATTTGACAGCTTGAGGAGAACCCACCGGGGCCGGTTGGGAAGACTTTGCAAACTTTTGAGAGGGCTCGTAAACCCTCCCCTGCAGCGTCGGTTTAAGGGCAGTCGTAGACTCAAACGCTAAGGGCGCAGCCTGGGTAGCCTGGGGCGATAGCAGACCGGCTGCAATCAGAGCAACGCATCCTACGAATGACCGGGGGGTTAGAGCAGACATGGTGGGTTTCGATAACGCCAACGCTATCCACACTGTATTCGCTCAAAATTCCTCATGTCAGCATTAAGGTTCTGAGTGGGCCGCAACATCTTTGCTGCCGTTGGGGCGTCACACTGAATCTGGATCCACTCCCAACTCCCGCAGTCGCACTGCTAACCGATCCGCCCGCTGCTCTGCCTGGTCTCGCTGCTGAGCTAGCTCCACCGAAGTCAAAAAGCGATCGCCATTCGGTCCATAGATAGAGAGCGTATCGGAGCATTCAAAGCGAATCCCCAAGCCAGGGCTTACCCAACCCGACAGGTCCGCAATGTCCGTTAAGCCCCCCTGCTTCCGAATCGACCCAGCCAACTCATTACTGGCCGGATCGTATTGATAATATTCCTCGACCCCATACTGCTGATAAAACAGGAACTTTCGGGTCATCTCAATCGCCGTATTGCTGGGAGAGAGGATTTCAAACACCACTTGAGGAGGAATATTCTCTTCTTGCCATTGCTGATAGGAGCCTCGATGTCCTTTAGGCCGACCCAACACCACCATCACATCCAGCGCTTGGCACAGCCGGTTGTTCCCCTCAATCGGGTACCACAGCAAATCTCCAGCCACAAAGTAATCAGGCTGATGGGCAAAGAGGATTTCTAAGTTTTCTTTGATGGTGACAATCCATTGAAACTGCTGGGTATTGTCTGCCGTCGGCTGCCCGTCACTGTCAGGGTAGGAAGTCCTTTCTGAAGGGCGTGCTTGCGGTTGTGTAACCATGGCCCAATGCAATTTGCAGAATGACTTTAACGGTAACACGGGGGTAATGACCGCTCCCCACAAGGGATATCATCAAAGCCGACCTTAGCGATTCGTTAACGGGCGATGCCGTTTGCCAAGGCTATTGGCACACTTGAATCGTCATTGCCACAGGAAACATCGGGCTGTGAGTTACGAAATTCGCTATAAACCGGCCTTCGCCACCATCTTTGTCGATCTGCAACCGGGCGAAAAGCTGACGGCAGAGGCCGGAGCCATGGCCAGCATGGATGGCAAGGTCAACCTGGCCACAACCTTTTTCGGAGGATTCTTCCCCGCTTTAATGAAAGCCTTCTTGGGGGGCGAATCTCTATTTGTAAATACCTTTTCCAACACCAGCAGCAGACCGCTGCAGTTGGTACTGACCCAGGCCAGCGTCGGTGATATCGAGGTACTGGATCTGAAAGAAACCGAGGAAATGTGCTTTCAACCAGGGGCCTACATTGCCCACATGGGGAAGCTGCAACTGGGGGTGCAATGGGCGGGCTTTAAGAGCTGGCTGTCAGGGGAAGGGTTGTTTCGCCTCAAGGTGAAAGGACCGGGTCGGATCTTTTTTGGCGCTTACGGGGGCATTTCGGAATACCAAGTGCGGGGTGATTTTGTCGTGGATACTGGGCACCTCGTCGCCTACAGTCCCGCTCTGACGATGAATGTCAAGATGGCCGGTGGGTTGATGGGCTCAATTACCTCTGGAGAGGGGTTGGTTAACCGCCTTGAGGGCAACGGCAAGATTTATCTGCAGTCCCGCAGTATTGATGGCTTGGTTAAGTTCCTGCGCACGAAGCTGCGCTAGGGCACTGGATATCGCCAGCAAGCCGATGGATAAGGTTTCTGAATTTTGGAGCGTGCCGGAGGCGGGCTGGCCCAGCAATACATTGGAGAGATAACAAATGGAACTCGATATCCTACATCAGCCCGATAGCGCGATCGCCCATGTGCGCATGGACCCCCAGGAGGAACTCACCGCTGAGGCTGGGGCCATGGTGGCGATGAGCGCCGATATCCAGGCCAGCACCACCCTTCGCAAGGGCAAAGGCGGCGGCCTAATGGGCGGTCTAAAGCGGATGCTGGCCGGGGAATCCCTATTTTTGAGCGTCTTCCGCACCGCCTCCAGCAGCGGCGAGATTTACCTGGCCCCGAAGCTCATGGGCGATATTTTGCCCTATCAGCTCACCCCAACTGGGCTAGTGGTGCAGTCTACCGGCTATATGGCCAGCACCCCTGGGGTCACCATTGACTTGGGCTTCCAAGGGCTGAAGTCCTTCTTCTCAGGGGAGTCGATTTTTTGGCTAAACATCGGCGGTGAAGGGCTGGTGATGCTGAGTGCCTTTGGGGGCATTTACGAGGTGGAGGTGGATGGCGAGTACATCGTCGATACCGGTCACATTGTCGCCTTTGAGAAAAGTCTACAGTTTTCGATTACAAAAGCCGGAGGGAGCTGGATCGGGGCCTTCTTGGGGGGAGAGGGCTTAGTGATGCACTTTACCGGCAAAGGCAAGCTCTATTGCCAAACCCATAACCCCGGTGCCTTTGGTCAATTGGTGGGGGGCAAGCTCCCCCCCCGTGGATAAGGAGAATGCCATGAGTGCGATCGCTTACGAAATCAACCACGCCCCAGCCTACGCCAGCCTGATTTTGAACCTGCCCGCCAATGAGACCGTTGTGGTCGAAGCCGGGGCCATGGCCGCCATGGACAGTTGGATTGATATGAAATCCAAAATGAAGGGGGGCCTGATGAAAGGGGTAACCCGCATGTTAGGCGGCGAATCCCTTTTCCTCAGTGAGTTTACGGCCCAAGGCAAACCGGGCAAGCTCTACCTTTCCCCTGGGGTGCCGGGGGATATTTGCCATTACCAACTGGAGGACGGCAAAGGGCTGATGGTGCAGTCCTCAGGCTTTATTGCCTCTAGCACCACGGTGAATCTAGACAGCAAGTTTCAAGGGTTCAAGGGCTTCTTTAGCGGTGAGTCGCTGTTTTTGCTCAAAACCACCGGCAGCGGCGATCTCTGGTTTAGCTCCTACGGGGCGATTATCGAAGTGCCGGTTCGAGGTAACTATGTGGTGGATACCGGCTACATCGTCGCCTTTGAAGACACCCTGGAATACAGTGTCGAAATGCTGGGGGGCCTCTCCTTCAAGGGGCTGCGCACCGGCATTCTAGGGGGTGAGGGGTTTGTCTGCCGGTTCAGCGGCGAGGGTCGCGTCTGGATTCAGTCCCGCCAGGTCTACAACCTGGTCAACTTCATCAATCCCTTCCGCCCGGTGAAGAGTAATTAGGATATTTCCTGAGAAGAAAATACCTGGCTGTAGTGCGTTATGCCCAGCAATAACCGACGTAGGGGCACCTCTTGTGGGTGCCCTGGATAACTGACCGGATTGCACGAATCGGGAAATCGATTTGTTCACACGACTTGGCAAACTTCAGTGAGAGGAAAATAAATAAGGAGTTGAGTTGTGTATTTCAGATAGGCATCATCACCTCCACGACTTGCTCAACCGATTGGCCTTGCTCAAAGAGAGCATTAGCCAACTGCAACATTGCCA
>JBHJIP010000028.1:0-37436 GCA_050043365.1 Leptolyngbyaceae cyanobacterium
CCCCATGCAGATTCGTCTTTAGAAACCACCGTTTAATGGCGCAATTGGCTGAAATGCAAGCTCAGCTACCAACCCAGCAAGCCGCGTTAGAACAGTAAGTAAAATCACCTAACTCACCCACCGCCTGAGGATAGCTAGAGGTCGTCCTCGTCTTCATCCTCTTCGTCATCGAGGACATCATCAATGGTGACCGGTTCTTGATAGAGCAAAATAGTAAAGGTGACGGTCGAGCCTAAGCCGTCGCCCATGCTGATGAACTTGACGACGCCCCCCATACCCTCTACGAGCTTTTGAGAGATCGCTAACCCCAGGCCAGTACCGCCATATTGGCGGGTGCGCTCTCCATCGACTTGGCTAAAGGTTTGGAAGAGCCGATCTTGCTTTTCTAGAGAGACGCCAATGCCGGTGTCGATAACGCTGATTTTGATCAGGCCAGGCCAAGTCTGGTTTTGAAACTCAACTTTTTGGAGCTTGATTTCACCATTGATGGTGATGCCCCCCTCATGGGTGAATTTGATCGCATTGCCGACCAGATTTAGAAGCACCTGCAAGAGTCGTTGGTAATTACCGTTGACGATAATTTCATCGCGGGTCTGGGGCAGGTTGATGTCAAAATACAGTCCCTTTCGCTCCGCTTGGGGGCGGGTAAAGTCATCCACCGCTTGGCAAAGTTCTTTGAGGTTAAACGGCTTCAGATCGATCTGCATTTTGCCCGCTTCGATCTTGGCAATGTCGAGTACGTCATTGATCAAGTTCAGCAAATGCAGGGCCGATTTATGGGCTTCATTGATAAATTCCTGCTGCTCTTCAGGATCATCAGCCATGCCATCCAAAACCAGCTTTAAGAAGCCGATCATGCCGTTTAGGGGGGTGCGCAGTTCGTGGGAGGTATTGGCCAAAAACTCACTCTTGAGGCGAGAAGCCTCTTCGGCTTGATGGCGGGCCTCTTCTAGCTCTTCATGTTTTTCCCGGAGCTGCTGGTTACTACTTTGCAGTTCGTGGGCCAGGGCTTCACTCTCTCCAAACAGGCTGGCGTGGGCGATCGCGGTACCCACCTGATCGGCCAGCTCGCTCACCAGTTCCAAATCTTCAGCGTCCCAGGTGTCTTCCTCGTCGGCAAGGTGCATGATAATCAGCCCATTGGGCTGGTCTTGGTAGCGGGTCGCCGCCACTAGCATCGGGCCTGAATCAGTTTCAGACTCTGGCATCCAAGCTTCGACTATGGGCTGGGGTGACGTTAAAGCCTGATTCAGGCAGGGATATTGATCGAGCGGTAAGGTTTGTCCTTGCCAACCGGTTAATTCTGGCTGACAGCATTCCGCCACCACCTGCATCACTGTGTCACCCGGTTGGTAAGCCGCAATGAAGCCGCGATCTACCGAAAAAATTGCCCCCAAGCCATCAACCGTTTGCTTGTAGATGGTCTCTAGATTGAGGGTACGGCGGATTTTCCAGGTGAGCTGGGTGAGCTGACGGCTGTGGTCTTGGGGGCTCTGCGAGGGTAATAGATCCTCACTGGTGGCCACCTGCTGCACCTGCATCAGGCCCATGGTCTGAGCCGCCACATCTCCCATGGCAGGCATCCAATGGAGGTGCAGATCCCCCCGGAGACGATAGGCCTCAAGCACCAGCTCACAGGGTAAGGTCGTTGCCTGGGTTGGTGATGGCGGTTTCTGGAGCGCCTTCACAATCGCCGGGCGCAGAGCATCTACGACTAAATTAATTAGGGGCCGTCCGAGAAATTGACTAATGCCCAGACCACAATGCTCTGCTAAAGGCCATCCCAAGGTCAGCAGCTTACCCTCGGCGTCAAGGGTAAAGAGCAAATCTGGGTTACGTAGCCGCTCTGGCCCTGACTGCATGGCATCAGAGGGAGCAGCATTCTCTAGGAGGGCAGCATCCTCAGGAAAAGATGGGGAAGCGGCAAAGGCAGTCATGGGCGGGCCTTATAGAAGCAGAGGGTGAAAATCAGAGAAGGCTCATGGGTTCCTCAATGAGGTCTCTCCGCAAGCAAGCAACGGATGTGCAGCCTGATGCTAAATTGCCCAAATTTCAGCGTTGCCGAGACATTTGGGTAGGCCCATGCTAGCAGTCCCCCGGCGCGGTGGAAGGGAGACTCAACATCCCTTTAGGTCTGGAGACTTTCCGCTCAGTCGGCAGTTCCCATTAAGATAAGTCAAAGGCTTTACGGACGATGATCCTTCTTCTATGACCGACGCACCCGTTTCTCAGATCCGCAACTTTTGTATCATTGCTCACATCGACCATGGTAAATCCACCCTGGCCGATCGCCTGCTCCAGAAAACGGGGACCGTTAGCGATCGCGAAATGAAGGCTCAATTTTTAGATTCCATGGATCTAGAACGAGAGCGGGGGATCACCATCAAGCTGCAGGCGGCGCGGATGAACTACACCGCCCGCGATGGCCAAGACTATGTGCTCAACCTGATCGATACCCCCGGTCACGTTGACTTTTCCTATGAGGTGTCTCGGTCTTTGGTGGCCTGTGAGGGCGCTTTGTTAGTGGTGGATGCCTCTCAAGGGGTGGAAGCCCAAACCCTGGCCAATGTTTATTTGGCCATCGAAAATAACCTGGAAATCATTCCAGTTCTAAACAAGATTGATTTGCCGGGAGCTGACCCAGAGCGGATTAAGCGGGAGATCGAAGACATCATTGGCCTGGACTGCAGCAACGCCATTGAAGCCTCTGCCAAAGCTGGGATCGGCGTTGATGAGATCCTTGAGTCGATTGTTTATTTGGTGCCGTCTCCCGAAGATACGGTGGTAGAACCACTGCGGGCGTTAATCTTTGACAGTTACTACGATCCCTATCGCGGCGTAATCGTCTATTTCCGCGTTATGGATGGCACCCTGCGCCGGGGCGATCGCATCCGCCTAATGATCTCGGGCAAGGAGTACGACATCGATGAGCTCGGCGTCCTTTCCCCCAACCAAATTCAAGTGGATGAACTCCATGCGGGCGAGGTGGGGTATTTGTCAGCTGCGATCAAATCGGTTGAAGATGCGCGGGTGGGCGATACCGTCACCTTAGTCAAATCTCCGGCTGCCGAACCCTTACCGGGCTATGTGGAAGCCAAGCCGATGGTATTCTGTGGCCTCTTTCCCACAGATTCTGACCAGTTTGAGGACCTGCGCGAAGCCCTCGAAAAACTGCGCCTCAGCGACGCGGCTCTGCAGTACGAGCCAGAAACCTCTAGCGCCATGGGGTTTGGCTTCCGCTGTGGGTTTCTGGGGCTGCTCCATATGGAAATTGTCCAGGAGCGTCTAGAGCGCGAGTACAACCTGGATTTGATTACCACCGCCCCCTCTGTGATTTACAGGGTGACGCTGATTGATGGCAGCGTGGTTGAAATCGACATTCCCAGCACCCTGCCAGATCCCCAGGAGCGGGAAAAAATTGAAGAGCCCTATGTACGGGTTGACATGATCGCCCCCGAGGAGTTTGTCGGTGCCCTGATGGAGCTGTGCCAATCCCGTCGCGGTGACTTCAAGGATATGAAGTATCTGGCCCAAGGGCGGACCTCTTTGATCTATGAGCTACCCCTCGCTGAGGTGGTGACCGATTTCTTTGATCAGCTCAAATCGAGATCGCGCGGCTACGCCAGCATGGAGTATCACCTAATCGACTACCGTGAGAATGCTTTGGTGAAACTAGATGTCCTGATCAATAGTGACCCTGCCGATCCCTTGGCGACCATCGTCCACCGGGATAAGGCTTACTTTGTGGGCAGGGCCTTAGTGGAGAAATTGAAAGAACTCATCCCCCGACACCAATTTAAGATTCCCCTGCAGGCGGCGATCGGTAGTCGCATTATCGCCAGCGAGAGCATTCCGGCTTTGCGTAAAGATGTCCTAGCCAAATGCTATGGCGGCGATATTTCTAGAAAGAAAAAGTTACTCAAAAAACAAGCCAAAGGTAAAAAGCGCCTGAAGTCTATCGGCACCGTAGATGTGCCCCAAGAAGCCTTTATGGCGGTTCTGAAATTAACTTAGGGATGGATTGACTGATATAGGTCTGTAGGTTTTGGGTATTCCTGTAGATAGCCTCAGATGCCTTTCAGAACACACCCCTATGCGAATTTTAGTGACCGGTGGCGCTGGTTTTATTGGCTCCCATTTGATTGATCGCCTGATGGAAGCCGATCATGAGGTACTCTGCCTCGACAACTTTTTCACAGGCCACAAACGCAACATTCAACATTGGTTTGGCAACCCCCGCTTTGAGCTGATTCGCCACGACATCACTGAAGAAATTCGGCTTGAAGTCGATCAGATTTATCATCTGGCTTGCCCTGCTTCACCGGTTCATTACCAGTACAACCCGGTTAAAACCAGCAAAACCAACTTCCTCGGCACATTACACATGCTGGGTCTGGCGAAGCGCGTTAAGGCGCGTTTCCTCTTGGCCTCCACCTCAGAGGTCTATGGGGATCCCGATGTGCATCCCCAGACCGAAGACTATCGGGGCAATGTAAACACAATCGGGATTCGTAGCTGCTACGACGAAGGCAAGCGAGTGGCTGAAACCCTAGCCTTTGACTATCACCGTCAAAATGGCGTGGATATTCGGGTGGCGCGGATCTTTAATACCTACGGCCCTCGCATGCAAGAAAACGATGGCCGGGTGGTGAGTAACTTTATCGTTCAAGCCCTTCAGAAAAAGCCTTTGACTGTGTACGGTGATGGCTCCCAAACCCGCAGCTTCTGCTACGCCTCGGATTTGGTCGACGGGCTGATACGGCTGATGAATGGCGATAGCCAAGGCCCGATCAACTTAGGCAATCCAGACGAGTACACCATTTTAGAGCTGGCTCAGGCCATTCAAAAAATGGTCAATCCCGATGCCGAGGTGCAGTTCAAGCCATTGCCCCAAGATGATCCCCGTCGCCGTAAGCCCGATATCACCCGAGCCAAAACGGCCCTAGGCTGGTCACCTAAGGTTCCTCTGGAGCTTGGACTTCAAAAAACCATTGAAGATTTCCGTGCCCGATTAATGCCTGCTAGTGCAGCCTTGGAGCCCGCAGCGGCATCTTAAGACTGTCTGATTGTGTCTGGTCCCAAATCAGGGCCTCAGGGCAAAGAAAATGCAACCTTTGTAAACCCGATGCACCGACTTTTAGGTTTGGGCATTCTAAACCTATTCTGGCTCCGGCCTGGGATAGGTGTTGTTTAACAGTTCCCCTTTAGTGCGATTGAGGATTTAAGGCTTATGCGAGTTTGTGTTATTGGAACCGGTTATGTCGGTTTAGTGACCGGGGTGTGCCTATCCCATGTGGGCCATGACGTCATTTGTGTGGATAACAACGAAGAGAAAGTCAAGCTCATGAAAGCGGGGCAGTCCCCCATTTATGAGCCCGGTCTCTCTGAACTGATGCAGTCTTCTATGGCTGCGGGACGGCTGAACTTCACCAGCGACCTCGCCTCTGGTGTCGGTCACGGCGAAATTCTTTTCATTGCGGTTGGAACCCCCCCTCTACCCACAGGCGAAAGCGATACCCGCTATGTGGAGGCCGTTGCCCGCGGCATTGGGGAACACCTCAACGGGGGCTACAAGGTCATCGTAAACAAGTCCACCGTGCCGATTGGCTCCGGTGACTGGGTGCGGATGATTGTGATGGATGGCATTTCCGAGCGCAAGAAAACCTTGGTAGGTGCGGGTGGTCCGTCGGTAGAAGAGTCGGTTGAGGCCAGCTTTGATGTGGTCAGTAACCCCGAGTTCTTGCGAGAAGGCTCGGCGGTCTATGACACCTTTAACCCCGATCGCATTGTGCTGGGGAGCAACAATCCTCAGGCCCTCAAAATGATGGAGGAACTCTATGCCCCCATCGTCGAACGCAAATTTGCTGACGATGCTTCTCTGCCACCCGTCCCCGTCTTAGAAACGGACCTGAGTTCGGCTGAGATGGTCAAGTATGCCTCCAATGCCTTTTTGGCCACCAAAATTAGCTTTATCAATGAGGTTGCCAACATCTGCGATCGCGTCGGTGCTGACGTGACCCAAGTGGCCCAGGGCATTGGTCTCGATTCCCGCATTGGCAATAAGTTTCTCCAAGCCGGGATTGGCTGGGGCGGCTCTTGCTTCCCGAAAGATGTCCTCGCCCTCATCCATACGGCGGACGACTATGGCTATGAGGCTGAACTGCTCAAATCTACCGTCAGCGTTAACCAGCGTCAGCGCCTGGTGGCCCTGGAGAAACTGCAGCAGGAGCTCAAGATCCTCAAAGGGAAAACCGTGGGCCTCCTCGGGCTGACCTTCAAGCCTGATACCGACGACATGCGCGATGCCCCGGCCCTGGGCCTGATTGAGCAGCTCAACCGCCTGGGGGCAAAGGTGAAAGCCTACGACCCCATCGTTTCTCAGAGTGGTCTGCGTAATGGGCTTTCTGGGGTGATTGTCGAGACCGATCCAGAGCGGCTGGCCGATGGCTGCGATGCCCTGGTCCTGGTCACAGACTGGAAGCAGTTTGCCTCTTTGGACTACGGCAAGATGGCTAAGCTTATGCATGACCCTGCAGTCCTAATTGATGGCCGCAATTTCCTTGATCAGCCTGAGATGGAATCCGCTGGTTTCCGCTATTTAGGGGTGGGACGTTAAGCGCTATCCATTAACACAATCAAAATGCCCCTGGAGACATTACCTCTCTGGGGGCATTTCGTTAGGCAAAACTCTACACAAGACTTGTCGTCTTACCGCAACCCTAGAGAACCTCCCACCAGCCAAAGCCAGGCCCAATGAAGCGAACGGTAACCCAAAGGGCAATCATCACCCCAATGCCAATCCAAGCCCCGGCGGTGGTCCATCGCATAAACTGCTCGGCCTGCCCTTTAGTCACAGGTAACCACGGCAAGATGGGGGTTTCCTTACCGTAGCCCTCGCCCATTTTTTCCTGACGGCGCTTAGATTCTCCCATAGGGGCAATGTTTGATCACGGCAAATGGCGGGCGCTGGCGTGCCCGTAATTGCGATTATATCTCTTGCCCTGCTTTTGATTGTGGGCTGAGATTTACACCTCAATCCAGTCAGATTCCAGATGGTGAAGTCGGGCAAAAGGGCTGAGAGCATCTAAAATCTCACGGCCATAGCTACGGGAGTTAACGCGGCTGTCGAGCAGCACCACGGTCCCCTGGTTTCGGCGGACGGGGGCGATCGCCTGTTGCAATGCATTCAGGGCCGTGGGCAGTAGATAGAGGCGAAACCAGTCTTGGCGGTTGCGTTTGTAGGCTGCCACTCGCCCAGCGACGGTTGGATCCTCTAAGGATGGAATCGGTAGGGTAACGATGATCAAGAGCCGGGGGCGCGGTAACGCTCGCTGGTGGGCCTGCCAGAACTGCCAACCACTGACCAGGATGCCTTGTTCGGATAGGGTCGTAGATTCCACCTGAACGCGAGAACCAAACTGAGCCGCTAGGGTTGCGCCAATTTGCCCTTTTAGTGGCAAATCCCCCACCAAAACGACCACTGGACCCTGTTGCGCAGCTGGGGTGATCAGCAAATGCACCAACTCATGGTTGACTAGGGCCTGAAACTGGGCGCTGTTGGGCGGCGGCAGGCGATCGGGGAGATAAAGCTGAATGCTCTCGGCTTGGCGATCAGGCCCAAACTTTAAGCAGGTAAGATCGGCCAAGCCCAAACGCTGACGGTACAAGGGGGCCTCAGCGGTCGTATCTAGAACCCCCCCAATGATCACCAAGGGCCGTTGTGCCCATAGGTGACGGGCGGCGATCGCGCCCACGTGGGCGGGGGCGCTGTGCAAGCGCCATTGGCCTTGTTCCCGATTCACCACGGTCCATAAAAGCTGAAGGTCTGGGGTTCTCCAGGCCACCTGAAGCTGCCGCCAAGGTGAGGGCAAGGGGGCAAAGGATTCTGTGCTGGCAATCAACCCGCTCAACAGTTCTTGGAGCTGAGCTTGCTCATCAGGATCCACTAGGTGACAGTGGTAGGGGTTGGGGGGATGCTGAAAAACTTGACGGGTCAGTTGAATCTGCACATCACGAATGGTTTCGCGATGGTGGGGATAAGCTTGCATCAGCGCTTCCCAGGCAGAGGCGGTCACGGTTACGGTTAACGCCTGACGAATCCAGTCTTCTAAGTTATCGCTGCCATCGATAACCACCGGAACCCCTTTTGGAAAAATGCCCCGGTTATCCAGTTGGTCCGACAGCCAAGCCTTTGGGGAGGTCAGCAAAACCCCTTGAAAATCAGGGTGAGGCCAGGTGTCACCGCAGTGGACCGGTTTGCGACTCGGCAGCCACTGCTGTAATCGGGGAATGTCAATCAGCTGTACCGTCTGCTGTAAAGACTCTGGCAGCACCAAAATGGCTGGCTCGGGCCACATCAGCAACGACATCAGATAGCTGAGCCGATAGTTGCCATCATAGACCGCTGAACTGCCTACCTGCATCAGGGCACTACGCCCCAGTCTCAATGCCCGGGCCACTAAACGGGCCATGGTGAGGTGGTGGGGCCAGGTGATCGCAGCTTGCTGTCTCAGGAATGCCCTGAGTTGCTGGTGGACCTTGGCTTCGAGCACAATGTTGCCTGACTCAATACAGCAAAGTTGATTTTCATTGTGGCACAGGATTAGCATGCCCTCAGAATCGCCTAAATCCTTGACATTTGGGCGTTCTACCCCTAACCGAAACGCTTCTGCCCAGAATGGCATGGCAGTCAGACGCGTCGTTCCATTACCTATGTCAGATCGGACGGGGTTAGCAAGGCTATGGGTAAAACCCTCACGCTTAGAATTGAAAATGACCCGCGTTACGGCAAACAAATTACTGCTTGATGGGTGGGGCGATCGCCCGTGAATTTTTGCGAGAATACCGGCATTTCTGGTATTTCGCTGCCGAGATTGAATTCCTGGACCCAAGCAGGCATGAACTTATCCTGAGCACGGCCATAGATTCGCACCGTGCGGACAGAGGTGATGCCTAAAGCTTTTAGCGCCTGCTGAATACTCAGAGGCAATCGGGTCTCGTCAGGGACATCAGAGGACTCCACCAAGACCTGAAGAGAGTCGTTTTGCAGGTAGACCTTGGGGTGAATACCCAAGTCCTTAAGGGCACTACTAACGATTTGGAGTGGGTCGGGGGTCACGTGACGAGATATGCAGGAAAGAGACTGTTGTGCATTCATCGAACGTTATATAAGTCACACTAAATGATTTACTTTAATCATAAAACCTCTGCTCGGAAAGACTAAAAAGTTAGCGATATTCACTGAAAATAGAACCTTTTGGAAGGCGAGATCAGCTTTTTCACCTAGGCAAATACTGGCAGAAAGCAAGTGATTAATATGACATATGTAAATCGTATAGACAGAGATGTATTACTATCTGTCGCCTAATTTATTGCCACAGGCTTTAGGCCTAAGCCTGTCTACAATTGCCTAAAACGCTAACGCTCAGTGGAGCGGGACATGAGCTGAATCTGATAGTCATTTTTGATTTGCTTGAGGGGGAATTGGACAAAAGTAGCTGTACCCAAGCCCTGCCAATCAAAGCGGTTTAGTAAATGTAGGGCCAGTATTTTCATCAACGTCATCGCTAACTGCGCCCCTAGGCAAGCGTGAACCCCGCCACCAAAGGGGATAAATTCATTAGGACGACCCTCGTCACGGTCCGGTAAAAAGCGATCGGGGTCGAACTGGTCGGGATTCGTAAAATGGGCCGCCATAGCATGGGCAATACGGGGTTCCGCAATCAGGCTCCAGCCTTTCTGATAATGCACCCCATCCAAAATGACGGACTGGGTGAGGCGGCGGGTGGCGGTTGAGGAGGGGGGCAGCACCCGGAGAGTTTCTTTGATGGTGGCCTCCAGGTAAGGCATCTGCTTCAGCGTCGCTGGGGTTACTTCATCAAAAGGGTTGTTACCCATAACTTGGGCCTGCTCGATTCTGAGGCGCTCTACGATGGCAGGATATTGCCCCATTTGGTAGAGCCAAGAGGCGGCCAGGCCGGTAACTTCATAGTGGGAGGCCCAGAGTTGCAATAGGCATTGATTTTCGATCAGATTATTGCTGAAAACGCCGTCAGGCTCAGCCTGTTGCTCAGCCAGCATCATGCCGAGGAAATCGGTGGGCTCTGGCTCTGGCTCTGGGTTGGCTTTTCGCCGCTGAATCACGGCGCGCATAAAGTTGATCAGGGTTTCTCTGGCTTTGTAGCCTCGCCCAAAGGCCGTCAGGAGCGATCGCCATTTCACCAGACCATAGAAGCCGTCAAAGAAGGTTTTGTAGAGACGCTTGAGTTCGGCTTTTGAGGCGATCGGCAATCCCTGCAAAGCTAGATCTCCTTGATCAAAGGGAATGCCCAGCAGAAGCGGTGCCAGCACATCAAAGCTGATTTTCTCCACGGCGGGTACCAGGGCTAGGGGCGCAGCCGCGGACCAGGTTTGAAGATGGTGTGCGATCACCCGGTGCATGTGGGGCACGTAGGTGGACAACAGGGTGCCCGTAAAACCAGGGCGAAGGGCGGCTTTGCGCTGGCGGTGCAGATCGGGCCGTTGAAATAGGCTATATTCCCCAAACATGGCCATGGTGGTGGGTGGCAAGCCAATTTCGGTGTAAATACCATCGCCGTTGAAGGCCATCTGAATGGCAGCGGGGTCCCCGACAAAAACCGTCGTGCCCCCAAAAACGCCGGTTTGAAAAATAGGACCGTGACGAGCGAGATTCTGACGGCAAAACTGATCAGGATCAACAATGTAGGCGAGGGTATCTGACCAGCGAGGTCGCCGCGGTGGGGCAACGGTGTCACTGGGCGGAGCTTCTCCAGGAGCCAACACGCGGTAGGGAAGATCCATCGGCAAAGGGGGGCAGGCAACACCATTACCCTAAACTACGCCAGTTCAACAGCGTCGTTGATTGCGTCGCCAACCCGTCCGCAAGTCCACAGCCCCTAATTGACCTCGGCTGAGGGCATGGCTTCACTCAGCACCCGCTGGTGGGCATCGCGCGCGATTTGGAAGTCAGGCTTGAGGGTGAGGGCCTGCTGGTAGGCCGAGAGGGCTTCTTTGAGCTGGTGGGTTTGCTCTAACATGCAGCCCCACTGGTGCCAGGCCCAATGATTCTTGGGTTGGAGGCGCACCACATTGCCAAAGGCAACCGTTGCCGGTTTAGGGCGGTTTAAGGTGTCGAGGATGCAACCCAGCTTGAACCAGGTAACGTGGTCTTGGGGCTGAATTTTAACGACCCGGTTGTAGGCCCGAGCCGCATCCGGGAGCTGTTGGAGACTCTCTAAGGCCATGCCCCTGAGCAACCAGGCATTGGCGTCGTCGGGGTTATCAGAGATCGCCTGATCACAGGCGGAAATCGCGTCTTCATAGTGGTTGAGGGTATAGAGTTCTTCCACCCGCTTCAGTTCAATCAAGAGTCGCTTGCGGTTGGCCAGGGCCAACTGAAAGTCTGCCTTGAGCTGCACTGCCCGGTTGTAAGAAGTGATGGCGGTTTCGAGCTGGTCAAGCTTTTCTAATACCTGCCCGCGATCGTTCCAGGCCCAGTAGTTATCAGGCTGAAGCCTCAGCACCTCGTCGTAGGCGGCTAAAGCGCCCTCAAAGCGCTGTAGGATTTCGAGTATTTTACCCCGCTTCAACCAGGCTAAGTAATCATCGGGTTGATGCTGCAGGACGCGATCGTAGGCGGTGAGGGCAGCTTCGTGGTGGTTGAGGTTTTCCTGGGCCATGGCTAATTTGAACCAGGCGGCCAGGTCGCTGGGCTGAATCTGCACCACCTTGGTGTACCAGCGCACCGCGTCGTTAAACCGACCTTGCTGAAAGAGTTCATCGGCCTGCTCTAGCCAGGTTAGGTAACTGCCGGTAGGGTCGCCCGAGAGATCAGGCGGGCTGGAAGTCGCGGCCAGATCGACCGGTTGCCCGGACCCCGCACGGGGGCTCTCAGGGAGAAGGGTGCCGAGGGCCGTGAAGGCTTCTATCGCTGAGGTATAGCGCTGGCGAAAGTCGTAGCGCACCATTTTGTCAATAATATCCGCTAGGGCCGGTTTCACGGTCACCAGCTCCCGCCACATAATTTCGCTGGTGCGCGGGTCCTTGGGCAAACGCTTGGGCTCTAGACCGGTCAGGGCTTGAATGGCCAGCATGCCGATCGCGTAGATGTCGCTACTGAGGGTGGGTTGCCCAGCCAGTTGCTCATTGGGCATGTACCCCAGGGAACCGATCGCGACGGTGATGCTGACCTGGCCATTCATCTCAATGGGCTGACTGCTCACCTGCTTCACAGCCCCAAAATCAATCAACACCACTTTGCGATCGCTGTGGCGACGAATCAAGTTGGAGGGCTTGATATCCCGATGAATGACCTGCTGCTCATGTACTGAACGGAGGGTGCCGAGCAAATCTTGAAGTAGATCAATCACCTGGGCCTCAGAGAGCTGCTGGCCAGAGCGAATCTCTTCGGTCAGCAGCGTCCCTTCCACATATTCCTGAACCAGATAAAACTGGGTGTTCTCCTCGAAGTGGGCCAGGAGCCGAGGAATCTGAGCGTGGCTGCCCAACTGGTAGAGGGCATCTGCTTCAGCATCAAACAGTCGTCGCGCAGACTCAAGAGAGACTGAATCTGTCGTTCGGGGCTGGAGCCGCTTCACCACGCATTGAGGCTGACCCGGGAGATGACGATCCTCTGCTAAATAAGTTTGTCCAAAACCGCCACCCCCCAAATGGTAGAGGATGCGATAGCGACCACCGAGAATTTGCTTGGCCATGGAGATTGCACCCGTCAACACTGACTATTGCCCCTGATCTGACAGTGTCATTTCCCTCTGGCAACCCGACCCTAAATGCTGAATCAACGGGGAAATGACACTGTTTCTAGTTAGGTGAAAAAAGCGGCATCATCAACGGGTAGGCTACCTGATTAGTATTGTGACCAACCTGCGCACAATCCCGCACCCGTAAAACTGCTCTTCATGGGATATTTACGCAGTCAGGACATTTATGAAATTAGGTTAGATAAAAAAGTACAAAATGCGTGCTGATAGGGGCTTACACTGATACATTTTGTTGCCAAGTGGTTTGGGCAGGGGTGGTGCTCACCAGCAGTTTTCCCCGTGAAATTACGGTGGTCACCGTGGCTCGATATTGAATGGCGGCGATCGCATCCGCAGCATTGAGTACGATTAAATTGGCGGGTTTGCCTACTTCAATCCCGTAGTCGGTGCCTAAATGCAGGGTCTTGGCCCCATTTTCCGTAATCATTTGGTAACAAGCCCGCAGCTGATCGCGACCGGTCATTTGACAGCCATGGACGGCCATAGACGCCACTTCCAGCAAGTTGCCGCTGCCCAGGCTGTACCACGGGTCTTGAATGCAGTCATTGCCGAGGCTGACGTTGATGCCCTGCTGCCACAGCTCTTTGACCCGAGTCAACCCCCGCCGCTTTGGGTAGGTGTCGGTGCGCCCCTGCAGGGTGAGGTTGATTAGCGGATTGGCGACGATGTTGAGGGGCGATCGCCCCATGAAGCCCATCAACTTGAATGCATAGGCGTTGTTGTAGGAGCCGAACGCTGTGGTGTGGCTGGCAGTTACCCGTTCGCCCATTTGTCGCCGCAACGCTTCAGCGACAACGACTTCTACAAAGCGAGACTGATCGTCATCAATTTCGTCACAGTGGATATCGATCAGGCGATTGTACTGTTCGGCTAAATCAAAAATGTGGTGCACTGAATTCACCCCATCTTCTCGGGTGAGTTCGTAATGGGGAATGCCCCCCACTGCATCAGCCCCGAGCTTCAAGGCTTCTTCTAACCGCTCAGCGTTGCCGGGGGCACTGTAAATCCCATCCTGGGGGAAGGCCACCACCTGCAGGGTGATCCAGTCTTTGACTGCTTCCCGCACTGCCAATAAGCCCTTGAGTGCAGTCAAGTTAGCCTCGCTCACATCGGCATGGCTACGCACAAACAACGTGCCCTGACTGGCCTGCAGCTTCAAGGCCTCTAAAGCTCGGGTTTTCACATCCTCGATGGTGAGGGACTGCTTGCGCTCTCGCCAAATATCGATGCCTTCAAACAGGGTGCCGCTCTGGTTCCAGCGGGGTTGACCAGCGGTGAGGGCAGAGTCTAGGTGGATATGGGATTCCACGAAGGGGGGGCTGACCAATTTTCCGGCCAGATCGATTTCAGTCTCAGCGGTGATGTCTAAATCAGGGGCGATCGCTTGGATGAGGCCGTCTGCGATCGCAATATCTACAGGGTCACCGACGACTCCAGCGGTGACCAACCGTCCTTGACGCAGCAGTAAAGCATCTGAATCGGGCATGATTCCCTAGAAGGCCCTCAGGGGTAGGTGGCGATTTGGGGGAGTTGTTGATGTAGGCGAATTATAAATTGCGTTCCACTGCCAGGCTCAGACTCACAAATTAAATTGCCGTGGTGCTTTTCGGCCTCAATTTGATAACTAATGGCTAGCCCCATTCCAGTCCCTTTGCCGACCGATTTAGTTGTGAAAAAGGGATCGAAGACCCGTTTCCTGACCTCAGCAGGCATACCGGGGCCATTGTCGGCGATGGTAACTTGCACCTGGTTGTCCTCAATGGAGGTGATACGAATGTGGATTTGGGGCTTAATTCCTCCAGAATTCTGAAAGGTTAGGGAGGTGGACGACTCAAGGGCATCAATCGCATTACTCAGCAAGTTCATAAAAACCTGATTGAGCTGCCCCGCATAGCATTCGATTAGGGGCACCGCTTCAAAGTCTTTGACCACTTCGATTTCCTGACGATTGGATTGAGCTTTGAGGCGATGCTGCAAAATCATCAGGGTGCTGTCAATGCCGTCTTGAAGATTAACGGCTTTGACAGCGGCTTCATCCATTCGAGAGAAGTTTCGTAGAGACGTGATGATAGCCTGGATGCGCTCTACGCCAATGGTCATAGAGTTCAACAGTTTGGATAGGTCTTCTTTTACAAAGTCCAATTCATCATTATCCGTCCCAATCTCGGCGGCGACCATGGCGGTCGCTTGTGGGCAATGCTGCTGGTACAGATTGACCACGCCCAATAGCGACTGGATATAGTCGTGGGCATATTTAACGTTGCCACCGATAAAACTGACGGGATTATTGATTTCATGGGCGACACCCGCGACCAATTGCCCTAGGCGCGACATTTTCTCACTCTGGACCATTTGGGCCTGGGTGCGCTGTAGGTCCTTCAGGGTTTGACCGAGTTCAGCCGTACGCTCAGTGACGCGCTGTTCTAATTGGGCATTAGCCTGGGCCAAATCGTCGTTAGCGATCGCCAAACTCTCGTGAGCCTGTTGCAGTCGTAGAGCGGCCCGGTCATTCTCACTGAGAACCGCTGACAAGACTAGGCTGGATAGGGCCGCAACGGCCAAAAAAGATTGCAACAGTGCTAAAGACTGAAAGAGATCCTCTCGTGCAAAAGAACCTTGCCCTTGGGCCGTACCCCAAATGGCGATCGCAGCTAACAAAAAAATAAGCGCCGTTAACTCTCGCTGGCCCAGTCGAAATGCGGCCCAAGCCAAAAGCAGAATTAGCCCATACTCAAGGGGATAGCCCCCTCCAAAGCTCACTTGGGCAATGACAGCGCCTAAAAACAAGATGATCCCGAGTTCTATGGGCCATGATTGAGCCACCCGACCCCGTTGTTCAATAGGGGAATACCAGGTAATAAGGGCTGGAGTGACAATTAAGGCCCCCACGCAGACCGACGTCCACCATCCCCACCAAACGGCTCCGTAATCACCCCAAAATGCCACCTGGCCTAGACACAACACCGTAACCGCTAGGGTTGTGGTTACGGTTGAGACTGTAACGATAATGCCCAAGAATTTAATCACCGTTTGGGCTCGGCTAAACAGCTCAGTGAAGCCAATAAACCGCTGAATTAAAAGGGCCATCAGCAGCGGATCGCATAGGTCAATCAATGAGATTGGGATGCTGATGAGCAGGCTGTCGTAGTAAATTGCGGTGTTGATAATTAACTCACTCAGTAAGATCGCAGGCCACACTCGCAAGCCCAGCAGCAAGACGGCGGTCAGGTACACGCCTGTGGTTGGCCAGATGGGCGAAGCCCCATTTGCCATCGCTACGGATGAAACGAAGGTTGACAAACCATAGTGGACTACGGGCAGCACCATAACCGCCAAAAGTGTCACCCAATCAGGCCGCCATTGTTGCCAACATTTAAATTTCAACATGCTTGCTAAACAGCTGCGTTGCACCAACAATGAGTCTTCCCGTAGCCACTATCTAAATGTTTGGCCATTGTCTAAAGATGTCACTCACTCTTGCGTTTTTTCCAAGGACGCCCGCGCGCAAACCGCTACCCCGCAGACAGAACGGCCATGGCGTCGGAGGGTGGTGGCGGCAGATCGCACCGTGGCACCAGTCGTGTAAATATCATCTAGCAAGAGCACTGGCTGGTCGGCTGGGTATCGCTGCCAGCCGGTGCCCAGGCGAAAGGCATCGGTGAGGTTTTGTTGGCGCTGCTCAGGACCCAGCCCAAACTGGGGTGACGTGGCCCGCTGGCGCTGCAGCCCATGCTCTAGTTGCCTAAGACCGGTTTGACGACAAAAAGCCTTGGCAATCAGGGCAGCTTGGTTGAAGCCGCGATCGCGCCTTTTTTCGGCATGAAGCGGAATTGGCACCACCAAGGGCGGGCGACGGGTTCGGATGGGATGCCGCTGCCATTGCTGACCCAGCGCCCGGCCTAGGGGCATGGCTAAAGACAGGTGGCGGTCATATTTGAGGGCGGCTAAAACCCGCTTGAGGGTTTGGTGATAGGTTCCCCAAGCCAAAATCTGGAGCGCCCCCGCTGCTGAAGTGACAGGCTGCTGGAGCTGGCACTGTTGAAGTTTTTGATAGCAACTCGGACAGAGGGGTTGGGAACTGGCGCGATCGCAGAGAGGACATTGCTGGGCCAGCCAGAGATGGGTTAATTCGTCCCAAATCGAAGCCCACCCAGACATCACGGAAACCCTTGCTGACAGAGCATTTTGGACCCTTTACTCCGAACCGGCCAGCAGCCACAGCTTATGGCCCTTGTTAGGGGATAAACCTGGCCCGACATCAATCCTCCCCTCATTTTGGGCCGATACCCCTTATGATCAAGTCATAGTATGCCATGTAACTTTGATTGGAAAGTGCGGGTTAAAAGCCTAGGTTTTGGGTTTTGTAACCTTTCGGTTTCGTCGCCTTAGAATGCACGTTCCATGCTAACGACGGGACGTTCGCCGTGCTGTAGCACTGCACCCGTCCCATTTAATTAATGGTGAGGGCTGTAATCCCTTCCACAGATGAAAATTCTGGTTTTAACGATTTACGGCCTCTTGTGTGGTTGACACCTTTCGGATGTTTGGGGTCACACGCTTTGAAACGCTTTATCTGTTCCGTTTATTTGCTGCCCTGTAAAGCCCATCAATTTACCCTGTGTCCGTTTTTAGGGAACGTTGAATCGCTGGGTGCCCTTGCGCAGCTTAGTATCTATGGGTTGGCTCTATCCCCTAGCAGAGGTGTCTCAGTCATCTGCCGCCGATAGCGGTGAGCTGGCTTGGCGACTGGCCCATTTGTCGCGGGCAGGTTACCCGGTTTGTCCTACTTGGGTGATTTCAACTTCGGCTTTTGAGCAACAGGTACAGCGGGCAATAGCGCGGGAACCGCTTTGGGGAGAATGGCCCCAGCTACTTTGGCAGTCCTCACCCCAATCAGGCCATAGATTCTCACAGGCGAGACCCATTCAGCGGTTACGGCAATCCCTCGGCAGTCCTAATTTAGATTGGTCTACGTCCGCCCCAATAGCTGATTTGGCTGTGGGAAACGCACCGACGGTCTTGCGATTAACCCCTAGTCTCTGGCTGGGTGAGGGAGTTGCCACCCTTGGGTTGACCCAAGTCCTGGGTGAAGAATATTGCTGGGGCGATCATCAGGCTTTATCTCTAGCGGTAAAACGGATATGGGCTAAGGGTGTCGGCGGACGCAGATGGGCCTATTGGCGTCACGGAGTTCCCCCAAGCCAGTTGCATTTCGCGGTAGTAGTGCAGGCGATCGCCCCTACCCAGGTCTCCGGCACCCTCACCTGCAAGGGCGATGATGTCACCCTGCAGATGGTACTGGGTTTACCTAAAGGATTTAATGAGACCATTCCCGATCGCTATGAAGGTCCCCTCGATCGGATTACCGCAGCGGCTTGGCGACAAGGCCAGCAAGAGCAAATTTATCAACCGATGGCACCGCCCCAGGGGCAGGATTATTTCTACAGCGTGGATACCACCGAGACGGCGCTGCAGCGGATAAAGCCAGACGCTTGGCAACCCTTAGGCACTTGGGCCAGGGCAACTGCCGCTGCCGATCCCCAACCCTTTCACTGGCATTGGCAGTTGCCCGAGGGGCAATCAGCCCCCCACATCACCCAAGCCTGGGCATGGCCCTTTACGCCGCCTCAAACCCATCCGCTGCGCCCCACAGCGGGAGAGCAGTGGCAATGGGTGGGCCGACCCGCGTCTCCGGGGCGGGTCGTTGCCCCAGCTGTGGTGATATCTGCCCATCAATCTCAACCTGCCCCTGTGGATTACCAAATTGTGGTCACCACCCAGATTGCGCCGGATTGGCTACCGGCCCTAAAAAATGCTGTGGCCATTGTCTGTGAAGAGGGCGGACTGGCCTGTCATGGGGCGATTTTGGCGCGGGAACTGGGGATTCCAGCCGTGGTCGGTATCCCCGGCATTACCGAGCAGATCCAGAGTGGTGATCAGCTTCGTTTAGATGGCGATCGCGGCACCCTTGAACGCATCAAAGCAGTTGCCCCGCTGGATTCCGATCCTCCTTCCCCTGAAGTGAGGGTGCCTACCCATTGGGACACCGGCCGGACCCAGCTTTGGGTTAACCTCACCCAACCCGAAAGTGCCAGTAGCGCGGCGGCTTGGCCTGTGGCGGGGGTGGGGCTGCTGCGATCGGAATGGCTAATCCAGCCCTGCTTGCAGCAGCGCCATCCCTATCACTGGCTGGCTCAGGGGGATGGGGCGATTCTGCAAACCCATCTCATGGACCAACTGCGACCGATTTTGGCGGCCTTTGCCCCCCGCCCGGTGCGCTACCGCAGCCTCGACTTACGCTCCCATGAGCTGACCACCTTGATCGGGGGACCAGCCCCCGAGACCAACCCGACCCTGGGGGTAAGGGGCACCTTTAGCTATCAGCAGTATCCAGATTTATTTCAGCTCGAACTCAATGCCCTGAGAGCACTGCAGCAAGAGGGGTTTACCAATGTGCAGTTGCTGTTGCCTTTTGTGCGCACCGTAGAAGAGTTTCGCTACTGTCAAACCCAGGTGGCGGCCACCCGACTCAATACCGTGACGGGTTTTCAACTCTGGATCATGGCCGAAGTCCCTTCAGTCCTGTTTTTATTGCCGGATTATGTCAAGGCTGGGGTGCAGGGCATTGCGATCGGCTCTAATGATCTCACCCAACTGCTGCTGGGGGTGGATCGAGACCAAGCCATTTTTTCCACCACCTTTGATGAGCGCCATGCCGCGGTGCAGGCGGCGATCGCCCATTTACTCCAGCAGGCCCAATCCCTGGAACTACCCACCTCCATCTGCGGGATGGCCCCGGTGCGCCATCCCGAAATCATCCCGGCCCTGATCCAAAATGGGATTACCGGTATCTCAGTCGATCAGCCTGCTTTGGCGGCAACGGCAGCGGCGATTGCCCAAGCAGAGGCCCAGCTCTCTCACTAAACCGCGATACATGCACCCTTAAATGGGGCGATTGATGGCGAGATTCAGCCATTGCCCCTCCATTGTGCTCAACTTCATTGACTCAGTGCAATTGCCTTGCAAAGAGTCCAGTGTTTTGTCGGTCTGAGAAACCTGATGCGGGCTCCATGCCAAATCAGGTGAGGACGCAGCGGTAAACAAAAGCGTGCTGATATGGGGTCTGCCCACCTGAACTATGGGGATAACGCTGATCTCAAACCTCAATTTGGCGAACAGCTCGTCAAGGTGCCACCGAAATGAACTGACGGAAATTTATCTAAAATCCATGGCTTTACCCATCTGGCGTGCGGTGCTCAAGCGAGTCCGGCCCTTGTCCAAAAACTGGGCTTATGCACTAGGGGGCGGTGCGATCTCAGTGCTGGCGATCGTCCCCGCCGCCGTCAGCGCCGAACGCATTGAGTTTTTTGTCGGCCCGCTAGAGCCTGTCGTTTTGGTGGAAGATCTGGAAGCCTTTGCCCAGGACGGCACCATTAACGATAGTTTGCAGGTCGTCGCCGACAATATCGATGCAGACCGGCTGCAAGCCCTGCGTGGCTTTTTAAATGCCCAGCTCGATGTGGAGTTGGTTGCCGTCAGTCAATTTACCTATTGGCCGTTGGGGGAACGGTTGCTGGGCCAAGTCGGCCAACTGGTGCAGACCAATGACCAACAAAATGGCTGGCTTCCCCTGCGGGCAGCATTGCTCGCCGCCGCTGCCGATGGTGAGGGCCTCACCCCCCTGGAGGTGATTCAAGCTTTTCCTTTAGAGGTGATTCAGCTCGATTTGGCGCTACTGCAACAGCTCCTCCAGGACAATCAAACGTTCTCGGCGGCGCGGGCGCAGGTATCGGCGCAGTTGCGGGCGATCTCCGAACACGAAGCCGCTGCTTTCTCTGTCCCAACCGACGATCGAGTCCCCACCCACCCTGGCCCTTACCAATGGCGGCGGCAGGGGCGACAGTTTGACCACCCGCTGCACCCAGAGCAGGTTCCCTATGATATCTATTTACCTCGGCTAGGTACCCAGCGCGATCCGGTCCCGGTGGTGGTGATCTCCCATGGTGCGGCCTCGGGTCGGCGGGCCTTTGTCTACCTGGCTGAGCATTTGGCGTCCCACGGCTACGCAGTGGTAGTGCCTGAGCATGATGACAATGTCCAGCGATACGAACATTTTCTGACTGGGGGCGATCGCCCCCCCAGCCCCAGCATCCTGATCAATCGCTCCCGTGATATATCCCTCGTCCTAGACGAATTGGAGCGATTAGGGCAGCGGGACAACACCTACGCCAACTTAGACGTGAGTCAGGTGGGTGTCTTTGGCCATTCCCTCGGGGGCTTTACCGCATTGGCCACGGCGGGTGCTGAGTTCGATTTCGATGCTCTCCGGCGCAATTGCCCTGCCCCAACCAGCGCCCCCCTCTCACTGAATCTGTCGCGATTGGCCCAGTGCGACCTGCTGGCCCTAGCACCAGAGGCCCCTTTTCAACTGCGCGATCAGCGGATTCAAGCCGTTTTTGCGTTGAGTCCCCCCACCAGCTTGTTCTTTGGAGAGCGTGGTTTGTCAGCGGTGACCGTCCCAACCCTGTTTATGGCCGCTGCCGCTGACAATATCGTCCCCGCCATCCCTGAGCAGGTTTTGCCCTATCAAAGGCTGGGGTCGAGCAGTCGCTATCTGGTCATGGTAGAAAACGCCACCCACTTTACTTTCCTTCAAAGGGGGGGCACTGGCGGCGTGATGCCGCTACCGCGTCGCCTCGTTGGCCCCAACCCCCAACTGGCTCGGCCCTATCTCAAGGCCCTGGGGCTGGCCTTTTTTGATCGTCATTTGCGACAGCAAGCCGATGCCGAGGGCTATTTAACCCAGACCTATGTCGATACGCTGGCCTCGGAGCCGTTTCGAGCCGCTATCGTCCGCACGTTTCGCACGGAATAAGTAGCCTCTATACGGGTTTAGGAAAGCGGGCCAAAACGTTCCTGATTGGGAGGAGTGGCCACAGGTCGGGGTGGGTTTCCGGTCTATGATCAGGACTGAATTCATCGCCCCTTTCTACTCGCCATGGCCCACCCGATCAAAACCATCCTTCAGCCTGAAGTTAAAGACCTGGGTGGTTTTCAAGTGCGGCGATCGCTACCCAGTGAAGCGCAGATGATGGTCGGTCCCTTTATCTTTTTCGACCATCCCGGTCCGGCCCAGTTTACGCCTGGTCAGGGGGTGGACGTGCGCCCCCATCCCCACATTAACTTGGCCACGGTTACCTACCTGTTTGAGGGGGCACTCCTGCATCGGGATAGCCTCGGGTATGTGCAAGAAATCCACCCCGGTGCGGTGAACTGGATGACGGCGGGCCAGGGCATTGTCCATTCGGAGCGCACCCCAGATGCAGAACGGGCGGCAGGGCATACTCTCCACGGCATCCAAACCTGGGTGGCCCTGCCCGATGAAGCGGAAGAAATTGAGCCCTCATTTCACCATCACCCTGCAGCGGACATTCCTACTTGGGAAATAGATGGGGTGAAGGTCACATTGATTGCGGGCGAAGCTTACGGCCATGTGTCGCCGGTCAAATCCCTGTCCCCGATCCTTTATTTGAATGTTCAATTTCCCCAGGGCGGCAAGTTTGTACTGAATGCCGAATACAGCGAGCGGGCGGTTTATCCTCTCACAGCGGGGATCACTGTTGCGGGCACAGCCCTGGACCCCTATCGCATGGCGATCTTGCATCCCGACCAGTCGGTGGAGATCACCGCTGGAACGGGCGGCCATTGCATGGTGGCGGGGGGCGAGCCCCTGGGAGAACGGCAAAAATGGTGGAATTTTGTCTCCAGTCGCCCCGAGCGGATTGAGCAGGCCAAGCGGGATTGGAAGGCTGGAAAGTTTGAGGCCGTGCCGGGGGAAACCGAGTTTATTCCGCTACCGGAGGTGGGATAGGTGCTCATCTCACCCCTGGCAGCTTATGGGGGATCAGCTTATGCACCGAACCCGATCGCACCCTGTATGTCACCGAAAATCGGTTGCCACCGTCACGTCAATTCAATGGAGCTGTTTTGCCCACTCTATTCTGGCAGGGCGACACCCAGAGATTTCAGCTCTGCTGCCAGTTCTTTAACTTTGCGGCCCATCACGGTTCCCTGGTCGGCATCCTTGGCGCGCTGGCTGCTTGAACCAAAGCGATCGCTAAAGTAAGCCATTGTCATCGGGTCACCAAATTGCTTCAGTGAGCTAGCATGTTGTGCTTTGCAATCCTGGTAGTACGCTTTCAGTACTTTAATGTACTGCGCTTTGCTGGCTTCGTAGTTTTGAAGCAATTGCTTCGAATCAGATTGGGGCATGGAGTTTAGCAAGTAGATATCAAATCGCGTAAGGAGGCTTAGCTTACGTGATTTTGCTGTCTTCACCTCGTCCGATATGGTTTTCGGAGTCTTAAATCGAATCACCACACTCTGTTACCCGGTCCCTAAATGCGTCCGCAGCGCTATAGATGCGTGTTTTCTTCTCAGCATCCATCCGATCTAAGTTGCCGATGATGGCGCTCATGCGATAGTTCTTCTTGAAAAAAGGGCGGTTGGCATCCATAAACTGCCAATACAGCCCGTCGATCGCATCGCACCACGGCCCTTTTTTGTAGTCACTCATTTTCAGCAAGTAGTTGGAGCCACAGATGTAAGGTTTGGTGGCAAAAATGCCGCCATCGCTAAACTGCCCCATGCCATACACGTTGGGTCCCATCACCCAATCAGACGAGTCCACATACATCTCCATAAACCAGCGATGCACCTCGCGCGGATCGATCCTGCACATCAACATGATGTTGCTGAGAATCATCAACCGTTCGATGTGGTGGTTGTAGCCCAATCGCACTGCTTTTTGGATGGCGTCATCTAGGGGGGGGATGCCGGTGGAACCGTCGTACCAGCAGGGCTTGAGTTGGCGGTGGTGGTCAAAAAAGTTCTCGACATCTTGGCGATCGCTATAGTGCTGATAAATGCCCCGAATAAATTCGCGCCAGCCGATAATCTGTCGCACAAAGCCTTCAAGAGAGTTGAGGGGAATCTCGTGTTTCTCTGCAAATGCGGTGGCCCGCTCGATCACTTCTGCTGGGGTCACCAAGCCCATGTTGAGCAGCGGGCTGAGCACGGAGTGGTAAATGATGTCGGAGCGCGACGTGATCGCATCTTCGTAAGTGCCAAAATCGCGGAAGCGTTCTGTTAAAAACTGATCGAGCCAAGCTAGGGATTGGGCTCGCGTTGTCGGTAGCCAGAAGCTGGCGCTATCGCCGGGATGATCGGCAAAGTATCCATCGACGAGGGCGGCAACGTCGGCAACATGGGCCGGATTCTCCAAGGCTCGGACCGCAGGGGGTTCGAGCTTTTTGGGCAGCTTTTTGCGGTTGTCGGCATCGAAGCTGAATTTACCCCCCAAAGGAGTGCCGTCCGCCATTAGGATGTTGCGAGACTTACGCAACTGCTCGTAGAAGGTTTTCATAAAGGGCCTCTTGGACGCGGCCAAATATTGAGAGAACGCCTCGCGAGAAACGAGAAACATGGGGCTGGGGAGGATGTTCAGCTCCACATCGAGCGCAGCGCATAGGGCGCAAAGGCGTGATTCAAAGCCTTTAGCCTCAATTTCAAAGGTGGTGAGGGTGGCGATGTTGTGGGTGGCCAGAAAGGATTCCAGCTTTTGCTCGTAGGTTTGGGTGGCCTCGGCGAGGCGGTGATAGGTGACCTCAGCCCCGGCTGCGGCCAGCCCATCGGCATAGGACCGCATCGCGGATAAATACAGAATCAGCTTGTGCTTGTGATAGCGGTAATGGGTGCATAGGCCATGGTCCTCAGCCATAAAAACAGGCAGGGAGGCCAGGGCTGGCAACTGCTGGTGGGGAAAAAGTTGATTGCCAAGAATCAGCAAGGCCTGGGGGGAAGGCGCATCAGTCATGAATTTTTACTCAAACGAAGGGGTGACGGACCTGCTTAAACCAGGAGCTGCCACACCAGACCGAACAAGGCCAGCAGCGCTCCGACGAAGGCAAAGGACCGCAGCAAGGGAATGCCAATGATGTAAAAGGCGGCGTGCAGCACCCGAAAGGCGAGAAGGGCGATCGCCAACTTTTCGGTGAGCCCATTGCTTTGGTCGGTGATGAATAGCAGCAGGATCACCACGGCAATCATCGGGAAGTTTTCCCAGTGGTTGCGTTGGGCGCGATCGGCGCGAGCAACCCAAGGGGCGGTATCGGGCAGGGTATCTCGGTTACTGAGCCCCCATTCAATGCCACCGACCAGAAAGCGACCCAAGGTGGGGAAGTAGTTTAAGGGGATAGACCACAATGCCAAGGCCAGTAAGCAAAAGAGTTCGATCGTCATTGTGTTCTATCGCAGTGTTTTTAACGCTCGGCATTAGCAACCCCACCGAAGCCTCGGCTTTTGGCGGGGTTGCCTGCGCAAGCTTATTATCTCTTTACATTGGGTCGTTTTGCAAAATACAGCAACACGCCAATGGACAAGATGTTCCGTGCCCACAATAGTCAGTTGTGCAACTGAAGCACCACTGGTGCAATCGCTACCGTCCGGGCACAATCCGATTGGCACCGTATGGAGTCTCAAAAGTGCCTTACTCTTGACTGCGGCGGGCCTCGATCGCCGTCTGAATTTCAACAGGCACCTGAGACAGTAGGTCATAACCGGTGGCTAGCTCGATGCGATCGATAGAGGTTTGATAATCACGCCAGTCCTCAAGTAGGTCATTGCTGTTAGGGACATCGATGGCAATGATACGACTGCCGTTGCTGACCCCTGACACCCCTTGACCCGGTTGATCTAGCACCACGATCACCTTCCACAGGCGAGCGGGAATGGTGAGTTTCCCGCCCGCTAGGGTGTCCTTTTCTCCATAGCTGCCGGCGAGAATAAAGAGTTCTCGATCCTCCTGCTAAACCAGGTCCCGCTCGAATTCTTCTAAGGCGCGCCACAGTTCTCGATTGTTCTCTGGGGCCTGGGGCATGATGTTGGTCATCAAAAATGTAGCGCTGTTGTCCTTGACGCTAGATGTGCGATCGGCAGAGGGGACAATGTGGCCGCGATCGTAGCCGCTATTGCGATAGTCACTAGGGGTGACTTGGTAGAACCCTTGGGGTAAACCCCCATCCTGACGGAAGTTATCCTGCCGGTCAGTATCTCCCAGCCAGCTGGCATCTAGATGCCAGCTCACCCAGTTGGCAAGGCCGCGATCGCGACTGTAGGCCAGGGCATATTGTTGGCGCTCAATTAGATAATTATTGGGGTTGCCGGTAGCGGCGTGGCTGGGGTTGCCCAGGGTCAGGTGCAAGTTGTCGGAGGGCGGTACTGGTGCATCCAGTCCTGAAGAAACCGGCGGCAATGATTCACAAGCCAACCCATTCCCGTCCCGATCTAGCACGAAGGGATCCCCTTCAAAGGCCTCTAACACCTGTTGGGCTAGGGCCTGGTCCCGAAAATCTCCACAGTTGCAGTCGTCTCTTACGCAGGTGGGCAATAAGCCATCGGGCTGGGCCTGTTCTAGCTGGGGCGGCACTTCTGAGAGGAGTTCGGCCAAGAGGGGGAGTACCGCATCACACCCCATCAATCCCAGACACAGACCACTTAGACCCGCCCACATCGCTGATTTCAACACCCAAAACCCTCAGCTTTAGATACGTCCCATATCTTAGGGCGCGTCATTCATTAGCGGTGAAAAGTCCAGCCACTGAGGGCACCCAAAAGAGGTGCCCCTACATCGGTTGCCGCGCAGCATAACGCACCATAGCCAGATATTTTCTTTTCAAGAAATGTCCTAAGTCTCTACAGGTTACTCAAATAGCGATGAACAAACTGTACGCAAATACTGCCTTCCCCCACCCCTGAGGCCACCCGCTTCACCGACCCATGGCGCACATCGCCCACTGCAAAAATGCCGGAGACGCTGGTTTCCAGTAAGAAGGGTTCTCGAGTTAGAGACCATGCCAGCGCTGAGGTTTCACGGTTTAGATCAGGCCCCGTAACGATAAAGCCCCGTTCATCCCGCTGTAGCGTCTCTGCCAACCAGTCGGTTCTGGGAACGGCACCGATAAAGATAAACAGAGACTTGGCAGGAACGGTGCTTGTTTCCCCGGTTTGGGCGTTGTGAATCACGAGAGATTCCAGGTTGGTCTCCCCCTGCACTTCTTTTATGGAGGAATGGACCTGCACCTCAATATTGTCCGTGGCGGCAATCTGGTCAATTAGATATTGAGACATGCTTTTCGTGAGAGATTCACCCCGCACCAGCATCACCACCTTGCGGGCAAACCGAGAGAAATACATGGCCGCTTGCCCTGCTGAGTTAGCGCCGCCGACCACATAGACATCCTCCCCTTCGCACGAGAGCGCCTCGGTTTGGGCCGCACCGTAGTAGACTCCCGCTCCAGTAAATTTGTCGATGCCGGGTACCGTCAACCGCCGCCAGGAGACACCGAGCCCCAAAATTACCGCGTGACAGTTGAGTTCATCGCCGTTCTCAAGGGTGACGATGCGGTAGTCGGCTTCGATGCGAATGTTGCTAACCGCTTGGGGGGTGAGAATCTCGACACCGAAGCGCTTGGCCTGGGTCACCGCCCGTCGCGCTAAATCGCTGCCGCTCAACCCCACGGGGAAGCCGAGGTAATTTTCAATCCGGGAGCTGGTGCCCGCCTGTCCGCCAGGGGCTTCCCGCTCGATCATGACTGTGCGCAGTCCTTCGGACGCCCCATATACGGCAGCGGCTAACCCACTGGGGCCACCGCCCACAATCACTAAGTCATAGAACGGCTTGGCAGCTTGAGTTTGCAGTCCGACCTTTTCTGCAATCTGCACATTGTCTGGCTTGATCAAGTGGTTGCCATCGGGAAAGACGACTAGCGGTAGACAGGGGGCTTGCACCTGGGCATAGCTGAGCAACTTTTCGGCGTCTGTTTCTCGCTCAATATCTAACCAACGATAAGGAACTTGGTTACGAGCTAGGAAGTCTTTGATGCGGTGAGAATCGGGAGACCAGCGATCGCCAACCACTCGGATGCCTTGAAAAGTGGGGGAGAAACCCGCCTGCCAGTCAGCCAGAAGATCATCCAACACCGGGTAAAGCTTCTCTTCTGGCGGGTCCCAGGGTTTAAGCAAGTAATAGTCGAGTTGCGCCACGTTAATAGCATTGATGGCTGCATCGGTATCGGCATAGGCGGTCAGCAACACTCGCTTAGCTTCAGGAAAAATGTCGCTGGCCTGCTCTAACAGATCGACCCCCGTCATCTGGGGCATGCGTTGATCGACCAAGAACAGTGCCACGGTGTCGTTGCGGAGGGTCAACTGCTGCACCACCTCCAGGGCGGCATGTCCCGAGTCGGCCCGCATCACCCGGTAGCGATCGCCATAATGCTTGCGCAAATCCCGAGCGATCGCCTGCAGCACCTCAGGATCGTCATCAACCGTCAGCAGAACTGGCTTATTCATAGAAAACGGGGAAGAGCTAGAGCAGAACGTAATTTAGAGAGTGGTCTGTCTATACACAGCGTAGTGTCACATCTAAGCCGAAGCAGGGGAGGTTAATAACCTTCGTTTCCATAAGAAGGCTGACCCCATCCTAGGGAATTTACGGGGCTTGGCGATATCGATTTTCGGGAAAAACAAGCTTTTGTATCGCAAACTACACTTTCTCAATTTCCCTGCCCCTAATATCGCAGTCGATTGTGGTGTCGGCATTCTTGTCGGTCACGCGCCTTCAGCAGTTCTGTTGTGAGGGGAGCTGCAATCGATTGTGAGGGTGCCTGAGGTACCGCCGTTTTTCCAGTCTCGTTTACCCAATGGGGCTGGTCGTGTTGAGTCAGGAGCGAGAGCGTAGATGACTAGTCGATTTGGCCGAAGAAAATTTTTGCTGTACGGTTCCGCCACGATGGGCACAGCCATGTTGCTGAAAGCCTGCGGAGCCCCCACGACCGAAACAACTGATGATGCAGCTGATGGCGGGGATGACGCGACTGCGGATTCCGGTGATGGTGGCGAAACCATCAAGGTCGGCATTCTTCACTCCCTGAGTGGCACCATGGCCATCAGCGAGACCACCGTGGTCGATGCAGAATTGCTGGCGATTAAAGAAATTAATGAAGCCGGTGGCGTGCTTGGTATGCAGATCGAGCCCATCCAAGAGGACGGTGCTTCCGATTGGCCCACCTTTGCTGAAAAGGCTGAGAAGCTGATTGACCAAGATGAGGTTGTGACCGTCTTCGGCTGCTGGACTTCTGCTAGCCGCAAAGCGGTCCTGCCCGTGTTCGAGTCCAAAGACCACATGCTTTGGTACCCCGTGCAGTACGAGGGTCAAGAATGTTCTAAGAACATTTTCTACACCGGTGCTGCACCCAACCAGCAGATTGAGCCTGCGGTTGATTGGTTGTTGGAAAACAAAGGAACTGACTTCTTCTTGGTCGGCTCTGACTACGTCTTCCCCCGGACTGCCAACACCATTATCAAAGAGCAGCTTGCTGCTAAGGGTGGCAACACCGTCGGTGAAGACTACCTGCCCCTAGGTAACACCGAGGTCACCCCGATCATCACCAAGATCAAGGCAGCTCTGCCCGATGGCGGCGTTATCTTCAATAGCCTTAACGGTGACAGCAACGTGGCCTTCTTCAAACAGCTGCAAGGGGCTGGCATGGGTCCCGATCAGTACCCGGTGATGTCGGTGAGTATTGCTGAGGAAGAAGTCCGCCAGATTGGTAAGGAATTCTTGATTGGCCACTACGCTGCTTGGAACTACTTCCAAACTGTAGAGTCTCCTGAGAACGAGAAGTGGGTCGCCGACTTCAAGGCGGAATATGGCGACGATCGCGTCACCAATGACCCCATGGAAGCGGCTTACATCATGGTTTACCTCTGGAAGCAGGCCGTTGAAGAAGCGGGCAGCACCGATATCGCTGCAGTACGCGAAGCTGCCTATGGTCAGGAGTTTGCGGCCCCTGAAGGACCAGTCACCATGAACGGCAACCACCACATTTCTAAGACGGTCCGGATTGGTGAAATCCGCGATGACGGTCTGTTTGAGATTGTGTCCGAGACTGACGGTCCTATCGATCCGATTCCTTGGAACCAGTACGTTCCTGACACCAAAGGTCTTGCTTGTGACTGGTCTGATCCTGAGAAGGGCGGTCAGTACGAGATTGAGGGCGCCTAGGTCCTCAAACTGTAAGGCCTTAAACCGCAAGGTGTAATGCAGGGAAATTCAGCACCACTGTTTGGGGCTGCTGAATTTCCCTTTTTCATAGCAAAGTGACTGACCTGATTAGGGTGGGAGCGAGCTTGAGGGATTAATTGGCGGATTGTTTAACGGCATCAGCATTGGAGCCGTGCTTCTGATTGTGGCCTTGGGTTTAGCCATCGTATTTGGCTTGATGGGGGTGATTAACCTGGCCCATGGCGAACTAATGATGCTGGGGGCCTACACCACCTATGTGGTGCAAATTGGGGCCAATTTGATGGGTGGTGTTGCGCCTGAACTCTACTTTTTTGCGGCTTTACCGCTCTCTTTTTTGGTGGCCGCTTTGATGGGATTGGTCCTAGAGCGATGGGTGATTCGTTACCTGTATGGTCGCCCCCTAGAAACGCTACTGGCCACTTGGGGGGTCAGCCTGATTCTGCGCCAGTTTGTCCGCAGCGTGAATGGCGCGATGGCGATTGGGATCGTGGTCTTTTGCCTGCTGTTCTTTGGGGGCCGCTGGTTCTTGGAACGTCGGCAGCAGATTAAGCCCCTGTTCAATACGGTTCTACTGCTGCTGTCGGGCGCGATCGCCCTAGTTGCAGGTCTACTCATGAATCAGGGCGGCGATCTCCTCAGCCGCGCTTGGTTTAGCGCTCGAAATGTGGATGTCACTGCACCCAGCTGGCTGCGAGGGGGCCTTTCGGTCGGAACCACCCTGCAATTCCCCTATGCCCGCCTCTTTATCATCGTCCTCACTGCCGTCTGTGTGGTGGGCGTTTATTGGTTTTTGCAAGGGTCCTCATGGGGCCTGAAGATTCGTTCCGTTACCCAAAACCGCACCATGAGTGCCTGTTTGGGCATTCCCACAGCACGGGTCGATGCCCTCACCTTTGCCCTAGGCTCTGGCTTAGCCGGTGTTGCTGGCTGTGCCGTGACTCTGTTGGGGTCCGTTGGTCCTAACCTGGGCGGCAACTACATCGTGGATGCCTTCATGGTGGTGGTGGTCGGTGGCGTCGGTAAGCTGGTGGGCAGTATCGTTGCGGCTTTGGTGATCGGCATCATCACCTACTTGGTGGGGTCTGGGACTTTGGCACTGATGTTAAACCCCTATGAAGGGCTGCAGCCGTTAATCGATTTCTTTACCTTTTTTGCCACCACGAGTATGGCTAAGGTGATGGTGTTCGCGATGATTATTGCGTTCTTGCAGGTGAAACCCGCCGGTATGTTCCCCCAAAAGGGTCGTACGGCTGAAGCTTAGGAGGCTGCGATGACTGTAGATCTATCGCCGCAACCGAGGCGAGAACAAAAGAAACAGCAACAGCGATCTCGCCTGATTGAAATTGGCGTGGTCTTGGGCCTAATGGTCGTTGCCACATTGATTTTGCCGCTGCTAATCAGTGGGTTTCGTCTAGGGCTACTAGGGCGTTTTCTTTCTCTGGCGATCGTCGCCCTCGGTATTGACCTGATTTGGGGCTATACCGGTCTATTGAGCTTGGGCCATGGCATCTTTTTTGCCCTTGGGGGCTATGCCTTTGCCATGTATTTACAGCTCAATAGTTTAGATACGGGGCAACTGCCTGAGTTTTTTGGGCTTTACGGGGTGAGTGAACTGCCCTTTTTCTGGCAGCCGTTTTATTCGTTTCCGGTAACGCTGCTGGCCATTGTCTTAGTGCCCACGGTGGTGGCGGGGTTCTTAGGGTACTTGGTCTTCCGGAACCGGATTCGCGGGGTCTATTTCTCGATTTTGACCCAGGCGGCTTTGGTGGTGTTTTTCAACTTTTTCAACGGCCAACAAAAACTGATTAACGGTACCAATGGCCTCAAAACCAGTACCAGCACCTTTTTGGGACAAGAGGTGGGCGGTGAATCGATGCAGTTCACCTTCTACATCGTCACGGTGATTCTGTTGGCGCTGACCTATGTCCTGTGCCGATGGTTGACCAGTGGTCGCTTCGGTAAGTTGCTGATTGCCATTCGGGATGATGAGAACCGGGTGCGGTTTTCAGGCTACGATCCCACCAGTTTTAAGGTGTTGGTATTTGCTGTCTCTGGCGGTATCGCTGGAATTTCTGGAGCGTTGTACACCGTCCAGTCGGGCATTGTTTCCCCCCAATACATGGATATTGCGTTCTCCATTGAAATGGTGATCTGGGTTGCTGTGGGGGGACGGGCAACCTTGGCTGGTGCCGTTTTGGGGGCCTTACTGGTGAACTGGGCCAGGGCACTTCTGAGTGAGAGCTTTCCAGAGGTGTGGCTGTTTTTCCAGGGGGCGCTGTTCCTGCTGGTGGTGACGGCTCTACCGGCGGGCATTGTGGGCTGGCTGAAAAACCAAGCCGCAGGGCAACTGCGATCGCTGTTCGGTCGACCTGAGCCGCTAATGACCTACCCGAGTCTCGAACTAGACCCGGATGTTGAGCAAGAGCGCCAAGAACTGGCAGAGAAGTAACATGGCCGCACCATCACAAAAGACACCCATCCTCGATATCGACAACGTCACAGTCAGCTTTGACGGGTTCAAAGCCCTGAATCAACTCAACTTCTCAATGACAGAAGGGGAACTCAGGGTGATTATTGGCCCGAACGGGGCTGGAAAAACCACCTTTTTGGATGTGATTACCGGCAAGGTTCAGCCCACCATTGGGCAAGCTCGCTTCAAAGGGAAAGATCTGCGCAAGCAAGCGGAACATCGCATCGCCCGTCTCGGCATTGGCCGCAAATTTCAGACCCCAAGGGTTTATCTCAACCTCACGCCTAGGGAGAACCTAGAGCTGTCTTGCAATCGCGATAAGAGCGTCTTCACGACCTTATTTCGTAAAACACCCAAGGCAGAGCGACGCACCGTAGGCGGTTTGTTAGAGACCATTGGCCTCGACCACAAAGCCGACATTCCGGCGGCGTTGCTCTCCCACGGGGAAAAGCAGTGGCTGGAAATTGGTATGTTGGTGGCCCAATCCCCCGACCTGTTGTTGGTGGATGAACCCGTTGCTGGCCTCACCGATGAAGAAACGGAAAAAACGGGGCAGTTGCTCATTTCACTGGCCGAAAGTCACTCCATCATTGTGATTGAGCATGATATGGAGTTTGTACGGCAGATTGCCCGCCAGGTCACGGTTCTCCATGAAGGTTCGGTCTTGTGCGAAGGCACCATGGACGAGGTCCAAAATGACCCTCGGGTGATTGAGGTATATCTCGGCACGGAACCCAGCCTTTCCCAAGAGCAAATGGTGATGCTGCGGATTGCGGCCTCCATGGCTTGGGCCGACGGTAACTTTGAACCGGAAGAGCAGGCGGTGATCATTACCCAGCTCAGCCAGCAGTTTGCTCAGAATGCCGATGAACAGGCTACCCTCCAGGGGGAACTCAAGGATTATTTGGCCAAGCGGATCCCCCTGGAAGAGATGGTGCCCTTGTTGAAAACGCAAGAGCAGCGGGAGTTGGCATTGAAGCTCAGCTACAAAGTCATCAGCTCTAACCAAATCAACGAAACCGAGGCCATAGCCTATCAGCGGTTGCTGGGGTTACTGGCCCTCGACCCAGAAACCGTCCAACGTTTGGAACGTGAAGCGATCGAACCATGACCCAGTCTGTTGTTGCAGCTGCCACCGACACGATGCTACAGGTCTCGGGGCTAAACGTGTTTTACGGCGAGAGCCATATTCTGCGGAATGTGGACATGAAGGTGCCTAAGGGCCAGATGGTTTGCCTGATTGGTCGCAATGGGGTCGGCAAAACCACCCTTTTGAAAACCATCATGGGGCTTTTGCAACCCCGGCGCGGCCACATTCACTTTGAGGGCAAATCTCTACTGCCGCTCTCTCCTGATCGCCGTGCCCGTCTGGGCATTGGCTATGTGCCCCAGGGGCGAGAAATCATCCCCCGCCTGTCGGTAAAAGAGAATCTATTGATTGGGCTGGCGGCCAACCGCAACCACAAGGGCAATTTGAGTAGCCAAACCATCCCTGCCGATATTCTGGAGCTGTTTCCGGTTTTAGAAACCATGCTGTCTCGCATGGGCGGTGACCTGAGTGGGGGACAACAGCAGCAATTGGCGATCGCCCGCGCCCTGATGGGACGCCCTCAGCTTTTGGTTCTGGATGAACCTACGGAGGGCATTCAGCCCTCGATCATTTTGGACATTGAAGCGGCGGTGCGGAGCATTATTCAAAAAACCGGAATTTCAGTGCTCTTGGTGGAGCAGCACCTGCATTTTGTGCGCCAAGCCGATTTTTACTACGCGATGCAAAAGGGTGGCATTGTCGCCTCTGGTTCAACTCAGGAACTCAGCAACGACGTAATTCAGAAGTTCCTAGCGGTTTAAACAACCTAGAAAGAAACTGCTTGTGACTTAAAGTGCGAGCTTATACTGTCTCATAAAGAGACTTACTTGGATTGCGTTAAGACCTAATCTGCACTCAATGAGTCTCAACACAAGAATGCGATATAGGGAGTCTAAGCTTTGACAGGTTCTTCCTTGACGTGAGGTGCTGTTCGCCTTGCTGACTTGTCCATAGGTGAATTTGACCCAAACCTTCGTCGAATTGGCGTTAAGTCGATTAATTGGCCAATCTTAGACTCATAGATCTTATTGGCAGACTCTTTTTAAGGCGATTTGGTCTCAACACAAGACTTGCGATCACTTGCTAGAAACTTACGGGTATTTTGCTGCCGGTGTTTTATGTTTTTAGACGTGGATACGCTTGTCTCACAGAAAGACTGAGTTAGCTCATTTCAGGACTTTCCTTGGTCTCCGTAAGTCTCAATGCAAGACTTACTTTGAAGATGTTTAACAGCCTGATGCTTTCTCCGTGAGCTGGCACGATAGATGCTGCTGTCAGCGCCATGGCTTTTCGGCTAAACCAGTTGGGTCGAGTTTCGGTGAATCGGTGCAGGGTGCATTAGTCCCATTTTGAAGCTAACCTGTTTAATTAAGAGACCTGCATTGGAACTACCTGGTCTCATTGCAAGATCAGTCTTGAGAGTGTCCTGGTTTGGGAATTGATCAGATTTGTAGGTTGGCGTTAGCATAATTCAGCGAAACCTTGTCGGTGTTGGGTTTTACTTTGTTAAATCCAGCCTACGATAGTCTGCAATTTTGGACTTTACAGACCGCTAGAGGTTTGCTGGCATTGTTGCCGTCAATTGATTTTGTGCCTTTAGAGATGGATGCATCCGACTCACAAAAAGACTTGCCAATCTCATAGTAAGACTCTTTATGGCTCTACTGAGTCTCATAGCGAGACTCAGTAGAGTGCTGCCCTTTTCTTGGCTTTTATCGCAAGTAGGGCCTAAGGTGGCGAAGCTGCTATTTGGGTCGAGCTATAGCGAACCGGGTGTAGGACACCTTTTCCTGCCTTGAGACTACTTTGCAGAATTAGTAGACCCATATTGGAATTAATTGGTCTCATTGCAGGACAGGATTTGGAGTCACCCTGGGTTGGGCGTTGATGGGCGCTTGGTGCGCGTTGTGTCGAATAGATGTTGTTTTGAGGTGAGTTGCCGTTAAAATGCAAGGCGATCGCGCTTTATTGGCCACCATAGGCGCAAAACCCTGCCAAAACGTCGTTTGAGGGCCTTCTGTAAGGGCTTGTGACGGGCGCTCTGATTTAGTCCGATTTCAGTCCGATCAAAAGCAACGCCTCTTCAAAGCCTTTTAAAGCAGGGGATAGAGGTGTCTGAGTATTTGCGTTAACCGCAACTATTCAGATCGGATAGATAATTGTGGCTGTGTGATTATTCATGGTGCCCTGCCCCACAACTTGTATCATGGCGTTGATATCGGTTCTTTTTTCTACCCCGTTACTGATCGCTGCTGAACGTTCCATCTCTTTTCCACAGTTTCGGTTAGATTGGCTATTGCAGGAAAAGTGCTCCTGTAATGGCGTGAAAACACGTAAGAAGCACATATTTATCTTTTATGAAACCTTCTTCCTCAGAAACTGCCGCCTCTAGCACTCAACTGGTAAAGCATCAATTTTCAGAGCCAGAGAGTGACCTAAGCTACAGGGTTGTTCGAGCAGCACGTCAAGCTCCTCCTTGGTATGCAAAATTCCTTTTAGGTAGCATCAGTTTGACTGTAATTTCAGGGGTTATTTGGGCTTCTATGTGGGAATTCCCAGTAATAACTGTTGCCCGTGGTCAAATAACAACATCGGATGAGCTAAGGCCAATCAAATCTCTTAACAGCGGGACAATTCTAGAAGTAAATATAAGCGAAGGAGAGAACGTTGACGAAGGTGAGGACTTAATTAAGCAGGATGTAGTACTTTCTGAGACTGAGATTGAAAATCTAGAAAGATCACGAGAGCTAATCAGTACTGATATCAACCGGCTTCAAAATGAGTTGTCAGGCAATAGAGGGGCTTTAGGCGGTCTACAAGATAGGTTATTGGCAGCCCGCTTAGATGGTTTTCGCTCTCGCCTAGATGCGGCACAAGCAGAGATCAATAAGCAGGAGGCGATTATAAGCACAGCAAATATTGAACTTTCCAACCTTGAAGTAGCACTCGAAAATGCTAAAAACAAGGAGCAAGTATTAGGCAAGCTAAATACAGAAGGGGCCTTTCCCGAGCTGTCTTACATAGATGCGCGTGACAATGTTACTTCTTTAGAAGGACAAGTCGCAGCACAACAGGAAAAGATTCGCCAAGTTGATCAAGATTATCAAGCAGCTTTACAGGAACAAGAACTGATCTCTTCTGAAAGAGATGGCGAAATACTGTCACTAATCAATGAGCTCGAAAAAGAACGAGCATTAATTGAAAGTCAACTGAGCTTAGTGCAGACTGAAATCGACAGCACACAATTCATAAAAGCGCCTATTTCAGGGCAGGTTTATAACATTAAGGTGACCCCTGGCCCTGTGCAGGCGGGTGAAGAGCTATTTTCTATATTGCCTGAAGGGGAGGAGCAAGAGTATTTAATGGAGGCAAAGCTAAGCAACAAAGACCGTGGCTTTGTCAGTGATGGAATGGAAGTGCGGGTAAAGCTAAGCGCCTTCCCTCCACAAGATTATGGTTCTATTCAAGGTAGGGTCGTCGTGATTAGTCCTGATGCTGTTCAGGATGAAGCGCTTGGACAAGTCTTTCCTGTCACGATTGAGCTTGAGCAGAATTCCATAGACGAATTTCTAGAACGCATTAGGGATGATGGCCTGGAGAGAACAATAACGTCCGGACTTGAGGCTACAGCAGAGATTATTACTCCTCAGCAAAGAACGGTTCTGGATTTCTTACTTGACCCTATTGTTAGCAGTCTAGAAGAGGCTTTTTCTGTCCAGTAGCTTTCTTTACCTAAATCACCTACCTCTCTAATGGCTAACTGCTAACGTCTTATCTTTTTGTCGTACCACTCCTTAGTGGTGCAGAAAACTTTTCAGCATCTTAGTCAGTCTCACCATGAGAATCTGATCACCTTGTTGAACTCTATGCGCTGCTCTAAAGCAAGCCGTTTTCGTTGAGAAGCATAGGCCTTAGGTGGACTTTTACTGG
>JBHJIP010000029.1:0-26894 GCA_050043365.1 Leptolyngbyaceae cyanobacterium
CCACAACCCCCGCTTCGGCGTTCGCAACTTTCCCTTAGCCCAGGGGGTTTTTCCAGTCCAGCCTCGCCAAGACCCTTTCCCCCGTCTAGAAGATTACCGGGCCTTTGTGGCGGGTTTCCGCGATCTGGTCACAACACGTTAAGAGGCTGTTTGAAAACCCTTTTCAAACAGCCTCTAAGGCCTGTCCACGCTTCATAGTCTTGTCTTAAGACCGTTTTGCTACGTTAGGGGGCATCCTTCCTATTCCGGCAATTCAACATGCTCATTGCCCAAATTACTGACCTCCACATCCAGCCCGAAGGTAAAAGAGCCTACGGCATCGTCGATACCAATCAGTTTTTAGCAAGGGCAGTGACCCAACTCAACCGCCTAAATCCGCAACCTGATCTTGTCATTGCAACCGGCGATCTGGTCGACGAAGGTAGTGTGGCAGAGTACCAAGCCCTAAAGACCCTCTTGGCTCCCCTCCAAGCCCCGCTTTACCTAGCCATGGGCAATCACGATCACCGGGCACACTTCCGGCAGATATTTCCAGAGTTGACCTATGTTCCGAAAGATGGGCCTGTGCATTATGTCATCGAGTCACATCCGCTAAGGCTGATCGTGCTCGATACATTAGTCGAGGGCAAAAGTCATGGCGATATGGACAAACCACGGCTTGCCTGGTTAAAAGCCCAGCTCGATAAAGCGCCTGAGCAACCCACGATGATCTTCATGCATCATCCGCCTTTCGAGATCGGCATTTCAGGCATGGACAGATTACGATGCCAGAGCCACGAAGCGCTTACTGCTCTAATCCATCGTTACCCAGCCATCCAACGTGTGGCCTGTGGCCATGTTCACCGGTCTATCCAGGTGGCCTGGGCCGGCACCGTTGGCAGCGTCGCCCCTAGCGTCGCTCACCAAGTGGCACTACAGCTGACGACAGCACAACGCAATGCCTTTGTAATGGAGCCTCCAGCCTTTCATTTACATCTCTGGCACCCCAACAGCGGCTTAGTCACTCACACTCAATACATTGGTGACTTTGACGCCTATTCCTACACCACTAAAGCGCCGATTGCCTTATATGCCTGAACCGCTGGCTACAAGCAGGGCGCTTGTAACCAGCGATTAGCCTGCCCCGTCTACTTTACGAAGCAGTGCTAGGGGAAGTATCGTTCGTCTCTGCAGCATCACTAGATTCAGCAGAAGAACGGCGACGACGGCGACGGCGGGGTAGAGTGCTGCTGCTCTCCAACTCTGGAAGCGTCGTCTCCTGTGCTGCCTCAGCATTCTCTTCCGCTACTGGAGGCACTTGCTGAGCCTCTGCGGATGATTTTACTGGAGCGGGTACAGGTTCAGAGGCATCACTTACAAGAGGGATAGCCGTCTCTTCCAACGGTGCGATCGCATTGGCAACTGACGCATCTCCTCCCTGGCCCGGAAGCCTGACCGCAATACTGACATTTTTAGGATCATTGATAGGCTGGCTGCTGAGCAGCAAGGGGGAAATGCCCATCAACGCATAAATACGCTGCTCGTCGGGCGTCATCTCGACCGTTACAACCTCCGGTGCAGCAACGGCTTTACGTTCACTACGGCCACGGCCACGACTCGCACGCGCCGGAGGTCCAGCATTTTCACTCTCGCCATAGCCACCAACCCTTGCTTCCCGAGCCTCTTTAACGTCTGTTTTCACAGCAACAGGTTTAGGCAGATCAGGGCGACTGTTCTTTTGGGTGCTGGGCACTTCCCGGCGGCGGCGACGGCGGTTGCTGGTCTTCCCCCCTCTCTCTTGATAACTGGGGTGATGAATCAGCTCTAGCTCCTGCAGGTCAGCTTGAGGCTCTAAGGTTTCGCTGCCGTTTTCTCGCAGCGAAGGGTGACTCAGTCTGCCCCCTCCACTTAAGTTCCGAGCAGACTCGTGGGATAGACCTGTATCTCCAGCTTCCCCCGGCAAATGCACTAAATGACCGAGACCACCGCATGTGGAGCAAGAGCGACCAAAGAGTTCATAAATATTTTGGCCTTGGCGTTTGCGAGTCAGCTCGACCAAGCCTAACTCCGATAGCTGAGAAATTTGGGGGCGCGCCTTATCCGCACGAAGGGCTCGATTAAAGTTTTCCAGGACCTGTAGCTGATCGCGACGAGAGTCCATGTCGATGAAGTCAACAATGATGACACCCGCCACATTACGTAAACGGAGCTGCCGGGCAATTTCCATCGCGGCTTCGCAGTTGGTCCACAGCACAGTCTCGCGAGCTGTCGCCGAACGCGTAAACGAGCCAGAGTTTACATCAATAACGGTCAGTGCTTCCGTAGGCTCAATAATGATGTAACCCCCGGAGGGCAAGTCAACCCGTGGCTTTAGCGCTTCGCGAATCGCTGCATTAACCCGGAAGAATTCTAGCAGAGGTACTCGCTCTCGGTGGTGATCCACTAGTACCCCTTGGGGCATACGTCCAGCACTCCAGTTAGCCAGTTGTTGTTTAACGCGCTTCATGCCGGTGTGGGAATCAGCCACAATCCGATTTACGTCAGCACTATATACATCGCGCAAAACCCTTTGGATGAAATCATCATCTCGGTTTAACAAGGCTGGCGGATTGGTGGTTAAGGCTTCCTGCTGAATCAGCTCCCACTGTTTTTGAAGCGCTTCTAAGTCTTCGATGATGGCTTCTTCAGGAACGCCATCCGCTTCGGTTCTGACCAACAGACCCATGCCTGCGGGCTTAATCAAAATTGCCAGGGCTCTCAGCCGGTTGCGCTCATTATCACTGCGAATACGACGGGATAAATTGACCCCGCGCCCATATGGCATCAAAACCAAGTAGCGGCCCGGCAAGGTAACATTACCGGTCAGCCTAGGGCCTTTATTACCGGTGGGCTCCTTCATGATTTGAACCAGCACTTTCTGCTGTGGCGCTAACAGTTCGGTAATCGAACCAGCCGCCCGCTTTAAGCGCAAAGGCCCAAGATCGGTAACGTGCATAAACCCGTTGCGATCGCTATCACCCAAATTCACGAAGGCGGCATCAATACCTGGCAAGACATTTTCAACACTACCCACATAGATGTCGCCGACTTGATGTGTTCCAGTTGCAACAATCAGCTCTTGAATTTGATCTTCCGCAAAAACAGCTGCGATCCGATGCTGCTCAGCAATAACAATTTGCTTCGGCATTCAATATCCTCTTAAAACCCATATCAACACCTCTCCTTCCCTCTAAAAAGCTAGGAAGGTCAAGGGAAACACAACTCAAAAAATCAGGCAAGGCTAACCGATAGCTCTGTTAACCCCGTATTTTCCAGAAAAAGCTTGAACCCGTTTTGGAATTACTTACACCAGTTAGACTTCAACTGCTGCTAGGGCAATCAGGATAGTGAAGCCCTCTAACTACCAGGATCTGAAAATTTTCTAAAAACCCTGACAGAAACATGTGGCGTCCAAAGCCATACAGCTCACTGAATCGATAAGTGCTGTGAAAACGGAGTCAGGCTAGCCAGTTCTGGTGGCAGCATTATAACCCTAAGGCAGCAAATGGACCAATTTTTTAGGAGACATTTCTGATTGTGGCCTTGACGGACAAAAGTCCTGGCAGAGTCTACTTTTGTAAAGGTGATTGTTCCTTGTCAGATGCCTACAGCGCTAGGGCGTGTGGACAATTAACAGCGAAACCCTTGCTGGGTAGGCATGGCCACGCCCGCTCCATTGAATCAAGCTAGGGGCTGTAAACCGCTCATATCAGGGAGTCTGATTTTGATTGTCCACAGCCCCTAGTTGCCTAGAGCCAATACCGCCAAGCTTTCGACATTAGCGACGTCAGCAAGCCTATCGATAAATATTTTCAGCCTCAAGGCGTGCCGAAGGCTTTCTGACCCCAGCCACCATTGATCAACGTGGACATCTTAGGAGATTTCCAGGTAAGAATTTACCTTGGTAGGGGTAGGTCTTGTGCCTACCCTCCGCCAATGGCCCCTGAACCCACCGATTTCTTGATTCGTGCCCTCCGGTAGGTTATCGAGGGCACCCACAAGAGGTGCCCCTACATCGGTTATGGCAAGGCGCACCGCACCCTAGCCAGGTATTTTCTTTTCAAGAAATGCCCTTAACGTTTCCGAGAGGCACCCCTCGTGCCTCTCGGTGCCTTAGTGCCAAATAATGCCTTAAACAACCTCTAACGCAGGTACAGGTTTTGGTCGGACATTCGCTGTCGTACCTGCATGCTGTAGCAGTAAAACAACCATCGGATAACGTTTCGGAATCTCTCGGCGGATCAACCGTCTCACTTCTGTTTCGAGCTTGGGATGTAACTCAGCAACATCAAGCGCTTCATCCTTGATGCGCTCAGCAATTGAAGTTTCAATTAAATGGGCAATTTGACGCTGCAGCCTCGCTTCATCCAGGGTCTGGGCAATGCCCCGCAGATGCATAGAAGGCGGGGTGACTAATCGGCCTTTGCCATCAATGGTTGCACCGATCGCAACAATGCCATCTTCAGCAAGCTGTTGCCTATCCTTTAATGTTTCTCGATCAACAATTCCCTGACGGGACGAGTCAACCAGCTCAATGCCAGAAGGAGCCTTGCCATCAATCGCAATGCGATCAGGGGACAGCGTGACAATATCACCATTTTTGATGATCACCATATTTTCTGCAGGGACCCCCATACTCTGAGCAGTCTGGGAGTGGCGCACTAACATTCGGTGCTCCCCATGGACCGGCAAGAAAAATTTGGGGCGCGTTAAGCCCAACATGAGCTTTTGATCTTCCTGGGAGCCATGACCTGATACATGAATGCCGTGATGGCGACCGTAGATCACCTTCGCGCCCTGCATCATCAATTTATCGATGGTGTTGACGACTGAAATGGTGTTCCCCGGAATCGGATTGGCTGAGAAAACGACCGTATCGCCTGACTTAATCCTGATCTGTCGATGGGAGCTGTTGGCAATTCTTGTCAGCGCTGCCATCGGCTCACCCTGCGAACCTGTGGTCAGGATGAGGGTGTCCTTGTCGGCATATTGCCGAAGATTTCGGAGTGGTTGAAAGCGACTGTCTTCACAGTTGATGTACCCCAGTTCTCTGGCATGAGCAATCACGTTCAGCATGGAGCGGCCCACGACAAAAACCATGCGGTTGTACTTTTTGGCCAGTTCTAAAATCATGCTGACCCGATGAACGGAAGACGCAAACGTCGTGACCATTAAACGACCAGGGGTTTGCTCAAAAATCCGATCTAAATTCGGGAAGACGGAGCGCTCAGAGGGGGTCTGCCCTGGCACTTCTGAATTTGTTGAGTCACTGATTAAACAGAGAACCCCTTTTTCTCCATACTCTGCAAACTTTTGGAAGTCGAAATATTCGCCGTCAACGGGCGTGTGGTCGACCTTGAAGTCCCCAGTGTGGATGACAATGCCGACCGGGGTATGGATGGCGACACTGCAACTGTCCGCCATGGAATGGGTATTGCGGATGTACTCAACTAGAAAAGAATTGCCCAGGCGTACGGTATCCCTGGGTCTAACCGGTCGCAGTTCGGTGCGATCGCGAACACCCGCCTCCTCCAACTTTCCTTCCAGTAGGGCCATGGCCAACCGTGGGCCGTAGATCACGGGAATATCAAACTGCTTTAGATGAAAGGCTATTCCCCCAATATGATCTTCGTGACCATGGGTCACAATCATTCCCTTTATTTTGTGGCGATTTTCCCTTAAATAAGTGACATCGGGCAAGACAATATTGACACCATGCATGCCATCCGTTGGAAAGGCCAAACCTGCATCTAGCAAAATGATTTCGTCATTAATTTCAAAGACGCAGGTATTTTTCCCAATCTCGTGCAGCCCGCCTAGGGGGATAACCTTTAGAGCATTATTAGACACTTTCGATTTCATAAATGAGTGAATTGTGAATTTACAGAGAGAAGCTTGGTCAAAAACTAATTTCAGTTGTGCATTTAGGCTCAGACAAGCCAAATCACAAAAATGTTCGCTTACATACAAGCGTTGGTAGAAGCCCAGCAAAGACTCGTTCGCACCTGGAACCTGCTTTGCACCAAGGTCCGGCGTTCGATTTTGGCAAGTTTGACAATAGAGGGTTCAGTCTCAAAAGTTGAAAGCCAATAGCAATTTGATGGCAGATTGATTTCTGCTCCTTTGAGGCATTCGCCTCGTAACTCAGACGGCATTCAGGAGTGAAAGCGATTTCAACAGCTCCGTTAACGAAGTCTTGACCTCTGCTGAAACCGATGACAGTGGAGAACGTACATCACCCACTTCCCACCCCTGAATCTTCAGGGCCGCCTTGATCGGAATGGGATTGGTCATCCCGAAAAGGCCCTTAAACAAAGGAAAAAGCTCTAAATGAAGCGCTGTTGCCTGTTCAATATGGCCCGCCTCAAAATATTGGATCATCGTTTGAAGGCGATCGCCAACCAAATGACTGGCCACACTAACTACGCCACAGCCACCGACAGCCAGGATCGGTAGCGTCAGGGAATCGTCACCAGAGTAAACCGAAAAGTCAGGTGGCGTTGCAGAGCGAACTTGACTCACATAATCCAAGTTACCACTGGCTTCTTTAATTGCGACAATATTCGGTATTTCTGCGAGCTGAGTAACCGTTTCACAGGTTAAGCCAGTGCCCGTGCGTCCAGGAATGTTGTAAAGCATCATCGGCAAATCTGGGCTTGCTTGGGCGATCTCCCGAAAGTGCTCGTAAAGGCCCGCTTGTGGCGGCTTATTGTAATAGGGTACAACCTGCAAACTGCCGTCCAACCCCAGCTTGGCGGCTTTATCAGTCGCGAGAATCGCCTCCCGAGTTGAATTAGAGCCTGTACCGGCAATCACCTTGACGCGAGACCCTACGGCCCCTTTTATCACCCTAAATAGTTCAAGCTCCTCTTCCCAAGTCAGCGTGGGTGATTCTCCCGTTGTGCCGCACACAACAATGCCATCACTGCCATGGTTTGCCAGATGCACCGCCAATGATGCTGCCACCTCATAATCGACACTCCCATCTCCGGCAAATGGGGTCACCACAGCCGTCAAGACTCTACCGAAATATCCCACTCAGTGACCTCGCTCTGACACCTATCTCACAACGCAATAACACGCCTATTCCAACTACCGCGAAAAAGCTGAACCCAAGTCAGTTGAGCACAACATGGTCTGGATCCATCATTAAACCTAAGGTTGGTAATAGGTTGACTTACCCCTGTTTGGGACGCATTTCGCATCCAGGTCACAAGCATTTTACTGTGACTCCCGATCAAACGGCCCGCATTTTGGCAGGCCCCTGGCTCATAGGACAACATTATCAATCGCTTAGCCGCCATATGAGTCGCTCAAAAGATGGAGTAAGATTGTAAGCTGCGCTTTTACTTGGGCCTAAGCTTCGCCATGCAGGATGATGCATTGCTGACAGCACGTCCATGCGCTGCTCGATTTCATGGAATAAAGGCCCATAGCGAGTAATCTGCTTGTTCCCAAATATTATTGAGTGTCCACCAGGAAAATTTTGATGAAAGTTACCCAGGAACAGCTTCCCGACAGTCAGGTAGGGCTTCAGATTGAAATACCCGCCACAACGACTCAGCAAACCTATGACAAGGTGCTGCGAAAGCTGATGCAGTCGGCGAACATTCCGGGATTCAGACGCGGTAAAGTTCCCAAACAAATCTTCTTGCAGCGCGTGGGTAGCACTCAAGTCAAGGCTGCAGCCTTAGAAGAGCTCGTTCAGGCCGCTGTGGACGACGCCATTGCCCAAGAAAAGATAGAAGCCTTGGGCAACTACAAGCTCGTGTCTACCTTTGAGGAACTGATCAGCCAGTATCAACCCGGCCAACCCCTCACGGTTAATGCATCTGTAGATGTGCCCCCGAGAGTCACGCTGGAAACCTACACCGGCTTGACCAGTAAGGCAGAAGAAGTTTTATACGACGCTGATCAAGTGGATGAAATCCTTGAACAGCAAAGGTCTAGCCGTGCAACCCTGGTCCCGATTGAGGATCGCCCTGCCGCGATGGGTGATGTTGCGATCGTCGATTTCGTGGGTCAGATTGAGCAAGAAGAGGGTGATTTTGCTCCTTTTGAGGGGGGCAAAGCCGAAGACTTTCAACTTGATATTAAGCCTGGCAGCTTTATAGAAGGCTTTGTCGAGGGCATCGTCGGCATGGCCCTTGACGATGTTAAGGAAGTTACCGTTACTTTCCCATCGGACTACCCCCAAGCAGACCTAGCAGGTAAACCTGCAAAGTTCGAAATCACGCTTAAAGATCTCAAAGAAAAAGAGCTACCTGAGTTAGACGATGAATTTGCTCAAGAAGTCAGCGAATTTGAAACGATGGAGGCTTTAAAGGAGTCTCTAGAAGAGCGCTATAAGACAGAGGCCAAAGATAAAACAGAGGCCAATCAACGCGAATCCATCCTGAATGCTCTGGTCGAACATCTAGACGCTGAGATACCCGAAACCCTAGTGCGTCGGGAAGTCAATCATCTGGTCTCTCAAGCGGCGGTTCAACTCAGCCAGCAGGGTATTGATGTCAACAAGTTGTTGACCCCTGAAATTATTGAAAATATGCGGGAGCGCTCACGTCCAGATGCCGTTGACCGTTTGCGGCGGACCTTAGCCTTGGGGGAAGTAGCTAAGCATGAATCGATTGCCCTAGAGGCGGACGCTGTCACCCAGCGAATGGAAGATATGCTTGCTGAGGTGAAAGATCCTCAAGCTGTTGATCAAGAACGGCTCAAAGAGGTCGTTACGGAAGAGCTGCTACAGGACAAAATTCTGACATGGCTTTTGGAGAATAACACGGTTGAACTTGTGCCCGAGGGCAGTTTGGCTTCTGAAGAGGATGAGGAAGCTGTTGTGGCGTCTAGTACTAGCGACAGTGAATCTGAATCCACAACCGATAAGACAATTGAGGTTGAGGCTTCGCCGGTTGAGGCAGATGAAGCGGAAGATAAAGTGGGCGCATAGGTGATGTGTTAACCTACGCACTTTGTTAAATCATCTCGCTTAAAAGAATGCATTCCGCCTTTTTGAAGAGATAGTTTGTTAGGGTAGTTCCCCAGAGAGTGCTGAAGGCAGGCTGCTTTTCCTTGAACTAGGGAGTTAGTTCATAATGATGATCAATACGGAGTCAAGTAAACTACGCAGCCAAATTGCTCACGATTAAGGTTCGAGTTGCCCTCGACCGGTAAAGGCAGTTGTACTTGTTAAAGTCTTTTATTTGTTTCTAAGGGATCACGGTGATGTTGCATTCTTGCTACCCCTACTCTCTAAATAGTGCTGCTGTGCATCAAGGTCCCAGCAATGTTGTTCCTACAGTGGTTGAGCAGTCAGGGCGTGGGGAGCGCGCTTTTGATATTTATTCTCGGCTACTCAGGGAGCGTATTGTTTTCTTAGGCACTCCAGTTGATGATGCTGTGGCTGATTCCATTGTGGCGCAACTGCTCTTCTTAGATGCAGAGGATCCGGAGAAGGATGTGCAGTTGTACATTAATTCTCCTGGTGGTTCTGTTACGGCAGGTATGGCCATATACGATACGATGCAGCAAATTCGTCCTGATGTCGTCACAATATGCTTCGGTTTGGCCGCCAGTATGGGTGCTTTTTTGCTCTGTGGTGGTGCCGCTGGCAAGCGTTTATCCTTGCCCAGTGCCCGCATTATGATTCATCAGCCTTTGGGGGGCGCTCAAGGGCAGGCCGTTGATATCGAGATTCAAGCTAAAGAGATTTTGTATCACAAACAAAAACTTAATCAGCTGATTGCCAACCATACTGGACAGCGTTTAGAGCAAATTGAGTCTGATACTGAGCGCGATTTTTATATGTCTGCGGAAGATGCGAAGGGATACGGTTTGATTGATCAGGTGGTCGAGCGGCATTCTTTGCCAGCCGATACGTCAACTGTTGCGGTTAACTAGAGGGCTCCTGTGTCCAAATATGATTCCCATCTCAAATGTTCTTTCTGCGGTAAGTCGCAGGAGCAAGTCCGTAAGTTGATTGCAGGACCAGGTGTTTACATTTGTGATGAGTGTGTAGATCTTTGTAACGAGATCCTGGATGAAGAGTTGTTCGACTCTAGTGCAACGGTGTCCCAGCCGGTTCCACGCCGTGAACAAACGCCTGAACGACGGCGGACTCCATCACCTATTGCACTCAATCAGATTCCTAAACCACGAGAAATCAAGAGCTACTTAGATGACCATGTGATTGGTCAAGACGAGGCCAAAAAAGTCTTGTCTGTAGCTGTTTACAACCATTACAAACGATTAAGTCATCTTCAAGGTAAGGAGACTGACGCGCCCAGTGACAGTATCGAGCTCCAGAAAGCGAATATTCTGTTGATTGGTCCGACAGGGTGTGGCAAGACCTTGCTCGCCCAGACACTTGCGCGTATCTTGGATGTCCCGTTTGCTGTTGCCGATGCAACAACCCTGACGGAAGCGGGATATGTTGGCGAGGATGTTGAAAATATTCTCTTACGTCTTCTTCAAGTGGCTGATCTCGATGTTGAGGAAGCTCAGAGGGGCATTATCTACATCGACGAAATTGATAAAATTGCTCGTAAGAGCGAGAATCCATCTATCACTCGCGATGTGTCTGGAGAGGGAGTGCAGCAGGCGCTTCTAAAGATGCTAGAAGGAACTGTTGCCAATGTCCCACCTCAAGGGGGACGTAAGCACCCTTACCAAGATTGCATTCAAATTGACACCAGCAACATTCTCTTCATCTGTGGTGGCGCTTTTGTTGGCTTAGACAAAATTGTTGAACAACGCCTTGGCAAAAAGTCCATTGGGTTTATACAGTTAGGTGACAATCAGACCTCTCAAGATAAACGGGCGGCGGACTTGCTGAGGTATCTAGAGCCACAGGATTTGGTTAAGTACGGTCTCATTCCCGAGTTTATTGGCCGTATACCCGCAATCTCTGTGGTGAATCCTCTAGATGAAGAAACGCTGGTTGCGATCATGACGGAACCAAAGAATGCGCTTATCAAGCAATTTCAGAAGTTAATGCGCATGGACAATGTGCAGCTTGAATTTAAGCATGAGGCGGTTCGGGCGATCGCTCGTGAGGCTTTTCGCCGTAAGACTGGAGCACGGGCGCTGCGCGGCATTGTGGAAGAGTTGATGCTCGACATCATGTATGAGCTGCCTTCGCGTAAAGATGTGAAGCGATGTACTGTCACCCGCGAGATGGTTGAGCAGCGTTCTACAGCAGAGCTATTAGTCCATCCGTCATCATTGCCTAAGCCGGAGTCTGCATAGACATGCCCTACATCTGTGTTAATGATGTAGATCATTATTACGAATGGGTAACTCAAGGCAAGGGCACACCAGGCTCTGAAAAGCCCGTGATGGCTTTTATCCATGGTTGGGGCGGATCAGCCCGTTATTGGCGCAGTACGGCACTCAAATTAAGCGATCGCTATGACGCGCTTTTGTATGACATGCGTGGGTTTGGGCGATCTCACCTTGCACCAGATCTGTGTGACACCATTAGGGCGCGTGGCTACGAGCTAGATACTTTTGCGGATGACTTCGTTGCCCTGTTAGATGCCTTAGGAATTGATCGCGTTGATCTCAATGCCCACTCCATGGGCGGTTCAGTTGCGGTCTTGATGCTAAACCGTTACTCAGACCGGGTTCACAAGGCAGTCTTAACCTGCAACGGTATCTTCGAATATGACCGTGTTGCCTTTGAAGCGTTTTATCGCTTTGGAAAATATGTCGTCCAGTTTCGACCTCAGTGGCTGGCAAAGGTGCCCCTGGCACCTTACTTTTTTATGACCCGATTTATCCACCAATCCATTCCTGTAGAGGAGAAACGGGCATTTTTGCAAGATTTTTTAGATGCCGATTACGAAACGGCCCTAGGCACAATTTTCACTTCTGTGAGTAAGGAGGCGACAGAAGTTATGCCCATCGAATTTCAGCGCTTGTCAGTGCCAACATTGCTGGTTTCGGGGCAATATGACCAAATCATTCCGGCTGAGTTAGGTCAAAAAGCAGCCGCCCTCAATCCTCAAGTCCAGTACAGCCTAATTCCTAAAACAGGCCATTTCCCCATGCTTGAAGCCCCTCACATCTACATGGAGGCGGTTACCAACTTTTTGGAGACGGCATAACGCTCAGCTCTGTGACTGGAACCTAGCATTCATTTTTTTAGTCTTCTAAACCGAGCTCTCGCTTAAGCAGGTTAATGGATTTGTCGCCAATGTAGTTCTCACACAGGACTAACTGAGGGGGGCGAATCAGGTCTTCACGGGCGCTGGCAATGGCTTGTTTGACACCAGGCAAACTGGCTTGGTCAAAGACCACAATGGTTTGGGCACCTCGAACAACCGCGTTCAATTTATAAGCATCTTCAGCTTGGGCTGTCATGACCACAACATCGTCTCCCCGCAGACTGTAGGCAATCACCTCAGCGGCCCTTAGTATGCCTGAGCTGAGGCTTATCATGCCTAGACAGGTGCCGTCGGAAAGCTTTTTCAGCAGTTCAAGTTCGCGGCCATAGTCGTAGATATCAATGGGAATAACGCGCACAGACTTAGGCCCTGCAACAGCCTCTGCTTCTGCCAAAAAATAACGACTGGTCACGACAGTGCCCGATCTGGTTTGGGAGAGGGTGGCATCCAAATCTTCTAGGGGAACGAGCTGAACTGGAATCTGTAGCGCGGTTTCTAGTTCCCGAACCATCAGCTCTCCGGCCCCCAAATCTTGCTTGGGAACCGTTACCAGCACGCGAGCACTGCAGCGTAGACGCCAATCAATTTCAGCCAAGAATAAAGCTCTGGCTTGGTTCAAAGAACACCCTTGGCGCAACAGCTCATCAAGCCCGCCTTCTACCACATCACGGGCTTTTGGAAATTGGTCCCAAAGACCTAGCCGGGGGCGAGAGCTGTCTACGGTGGATTGGGAGCGGACATAAATGCCGGAACCGGGTTGGGCTTCAACTACGCCAGCCTCTTCTAGTTGCCGATAGACCTTGCTGATTGTGTTGCGGTGTAACCCGGTTTGCATGGCCAGTTGGCGCGTACTCGGTAGGCGGTACCCTGGGGGAAATTGTCGAGATGCGATCGCAAACCAAAGCTGGTCATAGAGCTGAGTGGAGGAGGGAATTTCGCTATCGGGCTGAATGTGAAACTTAATCACAACAAACGCTCCAGTTCGACAGGGCCATAGCCGCTAGAATCAACACGTCCTAGGTCTAACACCCTCTCAGGGTAGCTCTCCTCCCGATAGATATTTCAGTTTGCGTGAATAGATATTCGTCAATTGAGTCTTTATGCCAAAAACCTATACCCTCCAGACCGAGACCGTAATCACTGACAGTCAAGGAACTGGTATCCCAGCTTATTTAGCGCAACCAGGGGCAACTGGGCCATGGCCCATTGTGGTGGTACTGCAAGAGGTCTTTGGGGTGAACACCCATATTCGCTCTGTAGCTGAACGAATTGCTAAAGATGGATATATCGCGATCGCACCCCACCTTTATCACCGCCAAATTGCTAACTTCGATGTGGGTTATGGCGAAGCAGAACTGGCATTGGGACGAAAATATAAAGTTGGCACCAATGCTCAAGAACTTCTGAATGATGTACGCGGTGCAATCACTTTTGCCAGGACGGAGTGTGGAAGCCTCGACTCAGGAGTCGGGTGTATCGGCTTTTGTTTTGGGGGATATGTCGCCTACTTGGTTGCAACCCTGCCTGAGGTAAGAGCCACCGCATCGTTTTATGGAGCCGGCATGGTCAACTCAACACCAGGGGGCAGAATGCCGACCCTTAGTAAAACTACGGATATTTCTGGTGAGCTTTATGCATTCTTTGGCAAGCAAGATCCCCTGATCTCCCAGCAAGAAGTCACTCAAATCAAAGCTGAATTAAGTAAACATAATGTTTCTCATCAGGTTTTTGAATATGAAGACGCAGGGCATGGCTTTTGTTGTGATCAGCGCGATAGCTATATGCCAGAAGCTGCAACCCATGCATGGCAACAGGTTGATAGATTATTTCAGAAGTCCCTCAAGCCTTAGAGTTGCAAAGTTTAGCTATTTTGCCTGCATGATGCCTTGGCATTCATTCAATCAAGCGATAATTTTAACCGGCCAATAATGAAGAAACGCACTAGACTGTGGCCTGTAGAAATGCGAACCAGATCCGTAAAAATGCTATTGAAGTTTTGGATGGTGAAGGAATAGCTTGTGTAATGGGTGTATGGCAGAGCTTCTTGCTTGAGTTTTGAGTTAACCTGACTCGAGATGCCATTAATAGTTTGGATCTTATTAACTTGTTAACTTGATCCGGGTTTATGGCAGCTCAGCAAGCACGTGCGAACTGTCCAATCTACAGGTCGGTTTTATCTCTCCGTAATGCAGCATGCTACCTCCGTCTTGTCACGAACTTAAAGGTGAAACCGCTGATCTGCTTAGGCAGTTTCAGCAGCAACCCGATCCCAATTTGAGAAATGATCTGGTACAGCTCAATATTGGTTTAGTGCGCAGAGAAGCCCACCAATGGTCTCGTCGCTGTGACGAAACCTATGACGACTTAATGCAGGTGGGAAGCCTCGGCTTAATTCGTGCCATCGAAAGATTTGATCTGCTGAAAGGCTACGCTTTTAGCTCATTCGCCATTCCCTATATTCGGGGTGAAATTCAGCATTATTTGCGCGATCGCGGTACCGCGATGCGTATTCCTCGACGCTGGCAGTCACTGGGGCAAAAGGCCCGCAGAGTTGCCCAAGAGCTGCAGTTAGAACTGCATCGTCAGCCTACAGATCATGAAATCGCTGAGGCCTTAGACATTTCTATGGCGGAATGGCAAGAGGTCAAGCTTGCTAAACGTAATCGTTCTCCCCTCAGTCTGGATGCACCCGTTTTGGATGAAGACGAAGGGGCTTCCTCTCTGGGTGATCTATTGCCTGATCCAAAGTATCGGAGTTTTCAACTCGCAGAAGAGGATCGCATTCGCCTCCAGCATGCTTTGCACCAATTAGAACAGCGCACACGCGACGTTCTAGAGTTTGTTTTTTTACACGACTTGACCCAAAAGGAAACGGCTGAACGTTTGGGGATTAGTTCAGTCACTGTCTCTCGTCGCGTTAAGCAAGGGCTGAAGAGTTTACGGTTGCTCATGGGTACCGGAGAAGCCTGAAAATCGCATTTGGGATCTTGCAGTTCAAAAATGCGATCGCGATTTCTTAAGATGCGCTATCGTTAAAACGAAAATTTGGAAATAGACGGGGCAACTTTTTAGATTCGTCACCCTGTCTGAGCCATCCATCATTGAGTTTTGAGGGGACTATCATGATGCGTCGTTTAGCGGCACTAGCCCTGGTTAGCTGTTTTGGCCTAGTGGGCAGCGGCTGCAATATCGTGAATAATATCCTCAACCGTGGCGAGGAGGTTGTTGATGATGCGCTCTCAACCGATGACGTGGCTACCGACGCCCCGGCGGAAGCAGCCCCCAGTGAAGAATTTGAAGAGCCTCTAGTCTCTGGATTGCCAAGTGCTGCGGCGATCGCCAGCGCCGAACTTATTCAGCCCACCAACCCAGAGGAACGTTTGAAAGCAATTGAGCGCTCTCGCTCTGACCCTTATGCGCTCGTCCCCGTTCCGCCAGCACCTACGCCACCACCCGCTCCACCTACTGCGCCAGGGCCTTCAAATAACGGCGGCGGCGGTGGTGGTGGAACACCAGTCGCCAACGGTCCCGACAATACTATTCCCTTAGGCGAATTACCGGGTTTGCCTCAGCCTAATACGGCAACAGGGGTTGTAGTCACAGGGATTGTGCAGATTAATGGCGATCGCTATGCCATTGTCGAGGTCCCTGGTGAGCCCACGAGCCGCTATGTGAAAGCTGGAGATTACTTGGCGGGTGGTCGCATTCTTGTTAAGCGCATCGAAACCCGTCCCGGTAGTGAACCGGTTGTCATTCTCGAAGAAAATGGCATTGAAGTTGCAATGCCGGTTGGTAGCGGGGGCGGTGGTTCAACCGAAGAGGCTCCTGCTGCTGCTGGACCGACTTCACCGACGGCCACTACAGCAGCTTTGCCAGAATTGCCCCCCTCCTTGTCATCCCTCTAGGAGATTGGTTGTTTAAAAATTCAGCCCCGCTAGTTTTTCACGGAAGCCAGCGGGGTTTAATCTAGAAAATCAGGATTTCGGCTAAGCTTATTGGCGTAGAACATTTGATCTATAAACTTTTTGCTTGTCATTGTTGAGGCGTACCAGGCAAGCTAACTGTCTTGAAATGTTTAAATTTGTTTCTGCCTCCCTGTTTTAGAGGGTTTCAGTAACAAAACTTAAACCCTTCTCTCCCTTAAGGTTAGGGGGCCGTAGTACGCTTAAGAACGAGTTCTTCAAGCTATACAACTCATCGTTCAAGAGGTCCTTGTTCATGGTTAAGCGTGGTTCTAAAGTCCGGATTCTACGAAAAGAGTCCTACTGGTTTCGGGATATCGGAACGGTTGCTTCGGTCGATCAAAGCGGTATTCGTTACCCAGTTGTGGTGCGTTTTGATAAAGTCAACTATTCCGGCGTCAACACCAATAACTTTTCAGAAGGCGAACTGATTGAGGTTTAGGTGGTCGGCCTCTTAAGGCTAATGCTGGTGGATCAATGCGTTGATATGGGCCAGGAAAGCTGGCTCAATAGCTAAGCGGTTACCCCTGTGCCAGAGCTGCCGGAAGTTGAAACGGTTCGTCGAGGTCTAAATCGGGTCACCCTTAACCAAGATATTCGGGGTGGGCAAGTATTGTTGCAACGCAGCATTGCCTACCCCGATTCTGTTGAGGACTTTTGGCAAGGACTAACGGGCAACCAAATTGGCCAGTGGCGGCGACGCGGAAAATATCTGCTGGCTCAGTTAAAGACTGCTACGGGCACTTCAGCCGGATGGCTGGGTGTGCATCTACGCATGACAGGGCAGCTATTGTGGGTTGCGATTGAGGAACCTGTCATAAAGCACTGTCGCGTCCGAATCATGCTGGACGATCGCGAATTGCGATTTGTCGATCAACGCACCTTTGGCCGCCTCTGGTGGATCCCCCCAGGCCAAAAACCCGAAATGATTATGACGGGGTTAAACAAGCTGGGGCCGGAACCCTTTGAGTCTGAATTTTCCCCAGAATATCTATACCAAGCCACCCGCCATCGAGTCCGCCCCATTAAAAATGCCTTACTCGATCAACGACTGGTCGCTGGTGTCGGCAATATCTACGCAGATGAAGCGCTGTTTATAAGTGGCATTCGCCCAGATACCCCGTCAGGCCGCTTAGGGCAATCTCGACTAAGGCAGCTTCATGCAGCCGTGCAACAGGTTTTGCAAGCCAGTATTGAGGCGGGGGGCACAACGTTTAGTGATTTTCGGGATGTTCATGGGGTAAATGGCAACTATGGCGGGGTGGCCTGGGTGTACGACCGTAAAGGCGAGCCCTGCCGAACCTGCGCAACCCCAATTGAACGGATAAAATTGGCTGGTAGATCATCCCACTACTGCCCTCGCTGCCAACGATAGATTCAGGTACGTATTATCCTGATTAGGATGTTTAATCTCGGTGATGACCTATGGCAGGCAAGCTGAAACGAGGCGATTTAGTCCATGCGATTCGTGGAAAATTAGAAAATAGCGTAGAGGCTACGGCAAGCGATCAGCGATTTCCGTCCTACCTGTTCGAAACAAAAGGAGAGATCTTAGAGACACGTGATGACTATGCATTAGTCATGTTTGGCCATGTCCCTACACCGAACATTTGGCTCCGATTAGATCAAATTGAGAAAGCCTAGGGCTTGCCTCTGGCCCACTATGAGCTGGGTAAAAGCGTGTGCCCCTAGTTTTTCTTCAAGGAGTTAGCGATTATCTTGTTTGGTTGATGTCTCCATCCACTGCACTCGTCCTTCCATCAATTAAGCAACGCCCTTATGGCTGGGGCCAGAAAGCCTTCAGCATGTTCCAATGCTGAAAGTTTTTATCTACAGGCTTTCTAGCATCGCTAATGCCGTAAGCTTTGCGGCATTAGCCATAGCGCAAAGGGACGGACATCTTAACTTTGTCCCCTGAAGGGGTTTCACTTTCGCGTTCCAGGATTACCCTCAATACCCGACTGGTGCTCACATTGAAACCCCTGAGATCGCCATTGGACCATATCAACGGTTGCTAAGGCTTTTACTTTCAGGCAAGGGGGAGCATATACCTGGCTGAGTACTGCCCAGCCCAGGGCACGAGTGATATCTAGCACAGTTTTGAGATGAGACTCTTGATTACCGGGCACCCCTGTTTCCGTCACCAGATCCATCTCCACCCAGATGCCATGGCTTCCCAGCATGATCTGAGCCAGCCACCGCGCCCGAGGCACATGGGTCAGCGAAGTCACAACCCGGACTCGCCTCACCTTCCCCGCTTTGAGCAAGGGTAAGCCATAGCGAAAGTTATCGAACGTCGAGTCAGCACAGGGTTCTAACCAGGTCTCAGCTAAATCAGCTTGAGCTTGCTGAAACAGTAAGTAGATACAGGGAGCCTCGGAACCTTGAGAGATGAAAATTGGCTTCTCAAAGCCCTGGGCGCGCTGCTCAGCGACGTATATTTCTCGGCGAATACTCCCCCCCAGCATTAAAATTGCGTCGGGATTGCGCTGCGCACCCTGCCAGAGATGGGTGGCGGTTATTGCAACCCACATCACCCCTAAGGCCAGCAGCGCCCAACTGACACCCTTTTTGGTGATCCGCCTCATGCCTGTACCTTTGATGGTCTGGCCATAGAGTGCCCCTCCGCTGAGGTGTATAGGGCGGCAATGTTAAAAATTCTGGCAACTTTACACCCATAAAACCATTCCACCAAAACCATTTAGATGGCAAGTACTATGAGCTAGAAAAAACGTCCTCTCGCTCTGGGCGTTGTTAGCAATCTTGGCTAAACTTGGGACAGGTTTTTGGCACAGGTGGCGGTCTGCTCCATCTGACTCATTCGATCCAAACCCTAGCTCGGTTAACCCTCATATTTCGTTGCCCATGGCCCACGCTTGCATCCACCGGTCCTCACTCACGTTGATCGGCAGCGCGATCGCCACTGCTTTAGTGACCACACTGCTGCCCATGGCACCCGCACAGGGGGAATTTGAAGAGAGCCCTAAGGTAGTCCTAGATGAAGCTTGGCAGATTGTTAATCGAGAATATGTGGATGACACCTTTAACCAGGTGGACTGGGATGCGGCCCGGCAAAGGCTTCTGGGTCAGGAATATAGCTCCCGAGATGCTGCCTACCGCGCCCTAGAGCGAGAGTTACGGCGGCTGAATGATCCCTACACTCGTTTTCTCGACCCCCAACAATACTCAGAACTCACCGATCAAACCGCTGGGGAAATATCAGGAGTGGGCCTCCAACTCCACCGAGATAGCCAGACCCGAGAGATTATTGTTACCGAAGTGATTGCTGATTCTCCTGCCTTCCATAGTGGGGTTCGGGCGGGTGATCGCATTGTCCTAGTAGATGGTCAATCTACAGCCCGGCTCAGCGTCACTGGCGTTTCGAACCTGCTCAGAGGGGCTGAAAATAGTCAGGTTACCCTCACCTTTGCACGGGGCGAGGGCCAGTCCCGCACCGTGATTTTGACCCGAGCGCTTATTGATATCCCCACCGTCAATTTTGCCGTACGGGAGACCAGCAACCATCGCATTGGCTACATTCGCCTAAGTGAATTCAATGCCCACGCCACCGAAGAGATGACTGTGGCGATCAATACCCTCACTGCTGATGGGGTTGATGCCTTTGTCCTTGATCTACGGGGTAATCCTGGTGGCTTGCTTTACGCCAGTATTGAAATTAGTCGCCTTTGGCTACGGCGGGGGCCGATCGTGTTGACCCAAGATCGTACCGGTGAATCCGAACAAATTAGCGCCAATCGAACTTCAATAACAGAATTGCCCCTGGCTGTATTAGTTAATAACCGTTCTGCCAGCTCCAGTGAAATTGTGACTGGGGCGCTTCAAGATAATGGGCGCGCCGTTGTGGTAGGCACAACGACTTACGGCAAGGCGTTGGTCCAATCTCTTTATGGGCTGACAGATGGCTCTGGCCTAGCAGTAACCATTGCCCACTACTACACCCCTGATGGTACGGATATCAGCGAACGGGGAATCACACCCGATGTGAATGTGCCGATCAGTAGCCGTGATCGACAAACCCTAAATAACGACCCCAGGCTGCTTGCCACCACCTCAGATATCCAATGGTTGCAAGCGATTAGTGCCCTAGCGCCGATCATCATCGCCCAACAGAACGAGGTCAATACCCCTCCCTCACAATTAGGTTTATCCCCTGAGGAAGCGAATCTCAACTAAGGATTCTGCATCCAATGGCCGGGCAATGCTGGCGATCGCTGCTATTCTGATGAGGCTTGAAGCCACAGATACAGCAACGCATGACGGATCGAATTGAAGTTCAGGTCAATGGTGAGACTAAAAGTTGCCAGCCTCAAATTGACCTACCTACTTTTTTGGAAAGCTTAGGTCTGAATCCTCGCTTAGTGGCGGTTGAGTACAATGGCGAAATTCTACATCGCCAATTTTGGCAAGAAACAAAGATTAAAACGGGCGATCGCCTAGAGATTGTGACGATCGTTGGGGGCGGTTAGAAATCACATTCATGTCAATTCAGACAATCTAGGCAATACCGCTTAGCTTTCTGAATCCATCGCCACAGCCAGGTAAAGCCATCTATCAACACATCTTCTAGAAAGCGAATGGCCCGATCTAACCCGGTCCACAGGAACTTTAGAGGGTGTTCTACATAGCCCACAACCGTGGCACTCACCTCAATCAGAGTCGTTTGCAGCGACGATGAAATGTCAAAGGGGGTGGCTAAGTTGCTTCCACTCTCCTCAGATGAACTGTATGAGGACTCTGCAGACAGAACGGGTTGGAAATCGAACGCATTTGTGGAACCCAAAGGTTGCCAAGGCGATATAGAGACCTGTGAAGGAGGCAGCGGTGAAGCAGCCAGTAAAGTGCGATCGCGCCCCAGCCGCATCACAGCCCCCATACCGCGACGAATCACCCGCCAAACGACACGCACCAGGTTCTCGACTCCCGGTAATAACGCCACCGAAAAGGACGTTACAGGCAAAAGGCTATGTTCAATGCCAGTCTCCTCAAATTGCTTGGAGCCCTCTGCTATGGCCTGGACTGCAGCAGCTCCCCCTCCAAAGAAATGATTAAATGCCGCCTTGATCCAGCTCAAGATTGCCTTAGGTAATGAAGAATCTCGCCCCCAAGAGGTTTCGAGTTCTCTGCTATCAAGATTTTGCGCTAATGGCGTGTTTGCCTGAGCCAATTCCAAGGTCAGAGCATTGATTCGAGTAGAAATCTTCTGCAGAGGAGCACCTATGCCCTTAACTAAGGCTTTTGTCCCACTGCCCAGGGAAGCCAATAGGGATTTAGCGGCAGTTTGAATCTCCGGCTGGGTTTGGTGGGTAAGGGGAGCGGATTGACTCAACCGTCTGCGAAACTGCAAGGGCTTGATGAAGCGCTGACGCAGAAATTGCCCCGCCTGCCTAAGAAGATGAGTCACTTTATGATGGGGCTTTTTCGAACCACTATCAATAGATCGGACCTGGCGCTGTTTCAACCTGTACTTTAAAGACCGCCTGAGTTGAATCAACGGGTAGAACAGTAGCTCCATCCCCCAGGTGGCCTGCAATTGGGCCTGTCGCCACAGACGCCCAACCCGATCTTGACAGCGCTGAACCTGACGAATGGTCGTGTTCAATAAGCGACTCTGGAAGGGCATGGAGCGAAGCCCCTTTGACTAGCGATGCCCTATTATCTCCTGATTCTGGATTGCGAACAGTAGGGCGTGATTACCACTTCAGCAAGTTGAACTGCTCCATATCGACCGTGTCGCGGTTTCGGTAGATAGAGAGCACAATCGCCAAGCCCACTGCGGCTTCTGCTGCCGCAATCGTAATCACAAACACCGCGAAAACCTGTCCCCTTGCCGTGGCCGGATCCAAATAATTCGAGAAGGCCATCAGATTTAAGTTGACCGCATTCAGCATCAACTCAATGGACATCAAGACCCGAATCACATTACGACTGGTGACCAACCCATAAATGCCAATACAGAATAGGGCTGCAGCCAGTAATAGAAAGTATTCCAGTTGAATCATGAGGGCCTTGTCAGATTAGAACAGGAAGAAGTTAGAACAGGAAGAAGAAAGGTTAATCAACGTCAGATTTGCCTGCAGGGACTAAATCCCGAGGGCGCTCTGGCAATGTCAGCGCATCAGACACAGCGGTCTCAGCAGGCTCATCAGGAATATACTCACGGCGGGCCAAAATAATTGCCCCAACCAGTGCCATCAACAACAACACTGAGGCCAGCTCAAAAGGAAGTAAGTAGTCACTGAATAGGTGCATCCCAATCAAGACAGTCGCGCCATCCCCTGCCGCCGTTTCTGTAGATAAAGCCCAGGGCGTCCCTATAACCATCGTGCTCAAAAGGGCAAACAAGCCGACACAAACCACAGCGGTTGCAAGTTTGCCAATCCAAGCCCGAGGGATGACCTTGAAGTCCTCTTGCTTATTCACCAGCATGATTCCAAATAGGATCAGGACGTTGACTGCCCCTACATAAACCAACACTTGGGCTGCAGCAACAAAGCCAGCATTGAGCAGAAGATACATGCCCGCCATGCTGATGAATACGCCCCCTAGCAAAAAGGCGGAGTAGACAATGTTGGACAGTAAGACCACCCCTAGGGCGGTGCCAATCATCATCGCCGCCAACAGGCCAAAAGATACCAGTTGAACCCCTTCTGCAAGCGTCACGCGGTGCTTCCTCGTTTACAGCAGTATCCAGACAACAATATAAGATGCCTGGGTCTAAAAAACAGCCTAGTTCTGATCTGCGTTCCCGTGTTTGGGTTGATTTTCTGCCAAAATCTCTTGGGGCAATTTGCCCGCGCGACGAGATCCAGCGGGCAGCTCATGGGGATCCATAACGCCTTTAGGCAAGTAAGCCAACTCCCTTAGGGGCGTCACCATCGGATCTTGGGTGACCTTGTAGGGCAAACGGCCCATGGCGACGTTGTCATAGTTGAGTTCGTGGCGATCGTAGGCAGCAAGCTCATACTCTTCGGTCATTGACAGGCAGTTGGTGGGACAGTACTCCACACAATTCCCGCAAAAAATGCAGACCCCAAAGTCGATGCTGTAATGCCTGAGCGTTTTCTTTTTTGAACTCTTATCAAAAGCCCAATCCACCACCGGCAAGTTAATAGGGCAGACGCGGACGCAGACTTCGCAGGCAATACACTTATCAAATTCAAAGTGGATGCGTCCCCGATAGCGCTCCGACAGGATCAGCTTTTCGTAGGGATACTGGACCGTGATGGGTCGACGTTTCATATGGTCAAAGGTCACCGACAGACCCTGGCCAATATATTTTGCTGCCTGTACGCTTTCGCGAGCGTAGTCACCGACCTGCTTCAAAAAGTTCAGCATGATTGCTCTCCCCAGCAAATTAAAATCTAAAAAGACAAGCCGTTTTAAACCTTGAGTGGAACCGTTTATCTAACCCCCAAAAGCAATTGGGAAAGCAATTTTGAGACCAGCGGTCACCAGTAGATTAACCAAAGAAACCGGTAGCAAAAACTTCCAGCCTAGATCTAGGAGTTGGTCAATGCGGACCCGAGGCACGGTCCATCTCAGCAGAACTGCTAAGAATACGAGCAGGTAGGCTTTAACGACTGTCATCATGATGCCGATGCTGGCCGTAACCACCTGCAGCCAAGGCGTCGTGTCGCTAATGCCCAGCAGGCTTGCCAACCAATCAACGGAGACGGGAAATTCCCAACCGCCTAGATAAAGGATCGAGAAGATCAGCGCCGAGAGCACCAGATTGACGTATGAGCCCACATAAAATAGGCCAAACTTCATGCCGGTATATTCAGTTTGATACCCAGCCACTAATTCTTCTTCGGCTTCTGGGAGGTCGAAGGGCAAACGCTCACATTCTGCTAGAGCGGAGATCCAGAAGATTAAAAAGCCTACCGGCTGCCGCCAAATATTCCAGCCGAGAATTCCATAGCCTGACTGCTGCTGAACGATGTCAATCGTGCTGAGGCTATTGGACATCATCACAATGGCCAACACGGACAGGGCTAAAGGAATCTCATAACTAATCGATTGCGCTGCGGCCCTCAGTCCCCCCAGCAGTGAATACTTATTATTAGACGAGTACCCAGACATCAGCAAGCCAATCGGGGTAATGCTGGACATTGCCACCCAGAGAAAAATACCGATACCCAAATCGGTAATCACCAAGTTTTGGCCGAAAGGCACAATCAACAAGGAGAAGAAGACGGGGATGACCACGATCGCGGGTCCCACTGTAAAAAGAATGGTGTCCGCCTGGGCTGGGACAATATCTTCCTTAAAGAGCAACTTGACACCATCGGCAGCGGCTTGCAGCGTACCTAACGGCCCTGCGTACTCAGGACCAATGCGCTGCTGGGCGGCGGCGGAGATTTTACGTTCTAGCCATACCGTTACAAAGAAGCTGACCGTAGCTCCAATCAACATGAGCGTCATGGGCAGGGGTAACCACAGGGCTTTTGCGACCCCAGTTGGGAGACCTAACTGCACCAATAGCTGGATAAAACTGTCCTGAAGGTCAATGCCTTGACTCATGCAAAAGCCCCTATCTCTAATCGCTGCTGACGTTGCGTTCTGCGGCCAAAATCTAGTATATCGCCGTGATGGTAAGGCATTGGGGAATTGTCCTTAGAGAATGGCAATTCCTTGCATAGAGAGCGACCCATAATCATCTGCCATCCACAACTTCTAGAATCTCTGCAGATCCTACCTGGGTCACTTTGGGCCATTCATGCTTAGCATGGAAGCGGCCCCGATTTTAGACCCTGTTATGGCGACTAAACAAAAGTTCTCTAGCTTTGCTGATTTACTGGCAAACAGCGCCCAGCCTGTATTAGTGGATTTTTATGCCACTTGGTGTGGCCCATGCCAGATGATGGCTCCTATCTTGGAGCAAGTAAATCATCAGATGAAAGGGCAACTCAAGGTGGTCAAAATTGATAGCGATCGCTATCCTCAGCTGGCCTCCCAATACCAAATCCATGCATTACCAACCCTGATGCTGTTTAAGTATGGACAACCGGCAGATCGAATTGAGGGCGTCTTGACTGCCGACCAATTGGTGCAGCGACTGCAGACTCAGTTATGAATGCGCCGCTCAAATTGCCGCCAGCGCCGCTAGAAACCACCACAAAACGGCCAGAGATAGCACCACAAGCTTCACTAAAATTGCCCTCCCTAGCGACCACTCCCGCGAACGGTATCTCCCTGGGCTGAAACCGATCCTCCCTCATCCATCCATTTTTTGAGAGCTTTAGCCAAAAGGTCTTCTTGCTTGGGGGGCTGCTGTTGCTTCTCGGGCCAGATCAGTGAAACGAAAATACCGGCTGCAAACAAAATCGCTAGAACTTCCATTGGGGCATCCCGTGGTGACGACACACCTACAGCTTGCCAAGGGATTTAGGGAAGTTCCATGGCAGAAAGTTCAGGACAAAGTTCAGGTCATCACCTGAACTTTAAAGTCACGGTTTAGCCAAACAAATCAAAAGGGAACGGGCCATAGGTGCCGTTTAGCTCTTCTGCCCCTGGGTCAGCACCGTGGTAAGACACCAACACCCCTCGGGAGGTTTCTGAATAATCATCCAGGTACCAAGCCCCTTTCAAGGTATTGAACTTGAGATACACCGCCCCCGATCGCTCCCCCAACGCCAACTTGATCGGGGGGCAACCTAGGGCAATAGCATAACGTTCTAATGCGGCTTGAGCCGTAGCCAGATCATCGGCGCAGATGCCCAGGGTTTGATACTCCGATAGCGCGTTAAAAAGCAGTAATGTTTCCCGAATCTCACCTTGCTCCTCGGGGGACAAGGTCGGAGCCACCCTCAGACAGCTAAATCGGTTCAGGGCTTTGCGGCGAACCGCGATATCAGCAGCATCAGGAACGGTGGAAACCATATAAAACGGGGCGTTATGGGGACGGTTCGCTGGGATAAATAAGGCAATAGAAGACTCCCATCACCATACCGGTCAGCGTGCATCATGACGACATATCAGGTCCGGGTTACGGACATGCCCTCCAGTGAACGTCCCCGAGAGCGGTTGCTGGCCCACGGTGCCAAAAGCCTAGCGACAGCAGAGCTGCTTGCGATTTTATTGGGCACGGGTCAGGGGCCTGGCAAGTTGTCGGCCGTGGGGCTAGGGCAGTACATTTTGCAGGCCCTGAGTCAGGAACAGCCCGATGCCTTGGCCGTGCTGCGACAAATCTCAGCTCAGGAATTGATGCAGATTTCGGGGGTGGGTCCGGCCAAGGCCACAAGCATTTTGGCGGCCCTAGAGTTGGGGAAGCGAGTGCTGCAATCGCGCCCGCCCGAACGCACCGTGGTAGACGACCCGAGCGTGGCGGCAGCAGCCCTGAGCCATGAGCTGATGTGGCAGGAACAAGAGCGGTTTGCCGTACTTTTGCTTGACGTTAAACACCGCATTCTGGGCAGCAAGGTGATCACCATTGGTACCGCGACTGAGACGTTGGCCCATCCCCGCGATATTTTTCGGGAGGTGATTCGCCAGGGGGCCACGCGGGTAATCATTGCCCACAATCATCCCAGTGGTGTGTTAGATCCGAGTCCAGAAGATATCTCACTCACGCAACAGCTCTTGGAGGCGTCTAAGAGGATATTTGGAAAGTATCAATCAGCACTCATTTCGAGAAAAGGCTTCCTAAGTATTAGGCTCAGAAAGTAACCTCTGTAGCCCCTAGGAAGCTATGACATCAGCGTATGCCAGCAGCCTGAGCCTTGACCAG
>JBHJIP010000030.1:0-49284 GCA_050043365.1 Leptolyngbyaceae cyanobacterium
CACGACTTGGCAAACTCTGCGCGTAGAAAATATGCAAAGTAAATTGGTTAGCCATCGCATCAGAGCGAAGATGGTTTCAAAGGCAACCGGAGGCAGGGTTGATGTTTCCCTTAGTGGGTATTGCGGCCAGCATCAGTCAGGGGATGAGCGCCTATCGCGACCTATTTTCGCGCCTATCTGCCTTTGAGCATGTAGAACGCTACCTCAATGGCTTGCTGTTGAGTGCCAATAAAACCCTTCAAGGCATTTATAGCCAGTACGTCTGGCCCGAAGCAATAGAACGAATCAATCGCCGCGCCATGCATGCTGGGGTGTTTGAATCCCCTTGGCAGCGAGAGCAATTAATGGAGCGTCATCGTGCCGAAGTGTCTCACCATTACGAGGCTCAAGAGCGCCAAGTGATTAGCTTGGACTGGACCCATGGTCACCATGAGCGTGGCCCGCAGATCTTTGGCGTGAAGCGACAATACGACTATGTCAATGGCCGTACGAGTCAATATCACACTATTCTCACCGCCGTATTGGCCAATCGCGAGCGTCTCGATGGGATTGCAGTCGAAGTGCAAAGAGCCAAATGGGAAGTCGAGGAATTAGCCTACTTACAATCAACGACTCAAGACAGGTATGACGATACCGCAGCAGTCATGAACCGTCTGAGTGAGTTGGTGGCCTATCAAAGAAACCGCCAAGGCTATCAAAAACGCACCGAGCTATTTATCGAAGTCGTGCGGCAAATCGAAGCCGAAGGGCAGTTTCCGCAAGCTGATTATGCCTTTGATGGGGGCGTGTGTGCTGCTGAATTAACCCAAGTGATTGAACAAGCCGACAAACATTGGGTGAGTGAGTTGGCCTGTAATCGCTCGGTGTTATGGCACAACCAATGGAGCCGCATTGATGCAGTAGCAGCCAGACTGCGCGAGGAATCAGCCAGTGCTTTCCGGCACTATCAGGTTCGTCAGCGCAATGGCGAGCAGAAAGAGCTTTGGGCCTTTAGCAAAGTCTTGCGTCTCAAGAAGATTGGCCGTAAGCGGGTTGTCATGGTCCATGAGCATGAAGATTTATCGGATTCACCTCGTTTTCTTGTCACCGATGCCCTGCATTGGGATGTCAAGCGAATTGCTATCACCTGGAGCTATCGATGGCCCTGTGAGATTTTTCATGAGTTCACCAAGGAAATCTGTGGTCTGGAAGCGGCTCAGCTTCGCAACGAGGAGGCGGTTAAACGCCATCTCTGTTTAAGTTGCCTAGCGCAGTCGATGCTCCAGAATGCACCGGTTGCTGGGGGGAAATCGGAAAGGTTTAGCTTTGCAACTAAAACGCCAAGCATTGGCCAGAAGCTCTATGGACTGACTCGCGAAGCCTTGATGGCAATGTTGCAGTTGGCTAATGCTCTCTTTGAGCAAGGCCAATCGGTTGAGCAAGTCGTGGAGGTGATGATGCCTATCTGAAATACACAACTCAACTCCTTATTTATTTTCCTCTCACTGAAGTTTGCCAAGTCGTGGTGGGTAGGCATTTTCTTGGTCATTGGTCTGGGTCAGTCGCAGTCTGAGCCTGTCGAGGCAGCAGGGGCCGCACCCACCCAACAACCGGTCCTCACCCTCGTGACTGAAACTGCTGCTGTATCCCTTGATCCAGATATGGCTCCGTTAGTGCCCCGTTCGGTTAGTCCTACCCCTAATGGTGACCGCGTCATTATCAACACGGATGATCGGGTCAGCCTCGACAGTCGGGAGTATCCCTGGTCAGCGGTGGGGCGACTGGTCATTCGCGATCCGGGGCGGGCCTTTACCTGCACGGGCTCCTTAGTGCAGGTGGACTGGGTCCTGACCAATGCCCACTGTGTGGTGAATCAGGAAACCCATGAGCTGCGTCGTTCTGCGACCTTTCAACCCAATTTGATTAATGGTCGTTTAGAGAATGAGAATGACGAGGCGACGGTGGATGAGGTGCTCTTGGGGACGGACTTTAGCGATCGCTCCGGCCCTAACCCCAATGACTGGGCGCTGCTGCACCTGACCCAACCCCTCGGCAGTCGGTATGGCACGTTGCGCTGGCAAGCCCTACCGGTTGAAACGGTCTTGGGACTCACCAACCAGGTTGAGTTGATTGGTTACTCCGGTGATTTCCCCAGCAGCAACCCCGGTGAAACGGCGGGAGTGCATCGGGGCTGTAGCATCCAAGAGTCGGTGGAGAATTTCTGGGTGCATGACTGCGACTCGTTTTCAGGCGCTTCCGGTGGGCCGCTCTTGGCAAGGGTTGGGGAGGACTATGCCGTGGTGGCGCTTCATGCGGGTGGGGTGACGGATACCGAAACGGAGGCGGGCTTGTTTAATTATGCAGTCAAGCTGGATGCGGTGGTGGCGCGGCTGAATGGAGAACCCTATCCCCCTGTGAGCAGCACCCCTCTGTCAGGTTAGAACAGATGGATTGTGTTTGAGTTGATAATTTTGAATTGGCACTTTTCCCCTTCCCATGCGCCATCCCAACCGCTTCCTTACCGCTCTAGTTACTGCTGCTCTGGTCATCGTGCAGTGTCCTTTGGGTGGAAGAGCGCTGCAAGCTGCAGCCCCAGAAAGCATTGGGGGTTTAGGGGACAGGTTCCTCAACGGTAACGGTGTGGGTAATCAGAGTAGCGGCCATGAGCCTGTCCCCTTGAGCGCTACCCAGATCTCAGGGTTCTTTAGCGCGCGGGACACGACCCAGATCCCAGGGTTCTTTGGTGTAAATGACACGCTGCGGTTAGGCACGACACAAGAACCCTGGGATCTCAACCCACTGACTGAGGCAGGGCTACAGATGGAGCCATTGCCCCTGCTGACAGAATCGCCGCAGGTTTTAGCCCAGGCAGATGATCAACTGGTCGAAGCTGTTCGCTTAGTGAATCAGGGAGTTGAACTGCTCAATCAAAGTCGGTTTCGAGACTCGATTCTGTTTTTCGAGGAGGCTTTAGAAATTCTGCAAGAGCTTGGATATCCCCAGGTGCAAGGAGTTATCCTGCACAATCTGGGCATTGCTTACCGCAGTTTAGGTGAATACGAGCGCGCTATTGACCTCTATGAACAACACCTGGTAATCGCCCGCGAGATTGGAGATCGCGGATGGGAAGGAACTACGCTGGGCAATCTGGGCAAGGCTTACAACGACCTAGGTCAATACGAGCGCGCCATTGATTTCCATCAACAATCTCTAGCTGTTGCCCGCGAGAGCAAAGATCGCATAGGCGAAGCCCATGCTTTGGTAAATCTGGGCGCGACTTACAACAACCTAGGTCAATACGAGCGCGCCATTGACTTCCATCAACAAGCTATGGCTATCTACCGTGAACTCGGAGATCGCACTGGGGAAAGTGCCGCATTAGGCAGTTTAGGCAATGCTTACAACGATCTAGGTCGGTACGACCGTGCTGTTGATTTCTATGAACAAGCCTTAGCGATCTTTCGTGACCTCGAAAATCGAGCTGGAGAAGGTGCCGTCTTAGGCGGTTTGGGCAATGCTTATGACAGCCTGGGCCAGTATGAGCGCGCTATTGACTTACATGAAAGATCCTTAGCAATCACTCGCGAGATCGGTGATCGTCGTGGGGAAGGAATTACGATAAACAACCTGGGCGTTGTTTATCGTAATCTGAGCCAATATGAGCGCGCTATTGACTTACATCGACAAGCCTTAGAGATCGCTCGTGAGATTGGGGATCGATTTGGGGAAGGTGCCGCTCTGGGCAATTTGGGTATTGCTTACTTAAATTTGGGCCAGTACGGGCGCGCTCTTGACTTCCACCAACAAGCCCTAGAGATCGCCCAGGAGATTGGAGATCGTCGTGGGGAAGGCGCGGCATCAGGCGGTTTGGGCAATGCTTACTTCCGTCTGGGCCAGTACGAGCGCGCCATTGACTTCCATGAGCAACGACTAGCAATCGCCCGCGAGATTAGTGATCGCGATGGAGAGGGCACCGCCCTGGGCAATTTGGGTCTTGCTTACTTAAATCTAGGCCAGTACCAGCAAGCCATTGAACATTTTGAGCCAGCCCTAGTGATCTTCCGCGAATTCAGTGGCACAGCTAAGGAAGGAATCATCCTGGTCAATTTGGGTAGCGCTTACTTGAGCCTAGGTCAGTACCAGCAAGCTATCAACTTCTATGGACAATCCTTGGCGCTCTTCCGCAGAATAAGCGATCGTGCTGGGGAAGGCAGTGCCCTGGGCAATTTGGGTGCTGCCTACATCAGGCTGGGGCAGAATGATCAGGCTCTGGAGCAGTTTCGCCAAGCCGTCGCCCTCTTCCATGAACTGGGTGCTCCCGCCGAAGAAGCTCTCTTCCTCAGCAATATCGGCAAACTCCTTAATCGCCAAGACCAACCCGAACTCGCCATTATCTTCCTCAAAGCCAGCGTCGAGGTGCGAGAGGCCATTCGCGGTGACATCAGCGGCCTCAGCACCGACCTGCAGCAATCCTTCACCGACACTGTCGCCGCCGACTATCGCCTCCTTGCCGATCTCCTCCTCCAACAAGACCGCATCCTCGAAGCGCAGCGGGTGCTGGATCTGTTGAAGGTCCAGGAACTCGATGAAGCCCTAAGCTCTGTGCAACGCAATAGTGCTACCGAGAGTGGGGTGGCGTTTTGGCAGATCGAGAGTGATTTGCTGGTCTTGTATGAGCAAACCCTGGCCGAAACCGGTGAGTTACAGGACCTGAGCGATCGCTCCTACGACGACCTCAGTGCTGCCGAACGTCAGCGACTTACTGAACTCAATGATCGCTATCGAGACATTCAGCAGCGTTTCACTGCCTTTTTGGATCGCCCCGAAGTCAACACCCTACTGACTCAAATTCGCCAAGATCCTGACAACCAAAGCCTCGATATTGAGCAGCAGTACCTTGCCCTCCGCAACAATCTACGGGCGCAGCCCCAAAACACGGCCCTGTTGTATCCACTGATTCTGCCCGATCGCCTAGAACTGGTGCTGATTACCGCCGATGGGCCACCGTTGCGCTACCCGATTGATGTCACTGGCGCTGACCTCAACCGCGCCATTGTTGACTTTGGTCAGGCCTTGAAGGATAGAACCAGCAATATTGAACCCCTGGCCCAGGAGCTTTATAGCTGGTTGATTGCACCGCTTGAGCCCCAGCTCACCCAGGCGGGCATCGAGTCGATCATCTATGCTCCAGACGGGGCACTGCGGTACATTCCTCTCGCCGCCCTCCATGATGGCGATCAGTATCTGGCGGAGCGTTTTAACCTTAGCCACATCACCGCCGTTTCCCTCTCTAACCTGAGTTTGGTGACCGAGCCTGAGCAGCGCCGAGTGCTGGCTGCAGCCTGTGGGGAATGCAACTACACGATTACGGTGGGAGATCGCGATTTCCCCTTTGGGGACTTGCCCTATGCCGCTATGGAGGTGACGCGATTAGCGGAGCAAGTACCGAACACCAGTGTTTTGCTCAACCAAGGGTTCAGCAAAACTGAATTGGAAAATCGTCTGCGCAGCTACACCGTGATTCACCTGGCCACCCACGGGGCGGTGGTTGCAGAGGCCCCCCGTCAGTCCTTTTTGGTGATGGGCGATGGCTCAACCCTAAGCCTAGAAACCATTCGCACAGATTGGGACCTCAGCCGCGCTGAGCTGGTGGTGCTTAGTGCCTGTGAGACGGCGGTGGGCAGTCGGGAATTGGGCAGTGGGGTAGAGATTTTGGGGCTGGGATATCAGATTCAAGAAGCCGGTGCCCAGGCGGTAATCGCCTCTTTGTGGAACGTTAGCGACCCTGGCACTGAGGCATTAATGACGGCGTTTTATACCGCTTTGGAACAGGAAGGCATGACCAAGGCGGAGGCATTGCGGGCTGCACAGGTGGCGTTGATTCGCAATCAGGCGGCGGAGATTGGGGGAGAGCGGGCTGGCGCGCCGCCCGTTGCTCGGGAGGGGACGGTGACCGCGACGGCACCGGGCTACAGCCATCCCTACTATTGGGCGCCATTTATTTTGATCGGCAATGGGTTGTAGGGAACCGCCTTGTCGTCAGGACTGCAGAAACATCTCCCCTGAATTGAGTAAGGCTGAGAATAAGTCGGCAATGTGCGGCAGTAGTGGATCTTGAGTTTGCTGTGTAGCGCTCAAGCCATTTTGAACTTTGAATTGATTATTTTGAATTCTCTCTCCCATGCGCTCCCCTAACCGATTCCTCACCGCTCTGGTTGCTGCTGCTCTGGTCATGATGCAGTTCCCTTTGGGGGGGCGCTCTCTGCAAGCTGACGTCCCAGAAAGCCTTGGGAGTTTAGGGGACGGGTTCCTCAACGGTAGCGATGTGGGTAATCACAACAGCCGCCAGGAACCTGTCCCCTTGGCCTTGGAGCAGATCCCAGGGTTCTTGGGTGAGGGTGACAGGTTACCTCTAATTCCGACACAAGAGCCCTGGGGTCTTGACCCGCTAGACGGCGAATGGCTAGGAGTGGAGCCGTTGCCCCTGGTGGCAGCACCGCCCCAGATTTTGGCCCAGGTGGATAGTCGCCAAAGTGAGGCAGATCGCCTTTTCAACCGGGGGGTGCAGCAATACAACACTAGCCAGTATCAAGCGGCACTGGAATCTTGGCAGGCGGCACTGGCGATCTATCGGGAGATCGGGGACCGGGGTAGCGAAGGAGATACCCTTAATGCCCTGGGAGTACTCTTCAGAATTGCGGGACAGCCCCAGACCGCTATTGACCTGCACCAACAAGCCCTAGAAATTGCTAGGGAGGTTGGTGACCAGGAGTATGAAGGCCGCGCCCTGAGCGGTTTGGGCAATGCTTATTTCAGTTTGGGCCAGTACGAGCGAGCCATTGACCTCCATCAACAACAGCTAGAGATTGCCCGCGAGATTAGCGATCTCACCGGAGAAAGTCGCGCCCTGGGCAATTTGGGCGTTGCTTATGGCAGCCTTGGCCAGTACGAGCGAGCCATTGACCTATCTCAGCAACACTTGGCGATTAGCCGCGAGATTGGTGACCGCGCTGGTGAAAGTCGCGCCCTGAGCAATTTGGGAAATACTTACAACAGCCTAGGTCAATACGAACGCGCTATTGACTTTCATGAGCAACACTTGACGATTAGCCGTGAGATTGGCGACCGCGCTGGGGAAGGTAGCGACCTAGGCAATTTAGGCATTGCTTACCTCAGCCTGAGCCAGTATGAGCGCGCCATTGACCTATCTCAGCAACACTTGGTGATTACCCGCGAGATTGGCGACCGCGCTGGGGAAAGTCGTGCCCTGGGGAATTTAGGCATTGCTTATTTCAGCCTGGGCCAGTACGAACGTGCTATTGATTTCCATGCACAAGATCTAGAGATTAGCCGCGAGATTGGCGACCGCGCTGGGGAAAGTAGCGCCCTGGGGAATTTAGGCATTGCTTACCGCAACCTTGGCCAGTATGAGCGCGCTATTGACCTGAATGAACAGCATTTAGAAATCGCCCGCGAGATTGGCGACCGCGCTGGGGAAGGTCTCGCCCTGGGTAATTTGGGTAATGTTTACCGCAACCTTGGCCAATATGAGCGCGCTCTGGAGCAATACGGTCAAGCGGTGGCCCTCTTCGACGATTTGGGCGCTCGTTCTGAAGAATCTCTTTTCCTAAGCAACATCGGTAAACTCCTCAACGTCCAAGCCCAACCCGAACTCGCCATCATCTTTCTCAAAGCGAGCGTCGATGTGCGTGAAGAAATTCGCGGTGACATTCGTGGCCTTAGCACCGACCTGCAGCAATCCTTCACCGACACAGTTGCGGGTACTTACCGACTCCTCGCCGATCTCCTCCTCCAACAAGACCGGATCATCGAAGCCCAGCGGGTGCTCGATCTGCTCAAGGTGCAGGAACTGGACGACTACCTGCAAGACGTGCAGCGCAACGCCCAGACCGAAACCGGGGTGGACTACTGGCAACCAGAAGCAGACTTGCTGGCCCTCTACGACGAGGTGTTGCTGGCCGGGACCGAACTAGCGCGTCTGCAAGACCGCGACCCCGATACCCTCACCCCAGCCGAACTGGCTCGCCTGCAAGAACTCGAAGCCCAGCAAAACCGCCTCTACACCAGCTTTATCGACTGGCTCGACCATCCCGAAATTTTTGCCGCCCTCGATCAACTACGCATCGACACCCGCAGCCGCACCGTCGATATCGACAACTTCACCGACCTGCAAACCAGCCTGCAGCAACTGCCCCAAACCAGCATCATCCTTTATCCCCTGGTGCTCGACGATCGCCTAGAACTGGTCCTGGTCTCTGGCAATGCCCCCCCGGTACGCTACCCCATTGCCGTAGATGCCATCACCCTCAACCGCGCCGTCGTTGCCTTGGGACAATCGCTCAAAGACCGCAACAGCGATCCCCGCCCCACCGCCCAGCAGCTTTACGAGTGGGTGATCGCCCCCCTAGAAGATGACCTCACCACCCTCGGCGTGGAAAACATCATCTTTGCCCCGGATGGGGTGCTGCGCTACGTGCCCCTCGCGGCCCTCTACGACGGTGACCAATGGTTGGCGGAGCGCTTTAGCTTTACCCAAATCACTGCCGCCTCTGAAACCGACTTTGCCGCCGCCCCCAGTAATGACCGCACCCTGTTGGCTGCGGCCTGTGCCGCCTGCAGTTTCAGCGTCAACGTCGGTGACGACACCTTTAACTTTGGGGACCTGCCCGCCACCCGCCAGGAAGTAGCGCTGCTCGCCGACCAGATTCCTGGTGCCCAGGTCTTGATCGATCACGACTTTACCCCTGATCAGTTCCAGGGCTTGCTGAGCCGCTACAGCATCATCCACCTCGCCACCCACGGCCTGTTTGTGTCCGGCGCACCGGATGAATCCTTTCTGCTCTTTGGCGATGGGCAATCGGTGAACCTGCGCCAGATCCGCCGCGACTGGGCGCAATTGGATGCAGATTTGGTGGTGCTGAGCGCCTGTGAAACCGCCCTGGGCAGTGCCCAACTGGGCAACGGAGTGGAGGTGCTGGGGCTGGGCTTTCAGTTGCAGCGGGTGGGGGCAAAGGCGGTGGTTGCCTCCCTCTGGCAGGTGAGTGATCGCGGCACCCAAGCTTTGATGACGGAGTTTTACGCCGCCTTAGAGCAAGGCCTAACCAAAACAGCGGCCCTGCAGGCGGCTCAACGGGCCTTAATTGCCAACCAGTCTGTCACTACCGGGGGACTGATTCGGGCCGGGGCTCCCCCCGTCGCCCGTGAGGGAGCGGGCAGCACCGCTCGTGCTTTCACGGGCTACAGCCATCCCTACTACTGGGCACCCTTCATCCTTATTGGTAATGGCTTGTAGACGGCCAGCCCTGTTTTATCCCGTTGTGAATAAGTACTGCTCAATCAGAAATAGGTTTCCTAGACGGCCCACCGGACCGTGCCCCCATGGCGGGGGACCTCTATCATTAGGAACCTTTGATGTTTTCAATAACGACGCCCCAGCGCAACAATCACAGAGCCGCGCGACGTAGCTCCATGCCGGTCTGGCATGGCCTCGCCCTCACCGCTAGCTTCTTCGCGGTGGGCACTGCCCCCGCTTACAGTGCTGACTTCAGCCTGGTAGGCTCAGATTTGAGGTTGCGCACGCTAGCCCAATCCACGCCTACCAGTCAACTTTTTACGACTTCTTTCCCAGCCGTGGCGACCGTCAGCGAGACAACGTTGGAATTTCCTGATGTGTCCAGCTTGTTTGACCCCACTGTGGGTGTACCCCCTGGGTTCGCGAACAGTCTGGTGGATGTGGCGATCGATGCGGGCGAAGACTACCTTGAAATCGACTTTGATAATGCAGGCTCTCGTGGTTATGCCACGGCCTTTCAAAATACCTATGTGTTTACCTTTGCTGATGAGATTGCGTTGCTCATCACAGAAGCCACCATCGACCCTATCACCACCATCGGCTTGACCCCTGACCGCGTCACCTTTGAAGACAACGAGCTATTTGTGAATGTGCAAAGCCTGTCATACAACCCCGATTCTTTTGTGCGCATCAATCTGAATGGTGTGCTCAACCCCGATCTCGATCCTGAGCCAGCTACGGTGCCGGAACCTGGTACGTTGGCCTTTCTAGGCGGAACGGTGTTGTTGGGTTGGGTGACGAAACGTCGAGATTGGAGACCAGTGAGTTAGGGATAGTTCTTTGCCAGGGGCATGGTGGTCTTAGGGGATAGGCTTCTGACCATCATGCCCTAAGGATTAGGTTTGGTTTTTCAATAGCGATAAGCCCAGTGTTTATAGATCCAGCGTTCAGAGTTAAAAGAAACCTCGGGGGTAGAACCCTAATGGTAATGATGGATTTTCTAGATTGTGTGTAAAGTCCTCACCCTGCAGCAATGCCCTCTTGCCCAGACTGCGCCTCACAGCACACCGTCAAAAACGGTCGTATCCATACCGGCAAGCAACGCTTCCTGTGCCGTAACTGTGGCCGCCAATTCGTTGAGCATCCTACCAACAAAATCATCGATCAAGCCACACGTGAACTGGTAGACCGATTACTGCTAGAACGCCTCTCTATGGCTGGTATTGCCCGAGCAGCACAGGTCTCAGAGCAATGGCTTCAAGATTATGTCACCTGTAAAGCAGCCCAAACGCCCAAACAGGCTCAAGTGCGAGCTAAAAAAAAGGGTCTTTAACAGTTCAATGTGACGAACTCTGGTCTTTTGTTGACCATAAGGGCAACAAGCAATGGGTATGGTTAGCGTTAGACGCTCAAACAAGAGAAATCATTGCTGCCCATGTGGGTGATCGTTCTGAGGCCAGTGCTCGAAAGCTTTGGAATTTAATGCCCAAGCTCTATCGACAGTGCGCCATGTTCTATACAGATGCATGGGAAGCCTATCAAGGTGTGTTCCCCACAAGCCGTCATCAAGTTGTCACCAAAAGCAGTGGAAAAACCAGCTATATCGAACGTTTCAACAATACTTTGCGTCAAAGGGTTTCCCGATTCGTGAGGCGAAACTTGGCGTTCTCCAAATCTCTGAGGAATCATGTGGGGATGTTGTGGAATTTCATCCACCACTACAATGCATCATTACCTCTTTAGTACTACCACCTCGGGTTCTCATCTCTGAATAGTTCCTCATTTATAGCTACTGTAGGCAAAGTCATGTTTGAAGGCGGGAAGATGACGTTGAACCAAAAGCTGACAAGTGGAATCGCGACCCTCTTGGTAACTGTTGCCAATACGCCTCTGCTCCATACAAGGCCAGCTATCGCAACTCCCCAGCAGCTTGCTCAAGTCACCCCAAGTACCGTCACAGGCACCCTCAACAGCCGTAGTCGAATACATTTCGATGGTAGCTATTTCAATATCCATACTTTCGAAGGCACTGCCGGAGAGGTGGTACGCATCGATATGACAAGTGCAGAATTCGATGCGTACCTCATTTTGTTTGGGCCGGGGGGCGGCAGAATTACTCAAGATAACAGTAGTGGTGGTGGCACCAATGCCCGAATCGTTATCACCTTGCCGACAACGGGAACATATCAGATCGCTGCTAATGCCTACCGTGCCGGGGAGACCGGACAATATACGTTGACTTGGGAGCCGACGACGGCTCAAGAGGCTGCCGCCGCACCCGCAGCAGACTTGACGCAGATTTTCGGTCAGATACTATCAGGCTCCTCAGCCGAAGAACCTGAAGATGTTATCGCCCAAGCCCTTTTAGGCGTGCTGTTATCTCAGCAGCCAACAGCAGCTACAGGCAATCAGGGGAGTGCATTACAACGGGCAACCCGATTAAACCAACAAGCAATCGCGCTTTATCAGGCGGGTCGCTATGACGAGGCTGAGCCGCTTCTGCAAGAGGCGATTTCGATTTGGCGCACAGAAGTGGGCGATCGCGGCCCTGGTATGTCAAATGGGCTTAGCGGTTTAGCCTTGATTTACCGTACCCAGAGCCGCTATGCAGAAGCAGAGGCGCTATACGAAGAAGCACTGTCCATTGATCGTGAAAACTTGGGCGATCACCATCCCGATGTCGCTGCGAACCTTGGCAACCTTGCGGCTGTTTACCGGAATCAAAGCCGCTATGGTGAAGCCGAAGCTGCTTATCAAGAAGCAATCAATATCTGGCGTGGACAAACCGGTAATCAGCCTCTTCGCTTTGCTGATGATCTGCGAGCACTGGCTGGTATTTATGCTTCTCAAGGAAGATATGAGGTGGGTGAACCCCTGGTGCAAGAAGCACTATCAATCTACCGGACCCAAAATCAACCTGTCGGAATTGCCGCTAGCTTAGCCAACCTAGCCACTCTGTATTACGAGCAAGGAAAATACGATGGTGCTGAAACTTTTTTACAAGAAGCACTGGCTATAGAGCGAGCAAACCTATCCAGTAATGATCCCAGGATTGGCAATAGCCTTAACAATCTCGGGCTCGTGTATTTGGCCCAAAACCGATATCAAGAAGCCGAGGCATCATTGCAGAACGCCTTGCAAATTCGGCGGGAAGATGGGAATGATCCTGCCATTGCGCAGACTCTGAATAACATTGCCATGCTTTATTACGAGCAGCGGCAGTTTGATCAGGCAGAACCTCTGCTATTAGAAGCCCTATCCATTCGCCGAGAATTTGCCGCACTGACTGGAGAGACCTTTGTTGTTGATGAGCCCCTTATCGATCTTGCTAGGCTTTACACGTCACAAGGCAACCTTGCACAAGCGATCAACGCCCTAGAGGAGGGTCTCGATATTCAAGAGAGATACTTGAATATCAATTTTTCCACCACGGCAGATAGGCAACGGCAAGCTTATGCGGCAACCCTTTCAGAAGCAACTGATCAAGCCATTACTTTATCGATTAATGCTGCGCCCGAATCCCTTCCAGCGGCTCAACTGGCCCTAACAACGCTGCTACGTCGTAAGGGTCGTGTTTTAGAAGCGGGTATCAGCAATCTGCAAGCCATACGCCAAAACCTAACGGCAGCCGATCAAGCCACTTTGGATGAGTTGGTTAGCGTTCGTCAGCAACTCGGTGCGCTGACATTTAACCGCCGCCCTGATTTGCCGCCTGACCAATATCGTGCTCGGCTTCGTGCGCTTGGCACCCAGGAAAACGAGCTAGCGTCTACCCTCGCCCGTCGTAGCAATCTCTTCCGAGCAGAGACGACGCCTGTAGAGATTGCAGCTATTCAGGCGCAACTACCCAGTAATAGTGCCCTCCTGGAATATGTGCGTTATTCCCCATTTGATGCTGAATCAAACCAATGGGGCCAACCGCGCTACGCTGTGTATCTGCTATTTCCCAATGGTCGTATTCAAGCAGTCGACCTAGGCAATGCTAGTGAAATTGATGCTGCTGTGCAGGCCTTCGTAGGGCTTTTGCAAAATCAGCGCGTAGAGTTCCAGAGGGCCGGAGCCACTCCCACGATTCGCCCTGACATTGTGGAAGGAGTTACTGAAGACCTTAAGGTGTTGGTGTTTGATCCGATCGCCTCCTACCTGCAAGATACCGACCATCTACTCATTTCCCCCGACGGCCAGCTCAATCTGCTGCCATTCGAGGCGCTGCAAGCCGAGATTGGGGGAGACTATCTGGTGCAGCAATATCAGATTAGCTATCTCAACAGTGGCCGTGACCTGTTGAAATTTGATGCGATTGAACCGAGTCGAAATCCAGCCGTTGTGCTGGCGAATCCTGATTATGAAACGGCAGACGGTACGGTGCAGTTTGCTCAAGGACGCAGTACGGGCAGCAACCGTCGCTCAACTGAGTTGAGCCAACTCCAGGTAGGGCCATTACCAGGCACAGCGGCTGAGGCCGAGGCGATTGCCCCCCTACTGCCTAATGCCGAAATCTTTTTGGGGGATAAAGCCACTGAAAACGTTTTAAAAAGCGTCCAAGCACCGCGCATTTTGCACGTTGCCACCCACGGCTTCTTTTTGCCTAATGTTGAACATCCGACAGTAAGCAGTGCTGCCACTCTGTCAGGTGACTATGCATTCGGAAGTGAGGTGGCTATTGAAAACCCATTGCTGCGATCAGGCCTGGCGCTGGCAGGCTTTAATCCCCGTCGTAGCGGCAGCGAAGATGGGGTGCTTACAGCCTTGGAGTCCTCTAGCCTTAATCTTTTTGGCACTCAACTGGTGGTGCTGTCCGCCTGTGAAACGGGACTGGGTGATATTGCCAATGGTGAAGGCGTATACGGCTTAAGACGAGCCTTTGCGATCGCGGGTGCTGAGACTCAACTTATGAGCCTATGGAATGTGAGCGACTTTGGCACGCAAAGTCTGATGGCACGCTATTACGCAAGGCTAACGGCGGGTAGCGGGCGCAGTGAGGCGTTACGGGATGTGCAGCTAGAGATGATTGAGCAAGGTGGGCAATATAGCCACCCTTATTACTGGGCGGCGTTTATCTTGGCAGGTGACTGGCGGCCTTTAGATTAGATGAACAGCGCCTAATCGCAACCATGTCGAACCGTTATTGAGCCTGTTGGAATATTAAAGGCTAGCCCAGCGATGTTTCTTTGGGAGCTTTTTGACTGGTCTCCCAGGGGTACTGACAGACTGCAATCAGATGGGTTGAATAAGTTAACTGGGCTCAGCAATAGTTTTGGATATCATCCCCAGTTGGAGCTTGTCTTATGCCCCGCGCTGCCAAGTTGATCGGTTTGTCTGCCTTGCTGGTGCCTGCCACCCAGATCCTCGGCTGGGAACCTGTGGGGGCCGCTCAATCTTGGGATCTCGACCCGCTGAACGGAAAGCTACAAAGGGTAGAGGTGTCACCCTTTGTATTTGAAACGCCACAGGTTCTTACCCAAGCAGATGGCGGGTTTGCAGAGGCTGCCCGCCTCTTCGAGCAGGGTAGTGAGTTCATGGATCGGGGCCAGTTTCGAGAAGCTATTCCATTATTTGAAGAGGCTTTAGGAATTTTACGAGCGCTTGGACATCGCCAGGGTGAGGGGGCCGCCTTAGGGAATTTGGGTAATGCTTATCTCCACCTAGGCCAGTATGAGCGTGCGCTTGACTTTTATGAGCAGGATCTAGTGATCGCCCGCGAAATTGGAGATCGTGCTGGACAAGGGGCGGCCCTAGGAAATTTAGGGGCTGCTTATCGCAACCTGGGCCAGTATGAGCGTGCTATTGATTTCCATCAACAACGTTTGGATATTGCTCGTGAGATTGGTGACCGCGCCGGAGAAGGCTTGGCCTTATTAGGTTTAGGCAACACTTATTACAATCTTGGCCAGTATCGGTTTGCCCTTGATTTTTACGAACAAAGCTTAGCGATCGCTCACGAGATTAGTGATTTTGCCGCAAAAAGTTCTGCTCTAGGCAATTTGGGCCTTTTGCATAACAGCCTGGGTCAGTACGAGCATGCCATTGATTTTCACGAACAACATTTAAATATCGCTCGCGAGATCGGCGACCGTGCTGGCGAAGGTAACGCTTTGGGTAATTTGGGCTTTGCTTACAGCAATCTGGGCCAGTATGAGCTCGCCATTAGCTTCTATCAACAAGGCCTAGCGATCTCCCGTGAGATTGGAGATCGTGCTGGGGAAGGTATCACCTTGGGTAATTTAGGGCTTGTATATAACAGCTTGGGCCAGTATGAACTCGCCATTGACTTCTATCAACAACAGTTAGCCATTGCCCGCGAGATTGATGATTATGCTGGTGAAGGCCGTGCCCTAGGGAATTTGGGACTTGCACACAACGACTTGGGGCGCTACGGTCTTGCGCTTGATCAGTATGGACAAGCAGTAACTCGCTTTAATGCGTTAGGGACTCGTGCTGAGCAAGGTCTTGCTCTCAGTCTGATTGGCAAACTTCTAAACGGTCAAAATCAACCAGAACTGGCCATCACCTTCCTGAAAGCCAGCGTCGATATCCGCGAATCCATCCGTGACGAAATCCGCACCCTAGATACCGACCTCCAACAATCCTTCACTGACACGATCTCTGCCGACTACCGCCTCCTCGCCGAACTCCTCCTTCAACAAGATCGTGTTCTCGAAGCCCAAGAAATTCTCGACCTGCTAAAGCTGCAAGAACTCGACGATTACCAACTGCGCAATGTGCGCGGCACTGACGAAACCGAAGACGGCATCGCCTTCTGGCCCGCCGAGCAGGAAATCCTAGATCGCTTCTACGCCGCCCTCGAAACCGATACCGAGCTGCAAACCTTCTTCGCCAGCTCAGACGTCACCGACCAAGTCGCCCAACTACAGCGCAACGCTCGCGGTCAAAATTTGAATCCTGAACAACTGGCCAAACTGCAAGACAACCTCCAGCAGGCCGGTAACGCCGCCCTGTTGTATCCATTAATCCTGGATGATCGCCTTGAACTGGTCCTCGTCACCACCGCTGGCCTCGTCCGCCGCACCGTTTCCCTAGATCGCGTCGAACTCAATCGGCTGATTGCCGAATTCCGTACCGACATCACCCACCGCAGCCGCGACCCCCGCTCCAACGCCCAGCAACTTTACGACTGGCTGATGGCCCCTCTGGTGGCAGATCTGGAGGAAGCAGACGCCGAAACCATCCTCTACGCTGCTGACGGCCAACTGCGCTACATTCCCCTGGCGGCACTGCATGATGGAGAGCAATGGCTGGCGGAACGTTTCACCATTAACCACATCACCGCCGCCTCCTTGACGGACTTTTCTCCGGCAGAATCGCAACCGCTGAGCATTTTGGCGGGAGCCTTCCCAGCGCAAGATCTGGTGATTTATGTGGCGGGGGAGCAACGGCGATTTAGCGGCTTGCCCTACGCCCAAGCCGAAGTGGAGAACTTGCAGGCCAATCTACCGGGCACCCAAGCTTTCTTTAGTGCCGGGTTCAATCGTCAGGCCATCGAGCCGCGCCTGCCCGACCATTCCATCATTCACCTGGCCACCCACGGCACCTTCCGCTCTGGCCATCCTAATGATTCCTTTATTCTGCTGGGGGATGGAGACCGCATCACCTTATTCGACCTGGATCAGTGGGAATTGCCCAATGCGGCCTTGGTAGTGCTCAGTGCCTGTGAGACGGCGGTGAGTGGACCAGAGTTGGGTACGGGGGAGGAGATTCTGGGGTTTGGCTATCAGATTCAGCGGACGGGAGCCAGGGCAGCGATCGCCTCCCTCTGGACGGTGAGTGATGGCGGCACCCAGGCGTTGATGGATGCGTTTTATCTGGCGGTGCAGAATGGTTATTCCAAGGCGGAGGCGTTGCAGCGGGCACAGCAGGCGTTGATTGCCGATGACCTGGCGTTGGTGGGTGGGGAGGGAACGGTAAGGGCTGGGGCGAGACCGACGCCGTTAGATGGGGAGGTCGCCAACTCAATTCCTGGCTATAGTCATCCCTACTACTGGGCACCGTTTATTCTGATTGGCAATGGCCTGTAATAGAGTGGATTGCCGGGTTAAAATGCCCGCTGATTTATGCTGATAGTGTGACGATGTTGGATGCCCATTACTGGGGGTGGCGCGACCAAAAGTTTCCCCATGGCGAAAGATCGATTTCATGAAGTGGTTAAAACGGCCCTACAGAAAGAGGGCTGGTCAATCACATCTGACCCCTATGAAGTCAACGTAGATGATGTTGATTTTGAAATTGATTTGGCTGCTGAGCAGTTGTTGGCAGCGGATTTGGGCGATCGCAAAATCGCCGTAGAAATTAAAAGCTTTATCAGCCCATCCAATGTGTCAGAGTTTCACACTGCCCTGGGGCAGTTTCTCAACTATCGCGATGCATTGGCCTTAGTTGAGCCTGATCGCCAACTCTATTTGGCGGTACGGCTAGCCATTTATGAAAGCTTTTTCCAACGACGGTTTATCACCGCTGCGGTAGCGCGGTATCAACTGAGCTTGCTGGTCTACAACGTACGGCAGGAGGCGATCTCAAAATGGCTGTAACGCAATATCGACAACACATTAAGCACTTACTCTCCCAACGGGCAGAACGGGTTAGAACGCAACGACATTGGCCTGAGTATGAGGTGCAAACCCTGTTTGATACGGAGCAGGATCATTACCAGTTGCTCTATGTGGGTTGGCGCGGCACCAAGCGAGATTTTGGTTGCATTCTCCATCTAGATATTAAGGATGGCAAAATCTGGATTCAGCATGATGGCACTGAAGTGGGGATTGCCAATGGACTGGTGGATTTGGGGGTGCCTAAGCAGGATATTGTCTTGGCGTTTCATGAGCCTGAGGTGAGGCAGTTTACGGGGTTTGGCACCGGAGAGGAGCCCGCCTTGGCCCACGGTTGAATAAGTTAGCTGGGCTCAGCACTATACAAGAATGTACCCCTACCGCTAGAGGCTGACGGATGAATCGTGCTGCAAGGTTGCTTGGTCTAGCGCTATCTTCGGCGTTGCTGGTGTCAATTGATCAAACTACTGGTCTCAGTGTTGAGGCCGAAGAGCCCCCAACAAGCAACTGGTTCTATACTGCGGAAGTCAAGGAAAATGCCACATCAGACCAGCTTGCTGAAGCAGATCGTCTTGTAGAGCAAGCCATCCAGCAGTATGGGGCGAGACAGCTTGAAGAAGCTCGTCAATCTTATGAGACTGCACTCGAACTATATCGCAGGCCAGAAGTACAAGCTGCCTTTCCCCAAGAAAGTCGATTAGGAGAAGGTCGTTCTCTGCATAACTTAGGGTTGGTTTACCGTGCACAAGGAGATACTCAAAGAGCAATTGAATTGTATGAACAAAGTCTAGCTATTTTTCGAGAGCTCAATGATCGCCTTCGGGAAACTATTGCTTTAGGAAGCCTAGGTAATGTTTACAGCGTTTTGGGGCAATATCCGCAGGCCATAGGAATTTATGAAGACCTGCTCGCAATTTCCGAAGAGAGCAATAATCTTCAACAGAAAGGAGCGACCCTAAACATTTTGTCGGAACTCTATCGAAATTTAGGGGCTTATGAGCAAAGTCTAGAGTATGCAGAACAGCAGCTCATGATTTCCCTTGAAATCAACAATCTTCTGATGCAAGCCCTTGCAACGTTGCGGACAGGTCTTATCAAGTTTTCCGTCGTATCCCAACTCGATCCATCTTCTCTTTCCTTGCAGGATCAACGAGAAATACTTTCTTCGTATCAGGAAATCCTCCAACTTCATGAAGGTGCCTTGAGTTTATTCGATAGGATTCTTGTATCACCTAGTGGTGTTCAAAATCTATATGGGCGTCCGTTAACTGAGCAAGATATTGCATATGTAAGACAGCTTAAGAATCTTGCAGAAGGCTTAGTCTCCAATGTTCAGGGTGTTTTTATTCGCGCCCAAGAATTTCTTGAACAATCTGAAAGTAGAGAAGGCTTGCTTGCAGCAGATGAGCTTAGTGATGAACTTTCTAGTGATCTTCAGCAGGTGAGTCAAACGGGTTTAGAACAAGCTGTCGATATATATCAACAGAGATTAACTATCGCCCGACAAAATGGAGATCGCTCTGAAGAAGCGGGCTTGCTGGGTAGTTTGGGAAGGAGCTATCGCAATTTAGACCAGTTTCAGCGTGCGCTTGCACTTTATGGGCAGCAATTAGCAATCGTCCGCGAAATAAATGAAGTTGCTGGCGAAGGATTTGCCCTGAGTAACATCGGTCAAATTTTCAACGATCAAGGCTTACCCGAAGTCGCTATTCTCTTCCTAAAAGCTTCGGTGCAAGTAAGAGAATCCATCCGTAGTAACCTCTCTGAGCTAGACTCCGAACTCCAGCAGTCTTACACCGACACAATCGCGGACGACTACCGCCTCCTCGCCGATCTCCTCCTCGAACAAGGCCGCATCCCCGAAGCCCAACAAGTCCTCGACCTACTCAAACTCGAAGAACTGCGGGAGTTTACCGACACCCGTGCCGTCTGGACCAGCGACGGTCTGCAACTCACCACCGCCGAGCAAACCGTTGCTGACGCCCATGACAGCCTGATCGCCCTCGGGGCTGACCTGATCGACTGCGAGCGCAACAATTGCGCCGACCTCGATACCCTCTACGATCGCCAAGAAACCCTCTTAGCCCAATATGATCGCGAAGTAACCCGCTTCACCGCCACTATCCGCGACAACCGCGCCGATGACGAGGTGTTTGCAAATCCCGATAACATCAGCGGCGACGCCCAAGACCTGCTCGAAGCCTACGCTGCCGAAGGGGAAACCGCCCTGCTGATCTACCCCTTCGTGCTCGAAGACAAACTGTGGCTGGTGTGGGCCACGGTCGGTAATGTCATCGGCAGCATTGAAGTGCCCGTAGCGCGGGGGGAATTGTCTACCACCGTGCAGCGACTGGGGGAACTGTTGCAAACCGGCGACACCCGCAACATTGCCGACCTGCAAGCCACCAGTCAGCAGCTTTACAACTGGCTGATCGCCCCCCTCGAAGCAGAACTTGCCGCCAACGACATTGACGATCTGTCTTTCGTCAACGATCGCGTCACCCGCTACATCCCCATGGCGGTGCTCCACGACGGCGAGCAATATCTGCTAGAGCGCTACACCCTCTCCACGGTCCTGGCCCCTGGGGCAACCGAGATGGGCGATCGCCTCAGCACCGTTGCCGAATCTCCGGTATTGGGACTGGGGGTGACACAGCCCATCGGTGACTTCAACGCCTTGCCAGCAGTGGGGGCAGAATTGGCGGCGATCGTTCAGGATGCTGGAGGCAATGGCATCTATCCGGGGCAGGTGTTTTTAGATGATGCCTTTACCTTGGAGACCCTACGCAGCAACGTCGCGGCCCATCGGGTATTGCACATTGCCACCCATGCCGAATTTGTCCCCGGTCGCAAAGAGGACTCCTACATTCTGCTGGGGGATGGTAGTCCCCTACGGATTCCGGATATTGAGCAGCTAGAGCGGCGCTGGCGCAATATTCACCTGGTCGTCCTATCCGCCTGCCAAACCGCCCTGGGCGGACCGGATCAAGATGGGGCTGAGATTGCAGGGTTGAGTTCCTACTTTTTAGAAGAGAACCGGGCGGAAGCGGTGATTGCCTCTCTCTGGTCGGTGAATGACGCCAGCACCAGCGTCTTGATGCAGCGGTTTTACGCCCTACTCGCTACGGGAGAATTCACCAAAGCCGAGGCCCTACGCCAAGCCCAATTGAGCTTACTTAAGGGTGAAGACCTGGAAACCTTGGAAAACCGCTTGGCGACCCGAGCGGGAGCACCGCCTCAGTTAAGGGCTGGGGTGGAACTGCCCCCGGATATCGGCCATCGTCACCCTTACTATTGGGCTCCGTTTATTCTGATTGGTAATGGTCTGTGATTAACGCTCTAGCAGAGCGCAGCACCTGAATAAGTTAATGCTGACCAGTAGTAGATACCAGTGTTCCTCGAAAATACTACTGTTAATTCAACGCTATGGTCTTCATCAAACTCTATACCTCACCCCCACTAAACCTACCCGGTTGCCGGTTGCCTGGAATAGTTTATGGTTTTGAGGATTGATGGGTATTGAAATACTTTTACATGTTGTTTTCAGAATGTAAAAGTATTAATCAATGCTTGAATACTTGCACTTGCCCACAAAAAAATATGGATTTACAAAATGGAATAGAAACTTCTTTGATTCTTCGTATGTGCTGCACCTTCTGAAATTCAAGAGATACCTATCATGTCAATTAAACATCTTCTGATCTCATTGTCTTTTTTAAGTTTCTACTCATCTTTATGGATGGAAACTGCATCGGCTCAAGAATTGATCCACAAAGATGAAGAACCTCAGGCTTGTGAAGTATTCGTTAATGAGAGTTTGTCTTTTTGCGATAGCTTTTTGTTGATCGAAGATGAAGACTTCTATTTGTTTGTGTTTAACGGAGTTTTCGGTAGCGAAACCATTGTTTTTTTGGCCGTTAAAGATGCCATTGATAGAGAAGAATATTCGTCTGGAATAGTTCGAGAAATTTATTCGGTAGGTTTGTTGGCAATACCGACCAGAGATCAAAGCGAAGAAATTAACGGGCTATGTGCTTGGATACCTCCTCTGACTCCAGCGGAAGGAGGATTTGGAGGTTATGCTAATTGTCGTCTATCTCTAGATGATAATCCATCAACATTAGAATATAGAGGTTCGGCTTTTTAGGTGTCCTTAAATATTCCACTCATTGGTTGTCGATTAGATGCATTGCGCCTAATATCTTTGTTTTTTGAATTTATCCTAAGAATATATTGGGCGCTTAGAAAATTTATGGATATTTAGCTCTATAGTTGTTGGCAATTTAAGCTTTTCTATCGGATAGGTCAAAAGGCGCTGTTTTTATGATGCTCTTGCATCAAGTCTGGCTGGAAAAGCTATTGGGCTTTTATGGCTATTTTCTTGAAACACAAATAGAGGTGTCTGTGAAGACTTGCCACAAAGAATTGACTAGCTTTGCTTTAGTTCTATTTCAGATTGGTTACCCTGCTTCGGCCTTAGCACAGGCTAGCCAATCTACAACTGAGCTGAGTCAAGCCAACCTTTTAGAGCGAACTGACGATGCTCTGAATCAAGTTAGTGCTCTGAACCAGCGTGTTATTGATCTGTACCAATCCGGTCGCTATGACGAAGCAATCTCTCTGGCAGAGGAGCTACTGGTCATTCTTCGTGAACAGTTAGGGGAAGACCATCTCGATGTGGCCAACAGCCTCAACAATCTGGCAGAGCTGCATCTTACTCAGAACCGTTATGGAGAAGTTGAATCTTTCTACCAAGAAGCTCTGGGTATTTATCGCGATCAGTTAGGAGAGCGCCATCCCAATGTGGCCAGTAACCTCAACAACCTCGCAACGCTATACCGAAAACAGGGTCGCTATAGGGAAGCTGAATCTCTCCATCTAGAGGCTTTGGCCATTCGTCATGAGCAGTTTGGAGCGCAGCATCCTTCTGTAGGCGACAGTTTAAGTAATTTGGCTTCAGTATATTATGCTCAAGGCCGTTACATCGAAGCTGAACCTCTTTTCCAACAGGCCCTAGCCATTGATCGCGAGGCCTTGGGGGAGGACCATCCCTCTGTAGCCAACAGTCTTAACAAATTAGCAGGGTTATACCAGAACCAAGGTCGTTACGGGGAAGCCGAATCTCTCATCCAACAAGCCCTAGTCATTCAGCGCGAGGCCTTGGGAGAGGATCATCCCTCTGTAGCCAGCAGCCTTAACAACCTCGCGACGCTACACTACAACCAGGGATTTTATGGGGAAGCGGGCTACCTTTACCAAGAAGCTCTAAGTATTTATCGCCAGCAGCTAGGAGAGTTCCATCCTGATGTTGCTACCATTCTTAATAACCTGGCAGTGCTCTACCTTGTTCAAGAGGATTGGGTACAAGCAATTCGCACCTTTCAGCAGGGTCTGGAAATTGAAGAGCGGCATTTGGCCTTAAACCTAACCACCCTCACGGAAGCTCAGCGCCAAGACTATGCCTCTAAGCTGGCAGGTTCAACAGATGTAGCCCTCTCTCTCTACCTGCAATCTTCAGAGGCTCGATCTTTGGGGCTAACCACATTGCTGCGACGCAAGGGGCGTTTACTGGATGCCGGTACAGATAGCCTGCAGCATCTGCGTCAAAATCTTACCCCCGCCGACCAAGCGGTTCTAGATGACTGGACCGCAGTGGGTCAGCAATTGGCCACTTTGACCTTCAATCCCCCGGCCCATCTCTCTTCCCAGCAGTATCAGGCCCAACTGGTTCAACTGGAGGCCGACGCAACAGAGCTGGAAAAGATCCTGGCCCAACGCAGTGCCGCCTTCCAGGCGGAAACTCAATCGGTGGATATTGCAGCGGTGCAAGCCCAAATTCCCGCCGATACGGTGTTGGTGGAATATGCCCGCTATCGTCCTTTCGATGCTCAGACGGGTCGTTTCGGAGCAGATTGTTATCTGGTTTACCTACTCTTTCCCAGTGGCCGCATTGAAGTTGTGGATTTGGGACCTGCTGATGAAATTGACGCTGCCGCCCGTGACTTCATTGGCCTGTTGCAAGACCGCAGCACCACCCTGCGCGCCATTGCTCGCCCCACACGCCTGGTCGAAGATGTTCAGGCCATTACTGGAACTATGCAGGCGTTGATTCTCGACCCGATCGCCCCCTACCTCAGCAACAGTGATCACCTGCTGATCTCCCCCGACAGCCAACTCAACCTGATTCCCTTCGAGGCATTGCAAAGCGAAGCTGGGGGACCATTTCTGATCGAACAATACCAGATCAGCTACCTCAACAGCGGTCGCGACCTGCTCAAATTTGATATCACCGAGCCCAGCAGAGCCCCTGCGGTGGTATTGGCCAACCCAGATTATGAGCAAAGGGAGCCAGGTCGCGGGGGAGCAGGGGGGCTAGGGGTTGACGGCAATCAGTCCGCATCTGAGCTAGCTCAGATCCAGGTTGGTCCCCTGCCCGGTACGGCTGCTGAAGCGGAGGCGATTCGACCTTTGTTGCCCAACGCTCAGATTCTGACAGAAGAGGATGCCACTGAAAACGCCCTGAAGCAGGTGCAAGCCCCTCGCATTTTGCACATCGCCACCCACGGCTTCTTTCTGACCGATGTGGAGCGCCCCGACCTCAACAGTCGCAGCTTGGGTTTCCGCGCCTTTGACAATTCCCTTGCGCCACCGCCTGGTTTCGCCATCGAAAATCCCCTGCTGCGTTCTGGCCTAGCCCTGGCGGGTTTTAATCCCCGAAGCAGCGGTGATGAAGACGGCGTCCTAACCGCTCTAGAAGCGTCTCAGTTGAATCTGTTTGGCACCCAGTTAGTGGTGCTCTCCGCCTGTGATACCGGCTTGGGGCAGGTGGCCAACGGGGAAGGGGTGTATGGGTTGCGGCGGGCCTTTGCCATTGCCGGGGCTGAGTCGCAGTTGCTGAGCCTGTGGCAGGTAGATGACTTTGGTACCCAAAGCCTGATGGCGCGGTATTACGAGCACCTGACGGCGGGGATGGGCCGCAGTCAAGCCCTGCGTCAGGTGCAGCTAGAGATGATTGCCGCTGATGACCGTTACAGCCACCCCTACTACTGGGCCGCCTTCATTCTGGCGGGAGACTGGCGTCCTTTAGAGTAGGGGCTGATATCCACGACTCGCTCGACGGTTTGCAACCATGGTAAAGGCCATCGCTGCTGCGTCATAACTTGTGAAGCGCGAGGTCTTGCGCCCATGACAATGGCTGGCAGTGCCCCACCATTCTCGATGCAGAACCCATTCACCGAATAGATTTTGCTGAACCATGGCGGCGTATCGCCGGTTTCCCCGTTGCCAAACTGCTTGCTTCATAGCTCTAATTCATAAATCTGAGCAATTTCGTCCGCCTGAATCCCGAGATAGCTCAAGGTCTGCTGCTGGGTGGCATGGCCAAACGCCTCCATCAACAAAGGAATTGAGGTGCCCCGCTCGATCCGTTGCCAATACCCCCAAGTCTTGCGTAAGGTGTGGCTGCCATAGTTTCCCTTCAGCCCCACCTCTCGGCACCAGGTCTTCACCAAGCGGCTGATTGAAGGCACTGTTAACAATCCACGCTTGCCTATAAAGAGAAGTTCGTCATCGGGACGATGACCACTGTCCAGGAAGCCGTGAATTGCTGTGGCTGTGACGGGGTTGATCACAACGGACCGAAATCGTGCCGTTTTCGGTTGCTTCACCTCCAGAACATCCCCCGGTTTGATGCCTCTCACTTGACCGACTTTAATCGTGAGCAGATCGCTGGCGCGGTAGGCCGTGTTGATGCCCAGGGTAAACAGGCAGAGATTTCGGGGTTGGTCGGCGAGGATTTTCTTGATTCTGCCAATGGCTCGCTTCTCTCGAATTGGCTCCACCTTAATTTTGGAGCCGAGTTGAGGATGATGGGGGTTTTCGCCTTTGGCAAAGGACATGGATGCAGGTTTTTTGATTCGCTAAGTTTTGAACTTATAAGTTCAAAACTTAGCGAATCAAAAGCATGGATGCAATCGCCAGCGTCTAAACAAGGGGCTGAGCGTCTTACTAACCAGGTGTTTTGAGGATTTCCTCATTCGCTAACTATTGGATAATAGTTAGCGAATGAGGATGCTTGGTAATTGTATGTGGTGATCTGTGGATGGAGGGTGTTGGTCTCCGCTTATGCGGCTTGTTGAGTGCCACGATGATCATGGGCTAGATACCCATTGAGTCGATCCACCGCTCCATCCAGGTTCAATGCCGCCGCGTGAATATTGGCATCCAGCAACCCCTCATCGAGACAACGCTCCAGATAACCCAGCTCAATCACGAGGCGCTTCACCGTCATTCTCAGACGCCGCTGTTGAATCGTTGGATTTTTGGTGCTCATAGCCTGTATCCCCCTATGGATAAGCAATCCACAGCAGTGATAACATAGCCTGCATTGTTGCATCAACATGCATTATTGCAACAATGCAACCGTTGCACGGGAGTGAATTGGCAGCGGGTTTATAACAGAGTTCAGGGCGAGGATGGCCATGGTTAGAGGATTTCATCTAAGCGGCCGGGATGCTCCTGGAGCCATTGCAGCGCCTCTCCCATCAGGATAGGGTCCCCAGAGCCGAGATATTGCCTCATGCGCTCTACATAAGCCTTTTGGTTGTCTTCCACCTGCTGTTGTCTACGCTTGGCTTGGTTGGCCCGGTGTTGGGCCTGTTTCTGTTGTTGCTGGGCGCGAACGGCAGCGATCGCCCGTGTCACTTCAAATAGGGGGAGCTGTCCGTTGTTATTACATGACTCCCCATCTAAAATGACATTTGCGTTGTGTTTAGATTTCTTATTTGATAAGGGTTTACGGGATTTTTGCTCTAATAAGCTTGTGTGACGTTCTGGGCTAGGCGCTCCTTCATAGCGGCCTAGCCCAGAAGTTACCTCTAAAACTGGGGGGTTCGGGGGGATTTCCACAGTTATGTCTGTGGGAACTGGGTCCATTAAGTGGTCTGGATGCCAGAGATCCTTGTGTTTATAGAGGGTTGCGCCGCCAATGTGAAAGCGATTAGCCAGTAGCTTGAAGCGTTCTCCGACTTTGCTGGGGAGTTGTGCTTCATTTAGTAATGTTGCGATCGCCATCCGAATTTTTTCTCGGGCGTTGGCGGCGAGTTGTTCGTGATAGGACGGTGTCTTGTCGGTGTCTTCTGTTGAGATGTTTTTGGGTGTGCCGTAGGGAAAATATCGTTTGGTTCGTTCGATAGATCTGGCCCAGTCCCTTGCTTTTTCTTCAAGTTCATGAACGTGATTGCTCCATTCGTAGAAGCCCGGTAGGTTTTGTGCGGTTTCCACGATGTCATCTTCCAAGACTTTGCCCGATAAGGGGCATTCATGGCGTAAAACATGGCCAAAGATATAGCTGCGTAAGGTGATGCGACCCAGGAGCCGATTGGTCATGCCTGGGCCAGTCCAGCCCCGCTCAATTTCCGCATTGAGATCATTTAAGAATTTCTCGGCTTTGGTCGTAACTCGATACTCTCGACGGCGAGACGCTTTGAGAACTGCCTTGAGGGTGATTGAGTTCAGATCGTTTTTGGTTTGGGTTTGAGTCCACTTTTCTATAAACCGTGACTGAGAGCTGGAGATAGGTTCGTAGGACTCGTTTAGGATATAAGATCCTGTTTGTAGCGGTAGACGGTGACCCCGGTAGAGGGTGGGGGCTCCTTTGGTCGCAAAGTTGCGGGGATTGGGATATAGCTCTAGATGACCTGGAGTTTGTTTAAAGCCTTGATTTTCTAGCAGGGTGGCTACTGCCAGGGCAATTTCCCAGGTTTTTTGCGTTTCTGAAAAGGGGTAGTAGAGGTGGAGGCCGCCGCTATCGCTGGAAGTGCAGATTAAGGCAGATACCAACCCTAGGTCTTCTAAAGCTGCTTTGAGTTTGGGGAGCGCCAAGGGATCTTGACCGGGATGGTAGGGACTGCCGCGATCAATGTCGACCATGATGTAATGGGTGGTGGGGCCAAACCGGACACCATAAAGGTAGGACCCCTGGAGGATGAGGCGATCGCTCAAAGGATGCCGAGATTCAGTGTGCCATTTAGGTTTGCCTTTCGGTTCTGGGTGTTCGGCCCAGATGTAGTCATATCGATGGGGCCAAAGCGCCAAGAAAGGTTCGTTTTGTTCTTCGACATAGGCGAAGGTGGATTGTATTCGTTGCACGTGTTGTGTTCATCCCGCTAAACATCTGGGTTGCGGGCACAAAACTGCGTCTGTGTTGCAGCATTATGCATTTGCACAAGCAACACAAAATAGATTCATAGGGGAAAACCCATACAAACCAAAAAAATCCATCAAACCACATCTCAAGTAACAGGAACTTGAAGGATATGAAGCAGCTATTTAAAATGGACGCAGAACTCTACTGACAGCGCTAAAAGTGCTTCCCACGGCGTTTAGAGCGTTGCCTTTGTATCCCGCAAAGGAGTTTTGAAGAGTAGGCCGTAGCTGCTGAACCCAGCTACGGTTTCTCTATATGTAGAGGTTGAAATTGAATTGAGTGCCTGTCTCCTACTGAATATAGATAGTGCAGATGTTCTCACTTAGAACATTGCGAAAGGTTAGCACTCAAAAAAAATCTTCTCAACAGCCGTTAATCACCTATACGCGAAAGTTACAGGGTGCATATACGCGAAAGTTATAGGCAAAACCATACGCGAAAGTTATGGGTCTTTTAGGGAAAGTACGCGAAAGTTATAGGCAAAACCATACGCGAAAGTTATAGGTCTTTTGCCGTTGATGCAGTGAATCTGTCCTAATGCCAGTCACTATGACAAAACTATACGTGAAAGTTACAGGGTGCGTATACGCAAAAGTTATAGGCAAAACCATACGCGAAAGATATGGGTCTTTTAGGGAAAGTACGCGAAAGTTATAGGCAAAACCATACGCGAAAGTTATAGATGAATGGTGCAAAAACATACGTGAAAGTTACAGGGTTCCCTAGTCTGCTGAGATGCTTATGATTACAGTGTTTGCGGTGATCAGATGCCACTTGTTTCTTTCATTAGAATGATCAAGCGTCGTAGTTGTGAATCAGGTTAGACACTTCCCTTGTCTTCTTCTAAGCGGTCTTCTTCAAAGTCAGATACGTTTCCTGTTGACAGCCAACTTTTGATGGTGATGCCACGAGCGGGGGCATCGGTCAAGAACCCAGACGTCCAGTTGCCGATTTTACGCTCAGATGGGGATGGTTATTACATGGAGGTGCGGGTCGCCTCAGATTCCCAGGATGCGTCTGAGGTGGCAGTGACCCGCCGTGTACAGATCGAAGACCTGTCTGAAGATGAGTGGGAGGATATCAAGTCACAATACGCCAGCCTTGATTTGGCCTCCTGTGCGGATGTTGGTCTCACTAAGGTGTTGGACAAGATTCAGGACCGACGGTTAGAGCGGCTGGTCATGGCCTTGTTGACCTTCCTCAATCCTCGTCAGGTGTCGATTGTTCTGTATCTTTATCGTTTAGCTGATCAACAGCAGACCGGTCCTCAGGTGTCGTTTCGCTCGAATGATCTGTTAGAAGCCTTAGGCTACTCGCGTACTAAGGATGGTGGCTTTGCATCTAAGTTGCGGTCGCAGCTTCATCGTGACTTAGTGGCGCTACACCGCACAGAACTTGTCTTTGCTCAGTCTTTGCGGAAGGGTGACAACTTGGGGGCTAAGGTCACCATTAAGAGTGTTCTTAGAATTCGTGACTACGAGATTGATAATGTGCCGCGCAACTTTGACTTAGCGAAGGCGGCTGACTATACTTACGAACTCGCTGATGCATATACGCTATCGCTTGAGTTTTTTGATGGACCTCGCACCGGTGACTATGTTTTACTTGCTAATAGTCTCGATATCAGTCAGCGATTGGGAGGCAGTGCGAAGCATGACTATCGAACGAAGCTGCTAGTTTATCTGGCCAGCCGCATTAAGTGGGATCGTCCTGAAGATGGACAGTACCTGGGTATTTCTAAGCGCTATTTATTCAAGAATTTAGATCTGTTGGGCAGTAACTCGTCACGGAATAATCAGCTTTTCTGGCGCACGGTTGAAGAGCTGAGGCAAGAAGGTTACATTCTCGGTGCTCAGGAGTTACCAGGTAAGAAGAAGGCGGCCACGATTCAATTTCAGATTAATCCTCAGAAGCTGCGGGCTGTTGAAGAATGAAATTTAGAAGATTCATTAATAATTCAGTGCAAGAGTTGAATTGATGTTGTTTGAAAAGGTAGCTGGGCGGCATCTTCAATAGCCATTTTTCTTGTCCAAGTTTTACTGTCTGGATTCCACCTGAAACCGGCCTCTTTAGCAAGGTGTCGGTCGTCATAGCTCACTTCTGCTTTGAAAACCGCTTTGGGTCTGAGAGATTGCGCGATCAAATCAGCAAGTTCATTTGAGGACAGGCGACTGAAAAGTTCTGCTAGCAGTTGACAGTCGGTTAAAGCTCGGTGGGCACTACTGACACCGATGCCGTGATAAAGGGCAAGGTTAATCAGCGATTCTCCGGGACGAGTTTGTTTAGGCCAAGTCATATCCGCCATAGAGCAAAGCCACTTTAGAGGTTGATGATTATTGCCTCTAATGATGGGCAAATGTTTGTCGTCAAACCACTGGGCGTCAAAGGCGGCATTATGGGCCACAACATAGCTTGCGTTAGCTGCCATATTTCCTAGTAAATCCAGAGACCTTTCCTGTAAAGCATTGGGAATATGTGTCAGAGCAACTGGAGGAATCCGGTTTATATGTTCAGCGGCATTGTCGGTGGCATGGAGGAGAAATGATAGCTGGGATAGAGTGGTTTTACAGTTTACCGAATAGAGTATTGCCCCAATTTCAATCACGCTGTCTACGGTGGAATCAATGCCAGTAGTTTCGGTATCGATAATGAGGAGATTCAAGGTCATGATTCTATATGAATATGCTTTGATCGGACACAACCTGGTTTCCAGAGAACTCAATTTTGAAAGTAAAAATATTTCTGGCCAGAAATATTTTTTTGAGCATCTTCACTATGAATTCCCTAAAGCTCTGGCGATATTACTGAATTAGTTGGGAAAAATGTTTAGGTGCATAGGGGACCAACTTCAACTGACTGCACAGAATTAGAGCCAAGACTTGAATCCCATCACGGAATTTTCTCCTGTAACCATGGCTCGTTTTCTACACCTCCATGCAAATCCTTCTGGACAAACGTCTCGCCTATGTCATGACGATCTCACCATCATCACCCCATCCCGGTTGGTGGCCCGGTCCTTAGGGAGATCGCACCAATCCCTACAGACCCTTGCAGTTAGGCATTTAGAACGGGGCGGATGGGCGATCGCCTCCCTCCTCAAAGCCCAGGCCCTATTTCGTCAGGCGTTACAACAGACTGTGCAGCCAGTGGATCTTTTGGGGACGGCGAAGGCTTGGTTGCCAACGGTGAGATCTCTTCTGCAAAGCTGCCCTGATCTCGCTCAGGTCTCTGGGGATGTCTCAGGGCGAACTGCCCAATTGCTCCAGGTCGGCCTGACCTTTCAGCAGATGCTGAAACGAGAACGGTTGGTGGACTTAAGTGAGCTGTATTGGCAGGCGCTAGAGCAGGCCATTGCCCCAGAGAAGCTGCTCATTTACGGCTACTTTCAACCCCGCCGCGATGAGTTGGCCTGGATCAATAGGCTAGCTGCTGCCGACAGTGTGTTCTTATTGCCTGCTCCTGACGCGCCCCTGTTTCAAGATGTTCGGGTTTCAGTGGATTGGCTGGTGCAGCAGGGCTGGGAGACGGTGACCGCATCGCATGCGGAGCTGACAACGGGAGAATGCCTGAGCCAAAGGTTGCTTGACGATACTCACCGAGATTCCAACTCACTTTTTGAACCTTCCTCGATTCGGGTCCATCGCTACCCCTTTTTTGAAGCGGAGATGCGGGGCACATTAGCCCAGGTGAAAGCCCTTCTGAATGAGGGCATCCCCGCCCGAGATCTGGCCATTATCGTCCAGGATGAGGCAAACTATGGTCCCAGGTTGATCGATATTGCTTGGGAATATGGAGTGCCATTACGGGCACTGTACGATACGCCATTGCAGAGCACCCGGCTAGGGGCATGGCTGAGTCTACTGGTGGAGGTGAGCGATACGGGCTGGCCCTTTGAGGCGACTGCAAAGCTGCTGAGTCACCCCCTTTGCAGCAACCCCGATGGGAATTTTTGGGCGACGGTGCGGAGGCAGCATCCGGTGGGATTGGGGGCATGGGCCGAGATCGCCCAGGAGCAGCTCAGTCTCAATCTGACCGCCCTTGCCCATGTGAACCAAGCTCGGCGGCGGGATACCTGGGTGGATTGGTGGCAAACCCAGTTTAAAACCTTTGATTTGCGGAAGCGCTGTGCCCGTTGGGCGAGGGAAAGTATTGCCTTCAATACTTTGCAACAGGGCTTGGTAGAGCTGTCTAAGCCAGAGTCAGAACAACTGACATGGCAGGACTTTCGCCAGGAATTCCGCGACTTACGAGAAGCCCTAACTGTGCCTGCACAACCGGGGCGGGGCGGGGTTGAGTTGCACAAGCCTACTTCAGTGGTGGGGGCGCGATATGCCCAGATATTTGTATTGGGTATGGCGGAGGGGGTGCTGCCTGCGACGATTCGTAATGATCCGGTGCTGGATTTCTTTGAGCGGCAGCAGCTTCAGGCGCAGCACTTGACGTTGCCGGGGGCGGCTGAGCTGGCCCGTCGGGACGCGCTGTCGTTTTATGCGCTACTGCAAACGGTGACGGGCAAAATCACCTTCTCTTATGCCAAGCTCGCAGACCGTCAAGAACAGCTACCGAGCCCCTACCTAAAACAGTTGGGGCTCGCGCCGATCGCACCTCCGACCAGCGCGATTGTCAGCCTCGAAGAACTGCGGCGGGTCAGCTTGCGTCATGGGCTAGAACCTGAGGATGAGGTATGGTCCCGTATGATCCATAGCTTCAAGGTCGAACAGCATCGGGAAAGCAGTGAAGCTCCCAATGAGTACGACGGCATCATCGGGATTCCCCTCGATTACGCTGATTGGACGTTTAGCGCCTCGCAGCTCCGCAATTTGGGCCAGTGCGCTTTTAAGTGGTTTGCCGACAAGCTGCTGCAGCTCGGTCCCCCCATGGAAGTGGAAGAGGCTTTGAGTCCGAGCCAAATCGGCCAGCTTTACCACCGGGTTTTAGAGCTGGTTTTGGCGGAAAAGCAGCAAAATCCTGCTTTGGATATTACCGATGCCACGGTGTTAGCGGAAAAGCTTGAGATCGCTGAGCAAGCCATCATCCCTGCCGATCTCCCCGCCTGGTCACTTCGGCGCGGCGAACATCTGCGCACTCTCGCCCTGGCCCTGGCTGATCCCAACTTTTTGCCCGCAGGAGCGAGTCCGTTGCGACTCGAAACAACCTTCAATGGTGAATGGCATGGCCTGAAAGTGCGGGGACAGGTCGACCGCATTGATCGCATCGCCGATGGCCTCGTGCTGATTGACTATAAAACGGGGAAAAGCCGTCCCCCCGGCATTCAAGACCGCAACGGCAAAGCCTGCATTGATCTGCAACTGCCGCTCTATCAGGAGGCTGCTGGCCCAGACCTGTTTCCGGATGAACCGGTGGCGATGGCTTACTACTATTCCATTCGCGGCAGACAGAAAATAGCCCTGTCTTCTAAATCTCCTCAGCATGAACTACCCGATGCCATTGACCGTTGCAAAGCCCATTTAAAGCAAGGCCATTACCCAGTGCAGCCTGACCATGGGCGCGCTGCCTGTGCCTACTGCGATTTTGATGCCCTGTGTCGTCAGAGCGAAGCCCAAGTTGCGCGGCTTCGCCAACACCTCAGCCGCCCGGAGAACACCCATGGCACTGACTGAGCAGCAATCACAAGCCGCCCAAGCCCCCGGCAGTGTCGCCGTCACCGCTGGGGCTGGCACCGGTAAAACCCACATGCTCGCAGAACGGTATCTGTACTTTTTGCGACAGGGTTTTTCGCCCCTGCAAATAGTGGCGGTCACCTTTACCGAAAAAGCAGCGACGGAGCTGCGAGCGCGCATTCGCTCAACCATTGCTGAGCAAATGAGAGATCGTCTCGATCTGATGGCCGAACTGGAGGCTGCTCAAATCAGCACCTTCCATGCACTGGCGGCCCGCATCTGTCGCGAACATCCTAACCAGGCCCATGTCTCCCCTGATTTTGTCGTACAAGATCAGATTGACAGTCCGATCTGGTTCGCCGAGACTTTTGCCCACGCCCTAACCCAACTCCCCAGGCATCTGTACGATGGGATTCCGTTTTCGGTGATGCAGAATGTCTTGCAAGCTTTACTGGCCGATCCACTAACGGCTGAACAGGCATTGCAGCGAGATCGTAACCATTGGCTTCCAACCCTGGAAAAGATGCGCCAACAAGCCCTGGATGATCTGTTGGCAAATGAAGACTGGCGAATAGGGCAAGATGTTTTGAATAGCTATGCGGCACCCGGTGACAAGCTGGACGCCCATCGACTAGACGCACTGGAGGCGATGGGGACGATAGCTCAAGGCCACGATTTAGCGGCGGCGTTAGCGTCTCTGGCTGGCCTAAAAATCAATGTTGGGAGTCAGAAAAATTGGGGCGGCAAGGATGTTTTAGTTGCAGTAAAAGGCGCGATCTCTGCTCTGCGAGATTTGGCCAGAGGTCTCCTCAACGCCGGACTGATCAGCCTGGAATCCAACGAGTATGACGCCCAGACTGAGGCCATACTCCCGGCAATTCGCCAAGCCTTTGCCGAGACCTGGGACTTTTTGCAAAATGCCAAATGTCAGCAGCGGTTTCTTGACTTCAACGACCTAGAAGTTCACGCTTTGCAAGCCTTAACAGATCCGGCTATGCAAGACTATTATGCCCAACGCTGGCAGGTCTTCCTTATTGATGAATTTCAAGACACCAATCCTATTCAAGGGCAACTGCTCGAACAGCTGACGGCTAACGCCAAGCTCACCATCGTCGGAGACGTGCAGCAGTCGATCTACGGTTTTCGGCGGGCCGATGTGCGGGTGTTTCAAGACTGGCAAGCTCGCATCCATCCCAACGATGAGCCGGTCGAACTGAGCCTTAGCTTCCGCACCCATCGATCTCTGATCACCCAGATAAATCACGTATTTGCGCCCATTTTAGATGAGTTGCACCAACCCCTAGATGCCCACCGCAACGAGGCCCCAGAGTCCACACCTGCCATTCAGTTCTATACCGTTACGGTAGATGATGAGCAAAAAGCAGATAGGTCCCTAGATACCAATGTAGAAGCATGTCGTCGAGTCGAGGCGCAGCAAATCGCGGCTCTGGTGGAGGAGATGCTGGCCACCCTGATTCAAGTCCATGACAAACCTAGTGGTGAACTGCGTGATGTACGTCCCGCAGACATCGCAATTCTGTCGCGTACCTGGGGACCGCTGGAGCTGTACGGCAACGCGATCTCTGCACGAGACGTTCCTATCCTGCCCGCCGGGGGCGGCAACCTGCTGGAAACCCGCGAGGCAAAGGATGCTTGGGCGCTGCTGCGGTTCTTGGCGGATCCCACGGATAGTTTGGCTCTGGCCGCAGTTTTGCGGAGCCCGTTCTTTGCCATCAGCGATGTGACGCTCTATACCTTTGCCCAATCACTGCCCGAGAAAACCAGTTGGTGGCGGCATCTAGGCACCGATAGCGATCCGGCCCTGACCCATGCCCACAGGACGTTGAAAGCATTGCTAGTGGCCCGTCGCACGGAGGCACCGACCCGTTTACTGCAACTGAGCGATCGCCTCACCGGCTACACCGCTGTCATCGCTAATCTGCCCGGTGCCGACCGTCGCCTGGCCGATTGGACCGGCTTTGGGGAACTGGTGCGATCGCTAGAAGCCGGTAGCTTTGATGTCCTAAACGTCATCCGACGACTGCAGCGAATCCAGGCAGGGGAGGTGCAGATTCCTCGTCCAGCTTTGGCGGGGGGCGATGCTGTTAGCCTCATGACCATCCACGCATCAAAGGGGCTGGAGTGGCCGGTGGTGATTGTGCCCGATCTGTCGCACAAATCCGTTAGCGACTACCCCGCTGTGCGCTTTGACCCAGAACTGGGCGTTGCCATCAAGCTAGAAGATGACGAGGGAAACCGGCAAAAGTCGGCACTCTACACGCTGTTAGAACAACGTCAAAAAGCCGATGACCACGAAGAATCAAAGCGGGTGCTGTATGTGGCCCTGACACGGGCGCGAGATCGTCTCATCCTCTCATCAGCTTCCCCAAGCGGTGGCAGCTTGGATATTCTGCAACCGGGTCTTGACGGCTTGATTGAGTCTAATGCTATTGCATTTGATCCAGACCTGGCAAAACCCGTGCCCCTCGCCTCACCGTCGCTGCCGCCACGCCCCACCCAAGTTTTAACCCAGACCGTCGGAGCCGGATTTTCAGAACTCCCTGTTACGGCTTTGAGTGACTATGCCCTGTGTCCCTTACGGTTCAAATTTCGCCATGTGGATGGCCACCCTGGTTATCACGAGGGTGATGGCATGGGTGGTGGCGCGATGGCAGTCGGTAAACTTACCCATAAGGCCCTGGAGCTGGGCATTCGTCAGTTTGACACGCTGCAAAAATATGCCAACGATCTCACGGATGAGCAGATTCAAGATGCCCTAGCCTGTGCCACCCAGTTTGACTTAGTAGATGATTTTGCTCCTTACCGCCAAGGGGCTTTGCAGTGGGAGCAGCCAGTTTCCCTAACGCTGTACAACGTTACCTTTAATGGCGTAGTGGATCTGGTCGGCGATGACTTTGTCTTAGACTTCAAAACCGATCGCGCCATCCATCCTGAGCATCATCAGTTTCAACTCTGGGCCTACAGCCAAGCCATGGCCAAGCCCAACGCCCATATTGCTTACTTGCGTCACGATCTCCTCTATACCTTTAATTCAAAGAAGCTGGAGACCCTTGAAGTGCAAGGATACGCTTTGGCAAAAAGTTTGGCGGGCGGCAACTTTAGTCCTGTCCCCCAACAAGCAAACTGTGAAATTTGCCCCTATTCAGCTATCTGTGATAGCCGCATAATTGATACTTGAAAAGTCGCTTGAGGGCAGCATTAAGTACCGGGGCAATGGGTGGAGAAAGCACTTGATAGGACGGGTGAGGAGGCAGCATGCTGGGCTGGCTGAAGAAAATATTTCAAGGAATCAAAAAGCCGTCTTCTGGATCTCAAAAGCGCCAGAACTCATACCAGCCTGACATCAAGTATCCCAAGGTAAAGTCACCTACTGTTCCAAATCCGGCTTCTGTTCGAGAAACAACAGCAGAAACGAGACAGACATCCCAGAAAGCTTCCCTATCAAAAAAGCCCTCAAAGGCTTTCAGATCTACCCAAAAGTCTAAAACCCAAGCCCCACCTCCGCCCCCTAAAGCGACCGCCGTTTGGGTGCCTCCCGGAAAAAGCGTCCAGGTGGGTGACTATCTGATCCCTGGGGGGATGGTTTATGTTGGCAAGCGTCTGAAAACTGGCGGATCCTACGCCCAAACAGAACCCTGTTTGATCAACCCTCGGCTCCGGGTTGACCGCCAGAGACCGGACCATGAGGGCAGTGGTATGGATTACTGGCCCGCTTACAGCCAAATATCTCCGGCTTGCCGAGCGGCTTATCTTGAATGGTTAGCAGGTGAACGTTGTGACCCGAATGCCTATATTGGCTACATATTTCTCTTCTTCTATGGCTTAGAGCGGCGAGTACTCAGGGACTATCAAACGCTCAAGCTCGATACTGCTGAGGAGCTGGCCCAAATCACCACTGAAGTGGAGCGACTGCTCGACATTTATGGGGATAATGACTCATTTAGTGGCTACGGTGCTCGCTTTTTAACGGTTTGTCGGGTGCTGCACAACTCAGAAGATTGGGCCAGAGTCGAGCCGCCCCTAACCCAAACAGGTTGGGGCATGCCCCTCAATCTCAAGCTAGCGCTTGGCCGCATGGTTGCCGACGGTCAGCCCATTCCCATGGACTGGATGTGGTCTTGGTATCTGCATTCAGAACAGACACGGCTGAGAACGCCCGCCACTCGATGCGCGGAGGAATTTCGCAAGCTATTGAGGCTTAGGTACCAGCAGCGCTATGGCGAGGGGCTGGTAATTAAGCCCAATAAGCGGAAGCTGAAAATTGAGTATCACCCCGCCAGTGCTGGCTTTTTTGGGGTTGACTTGTCTGATCTCCTGTCGAATATAGATATTGGCCATCTGCCAGATGTCACGACGCTTTCGGGTCCTCTAAACAAGCTACAAACCTTGGTTGATGACTGTACCGATGCTCTAGATCCTTATAGCCGCTGGTTGGGCCGCAATCGGGAAAACTCAGATCCAAAGGCGGCCTTGGCATTGCTGCCACCAGAATTAGTTGACGACTTAGAGGATAGCTCTGTACGCCAGCTTAAACAGTGGCTGGCTCAAACCCTTGGGGAACGTGAACGGGTCGTTATTGCAGGGGATCTGCTTTTGAGCCAATGGTCTACTTCTCCTTCAGTCAAACTCACGAAAAAAGAATCCATAACCCTGGCCCAGGGGCTTGAAAAGCTGGGCTATGGTATCGAGCCCGATGTCCGCTTTGGTGGCAAGCCGCCCAAAGGAGATCGCCAAGCTGTTCTTTTTAGGCTCACCGATGAAGCCATGGCGACGCCATCCCAGAACTATACTGCTGCTACTCTAATGATGCATTTGGCAGCTACCGTGGCCAACTCAGATGCTGTTGTTGATGCTGCCGAACAGCAGTATTTAGAAGAACATTTGGAATCTGCCCTCCACCTATCAGCCGCCGAACGTATTCGACTGAGGGCACATTTGACCTGGTTGCTACAAGAGAAACTCAGCTTGAGAGGTCTGAAGACTAAACTCAGCATAATGACGTCTGACGAGAGAGCCGGTATCGCTAACTTCCTAATCAGTGTGGCCGGAGCGGATGGGCATATTAGCCCCCAAGAAATCTCTATGTTGACTAAGATCTATCCCCTACTTGGCTTTGAGGCCGATCAGGTCTACAGCCATATTCATAACTTCAGTACAGTGTCTCAGATGCCATCCGCGATGGTCGAAGACCGGTCCCAAGGGACCATCACCCCCGTAACAGTTCGACCCGCATCCACTACTGCCAAAGGCTTTGCCATTCCGGCCCCGCCTGAGACCGAAAGTAGCAGTACAGAGACCCCAGAGATTTCTCAAGATCCTGCTGGATTTACGTTGGATTTAGCGGCAATTCAACACAAGCAAGCAGAATCTGCCAAAGTTGCTAATCTGCTGGGAGACTTGTTTGAAGAAGATGAACCCGAGATTGTCGCCTCATCTTCTATGCCGGTTTCTGAATCCGAAGTTTCAATTGCAGGGCTAGACTCGTTGCATTCACAATTCCTCAGCGAGATCGCCCAACAGACAACCTGGGATCGTGATGCCCTGGAAGCCACAGCCGATAAGCTGGGACTCATGCTAGACGGTGCCTTAGAGATTATCAACGATGCGGCTTTTGATGCCTGCGACGATCCTTTGACCGACGGAGAAGACCCCATCGAAATCGATACTGACGTTTTAGAGCAACTGCTGCCATGACTGCTGGGACAAAAATTAAAGCCAAAGACCGAGACGCTGTGATTCAGTCCTTAAGGGCCGGGGTTGTGCCCCGCAGTGGCCAACACCTGATTCAAGTGGGACGAGCGCAAGAACTGGATGCGCTGATCAAAGATATTGACCGAATTGGTGACGGTGGTTCAGCCATCCGGTTTGTGATTGGCGAATATGGCTCCGGAAAAACCTTTTTTTTGGCTTTGGTCAGGGCGATTGCGTTGCAAAAGAAGTTGGTGACAGTCCATGCCGACCTCACCCCAGATCGTCGCCTCCATGCTTCTAAGGGGCAGGCCCGGTCTCTTTATGCTGAGCTAATGCGGAACCTCTCAACCCGAGCCAAGCCCGATGGCGGTGCCCTATCAAGTGTGGTGGAGAAGTTTGTCAGTTCAGCCCTGGCTGAAGCACGATCGCGTCAGGCAACCCCCGAAGTCATCATCCGAGAGCGGTTAGACCACCTTTCCGAAATGGTGGGTGGTTACGACTTTGCCGAAATCATAGCCGCCTACTGGCGCGGCCACGACACAGGGGATGACGTGCTGAAGTCCAATGCTGTTCGTTGGTTGCGAGGCGAATTTAGTACCAAGACCGATGCCAAAAAGGCTTTAGGGGTCCGCATTATCGTAGATGATGCCAACTTCTACGATCAGCTTAAGCTCTTTGCCCAGTTCGTGCGGCTGGCTGGCTACGAGGGGTTCGTGATCTGCCTGGACGAGCTAGTCAACCTCTACAAACTCGCCAACACCCAGGCCCGCAAAAGCAACTACGAGCAAATCTTGCGCATCCTCAACGATAGCTTGCAGGGCACAGCCGATGGCCTGGGCTTTGTTTTGGGGGGCACGCCAGAATTCCTGATGGATACCCGCAAGGGGCTCTATAGCTACGAGGCCCTACAGTCTCGGTTAGCAGAAAACACCTTTGCGGGTGATGGCATTGTCGATTTCAGTCATCCCGTGATTCGTCTAGCCAGCCTCAGTCAAGAAGACCTGTATGTGTTATTAACTAAGATTCGCCATGTCTTTTTTACCGGAAATGTGGACGCTTACTTGATCTCCGATGTAGAAGTTCAGGGCTTTATGCAGCACTGCTTTCAGCGAGTGGGAGAAGCCTACTTCCGTACCCCAAGAAATACCATCACGGCATTTATTAACCTCTTAGCCGTACTAGAGCAGAACCCAGGGGTATCGGTTGAAAATCTAATTGGTAAAGTCACCATTGAGACGGAACAAAACCCCGATTTACTCCCCTTTGAACAGGAGGAAGACGATACTCCTGTCTCTGATCCGACCCTAGCTGACCCTGGCGAAACTGAAGCCGATGACGACCTTGCCTCCTTCAAGCTCTAACGGAGGGCAGCAGGCGTCCTCGGGATTTCAGCGGCTGCATCCAGGAGTCCAGAAATGGATCTGGCAGCAAAAATGGCCTGCGCTGCGCCCAATTCAAGAAGATGCGATCCCGCCTATTTTAGTTGGTCAGCAGGACGTCATTATCTCGGCGGCAACGGCGGGAGGGAAGACTGAGGCCGCGTTCTTGCCAATATTCTCTCGACTGAAGGACGCGACCAGGGCTGGCATTGGCACCCTTTGTATTAGCCCGTTGAAAGCACTGATCAATGACCAGTTTCGACGGTTGTCGGCAATAGGCGAGCAGTTGGATATTGCCGTCACCCCCTGGCATGGAGATATCGATGCAGGGCGAAAAAAGCGCCTGCTCAAGCAGCCCAGCGGCATTCTGATTATTACTCCAGAGTCTCTAGAGGCCCTGTTTGTAAACCATGGGCCAGATATGACGGCGTTTTTTCAGGGGCTCAATTATTTGGTGATTGATGAACTCCATGCCTTCATTGGCTCAGAACGGGGCAAGCAGTTGCAGTCGCTTATGCACCGGGTGGAACAGGTGATTCGCCGCAAAGTGCCCCGCATCGGTCTCAGTGCCACCATTGGTGACATGGGGCTGGCAGCAGAATTCCTCCGACCAGGGAGAGCCGACCAGGTAAATCTGGTTATCTCAGAGGAGGAAGGGCAGGAAATTCAATTGCAGGTACGGGGATACCGCAAGGTCGAGCCAGATCTAGAGAAAGGCTTGAATCTGGGCTCCGAAGTGGAGACAGAACAGACGGGCGACTCTGAAGATGAGATAGATATTGCTGCTCATCTGTTTCGGGTGCTGCGCACAGAGACCAATCTGATCTTCATCAACAGCCGTTCTGCGGTTGAAGCCTACACCGACCGGCTACGGCGACTATCTGAGCAGCAGCGGGTACCCAACGAGTTTTTCCCTCACCACGGCAGTTTGTCTAAGGATCTGCGCGAAGAGGCGGAGCAGACATTAAAAGGCGATCAACCCGCCAATGTTATTTGTACGACAACGCTGGAGATGGGCATTGACGTGGGTGCGGTTAAGTCGATCGCCCAAGTTGGGGCACCTTTTTCGGTATCCAGCACAAGACAACGGCTGGGACGTTCGGGCCGTCAAGCAGGCGACCCGGCAATTGTCCGATTCTACATTTCAGAACCGGAGGTAACCCCCACTACGCCGCAGCCAGACACCTTACATCCTGCCCTAGTGCAAACCATTGCCATCGTTAACTTAATGGTGTTCAAGCGGTGGTGCGAGCCTCCCATTGTGACTAAGCTGCACCTGTCAACGCTGATTCAGCAGGTGTTATCGCTAATTGCCCAATATGGTGGCGTGAATGCCTCACAGCTTTACCAGGTGCTATGCCAGACGGGCGCTTTTCGTCAGGTGACTCAGGAAATGTTTATCAAGTTGCTGCGTCAGCTAGGTGCTAAGGATCTGGTTCAACAGACCCATGACGGAGTGCTGATTTTAGGCCTGAAGGGTGAACGGCTGGTCAATCACTACAGCTTTTACACAGCATTTCAGACACCAGATGAATACCGCATTGTTACCCGAGGCAATATGTTAGGGACGTTGCCGATTACGTCTCCTTTGTTTGAAGGGATGTACCTGATTTTTGCGGGTCGCCGCTGGAAAGTGCTGGCAGTGGATGCCGAGCGTAAAGTAGTGGATGTGACCAGAGCTGCAGCGGGGCGAGTACCTAGATTTAGTGGTGACGCTGGGTTTATTCATGACAAAATTCGCCAGGAAATGTACCGCATTTACCGAGCTGATGATGCCCCAACATTTCTGGACAAAACGGCGGTTGATTTGCTTCGAGAGGGCCGAGAAAATTTCTGTCGCTTGGCCTTAGACAATCGCTGCTGGGCAAAAAATGGCAAGCATACGCTGTTATTTTGCTGGATGGGAAGCCAGGTCGTGAACACCATTTGTCTACTTCTCCGCACCCAAGGGTTAGATGTCGGGATGGAGGGAATTGCTATCTTGGTTCGCGATATCAGTCCTGAAAGGCTGTTGGAAAAGTTAGAGGTACTCGTGGAATCTGGACCTGCAGACGCTGTAGAGCTAGCTGCAATTGTGGAAGATAAGGTTGGTGAAAAACACGACTGCTTTTTAAGTGAAGAGTTGTTGTGTTGGAATTACGCCTCTAGCTTCCTGGATTCTCAGGGAGCATGGGATACTTTGAAACGGCTTACAGAGTCGAACAATTAAAATTCTAACTATTCTGCTGAGCTATTAAGAGACTTTCTCCACTCGCCAGGTGCTTTCCGATCCAGCTTTGCCGGCCCGAGTGAATTTAAATCCATAGCGTTCAAAGGTCTGACCGCTGAGGTTGCTGGCATCTAGTAATGCCGCTAGTTCGCTGGTGGGCAAGAGCCAGCCGTTAGCGACGATTTCCTCTAGCTGGCGGTATCTTGTCAGGGGATCAGGGGGTGGTTGGTTTGCAGAGATCGCCCCGGCCAGCAAGGCCAAGTCTGAGATCCGGTCACTGACGGGAAAAATAGGACTGCTGTCCTGTGTCCTGTCTGTTTGTCCTGCAGGACTAATAGAGCGGGTTTGGGGACCAAGATTTAAGACTTTATCTGCCGCCTCGGCCACCGTTTCCCCTTGCTTGATTAGCACGTGCATTGAGTCGAGGGCCTCTAGCAGGTCGCCGCTGACATAGGCTTTTTTGCCTCGCTTTTCGGGGATCAAGGCGGGTGATCGCTGCTTCAACGCATCGAGCCGGGCATAGACCTGGGATCGTGCCACGCTGTAGCGATTGGGCAGATCCGCCACAGGTAACTCAATGTCAGCCATTTTCCCCCCTGGAACAACATTCAAAGGTTACTGCCCTGCTGAAATCTGTGGTGTAATCGACGCTGCCTTCTATCCTGTCCTCTGTTGTGTCCTGCATGTAGCTTGATACTCTCTTCTTTAAAAGCAAGGAATTCAGGATTTGTCCTATGCATTTTCCTATATCCTGTCCTATAATCTGTCCTGTGCACTTGCCGCACATTCTTTGCACAGACCAACGCACTAAAGAATGCACGGCGACGCACAGTCCAAACCCTTGCAGAATAAGGATTTCAGACAATGACCATTTTACACGAGTGTATTGACGGTGCGAATGATTGTGCAGCAGCCGTGCAGGCTCCGCACAGTGCTGCACAGTTTAATCGTGATGTGATTCAAGGAGAGCTGGTAGAACCCCCGATGATCACCCATTCTGCCCCTTATACCTCTCAAGAACTTGCGGATTCCCTCGGCATAGCTGACTCAACCCTAAGAACTCGGTGGTTGCCCTGGCTTCAGAAGGCGGCTCCCATAGAGCTCCTAGTGGATGCTCAAGGCTATACAGAGCTGGCGCGATCTTTACTTAACGACTTTGCCCAAATTCCCAGTAAAAAAGCTGATCGACAACAGTGGGTGAAGACTGCCAAGGACCGCTATCGCAGTGAGTTTATGCCGGTGATGCCTGATGGTGTGTCTGACCAGCTCGGGGGGGCGCTCTCGCTGTTGTTGGATCAGGGCAGTCAGCTTCAATCTTCTGCAGACCTGCAATTAGCAGAAATTCAGGCACTAATTGCATCTCAGGCTGCGGTGGAAGCTGAGTTTGATCAGGCAGAAATCGCTGCTATGCGTGCCGCTGGGGCCAATCGGGGGGTGACCCGATTCCAGATCGAGACCCAGGCCGAAGATACGGTTTACTACCAGCTCCGCAAGGCCAAAACCCAGGCGCGAACAGCCCCCAAGGCGTCGTCTTAATGGTTGCCCACCCTGCACTTGGACTTGACATCAACCCATGAGAGGTAGTACAAATGATTTGGCCCTTTAACGGTCAATCTTGGCGTGACCTTGACGGTGAGCCAGATATGACTGAGGAAGACTGGGCGAAGCGGGGGCTAGAGCAGGCCAGTTCAATGCTCCATGCCGGGTCACCGGAGTTCTCCAGCCCTGATCAAGATGGTGACGCCACCTATGGTTGCTATGAGGGAGATTACCCTGACTCCTGGCATGATGAACTGAATCAGAGGCTAGATACAGATGAGTACTTTGAAGCTGAAACTGAGCAGGATCTTTGGTCACTATTTAGAGCAGATAACGCTCGACGAGAGGCAGAAGATTCTGGCTAACTTGAGATCGCCCGCTGCTTTAATTGGCCGCCTCAAATATATGATTCGCAAGGGTAAGATTCGCCCTGTCACCGGAGAATTCTGTTTGCCTAGCGGTCATTAAGTCACAACGCTAATACATAAAAAGCCCCCTAATCAAAAAGTTAGGGGGCTTTTTATTGTGAGCCTCTTTCTCTTGTTTAGGGCCACATTCCATTGGCAAATGATCGACGTTTCTAGATCGCTGACGCTTGCCTTTGGGATATGCAGCTACTAACCTTCTATTTCCTCGACCAATGCTTCCATTAGGGTCTGAATTTTTTGCAGCTTTTTTGTCTGCTGAGCATTGAGTTTTTTGACGGCCTTAGAGCGTTTCAACCGCTGATATGCCTCGCTTAGTGCTTGCAGGGGCGATGTAGAGCTCTGTACTTGAGCTGGTTTGTTGGCTAAGACCTCGCGGGTTTTGGCTTGGAGATCTCTGAATGACAGGGCATCTGTCAAGGCTTCATTTAGGAGTATTTCTCTGGTTGTCTCGTCTTTAATCTTGCCCAGTTCGAGGGCAGCATTAAAAGCCAGCTTGCCCTCCAGATGAGCCTGCTTGATGGTGTCAGGAAGGTTAAGTCCTTTCAAGTACTTTGTTCTGAAAGTCTCGACCTTGATGCCGAAATAGTTGAGGATAGCTTCGACCTGTTGAAACTCTTTACTGGGGGAAACGTTTCCCCCAGTTTGCTTGCGGTGGTGGCCTTCCGACTGAATAAGCTTGATGGTGTATTCAGGGGCGATGTTGTGTTCAACTTCAATCAGTTGCAAGATGCCTTCGATTTCCTCTAACTTGCTAAGGTCTTCCCTCAGTAAATTTTCTGCGAGGGCAAATCGAAGAGCTTCTTGTTCAGTGTAGTTATCTACAAAGCAGCGAACCTTGTCTAGGTTTGCAAGCTTGGCGGCCCGATAGCGTCTTTCCCCAGCAACTAGCTCATAGGCACTCTGTCCTACAGGACGAACGTTAATAGCGCCTTTAAATCCTTGAGTTGTAAATGAACTGGCTAACTCTTGGAGCTTTTGAGTGTCAAAATAGCGTCGGGGTTGAGGCCTTGTCTGGATTTGGTTGAGGTCAAGCCATTGGACGTTGGTTTCGTGGTCTGGATTAGCTTCAGGCTCGTCAATACCTGTGCTCAAGAGAAAGTCAATTGCGCCTCTATCTCTAGGCTTTGGTTTAGTGTGTGCCATTACATCTGCTCCAAGTTGCTGGCGATTTGACGAAGGCTTTCGACCGCTGGATGCTTGGGCTGAAATACGGCCAACGGCTGTCGAGCCCGCCAGGCATTATCAAAATCCGTGGCAATAGGAATTGCTGAGTGGACGGTATACTTTCCGAACATTTTATTGATTTCTTCCAATGTGAGGCGATCGTGCACTCGACGAGAGTCATACATCATCGGTACGGCTCCTGCGATTTTGAGCTGAGGGTTGGCCCTTTGTAAGACAACTCCAATGGTTTCACGTAGGTCGTCGGCCCCTTCCAGCCCCTTCTCGTTGGTTTTAATCGGTATTAATACATGGGTGGCTGCCACCAGACTCATCAGGCTAAGTAGGCCGAGATTAGGAGGACAGTCAATTAGGATGAAATCATAGATTTCATGATGGGGAGTGAGTACCTGCTGGAGACGAAACTCTCTTGCTTCCGTGGTGGCTAGCTTGGCGTCGATGGTGACCAGGTTGCGGTTGGCAGGTACCAGATCCATTTTGTGGAGTCCAGCCTGAATGGGGAGATCGCTGCCCGTAATAATCGCATCGAAAACACTTTCTTCAAGGCTACGAGGGTCAACATCTAAGTACTTGGTCAGAGAGGCTTGAGAGTCCATATCGATTAAGAGGACACGGTAGCCCTTCTCGGCGAGTTGATGGCCGATATTAACCACTAGAGAGGTTTTGCCAACACCACCAGACTGATTAACGAAGGCGATTGTAAGTGTCATCGCATGGTTGGAATGAGGAGAGGAAGCTGAGCTTGGGGGAAACGTTTCCCCCAGGTGTGGGTGCTGTTCCCCAAAAACTTGATTTTGCTGTTGTTGGGATGAGCCCATACATAACAGCATGCAATAGGATTTTGCCACAAGACACTTGATTTGTGGCAGAGCATCAACTTTAGCCTTAAAAAAGTTTCAGTTGTTCTGTTGGTCCTTCGGGATGTGCTTCAATTACTGCCGGCGCTGATACTGCTGTCACCGGTTGCTCGGGTGATTTTTGGATGTTCTTCCGATCTGCATAGAAGCTTCGCTGAGACAGTAATTGTTCTGCTTGATGGGCAGTCATGTCTTTCAGCTCATTCTGCATACGTGCTTTAACGCCTGCATTGAGGCGTTCGTACTGGGGACAATCCAAGCACTTTTCTAGCTTGCCAGGATACCAGCAGGTACAGCCCGAAACATCATTAGCTGAGAAATAAGCTTTGCAACTACGGCAGCGGTGAGTTTTGCCCTCTTCGTTGACACTCATCAATTTGCCGATTTCCGAGGAATGACACTGGGGACATTCTGTAATGCCGTGGATGGGGGGTTGCCATAGACGCTCATTCAGTTCCTGTTGCAGAGCGACTTGAGCAATGAGTCTATGCCGGTGAAAGTCATTTTGATGTTGCATTATTTTTCAGGATTTTCTAGTTTGAAGTTGGCTTGCTTAAGGTGACCATTTTGTACAAATAGCCGCTCTATAATCCGGGGATAAATATCAACTTTGTAGTGCTCTGGGAGTGTGTCCCAGAAGACAAGCCTGTCGCCCTCATAAATGATTTCGCCAGCACTTTTACGAAGGACTGAGTTGAGTTGTTTTTCCTCTTCTTCGATCTGATTTTGGATGGATTCTTTTTCTGCGGCAATGGTTGGATTGTAGAGAGGATACTTTTCTAGATAATCCAATTGCTTTTTCAGACCCTCTAGTCGTTCAGAGGTTGGTTCTTGACCGCCTTGATGTTCGATGAGGTCTTTATATCCTGCTGCATTCTTTTGTAGATAATCACTAATCTCTGCTTGAGATTTACCTTGATTCGCAAGAATCGCAGCCTTTGTAGAGTTTATCCCTGACTTCGTACTTGCAGCCTGCCGTCTAAGGGATTTAGACTTGGCGACTAATTGCCGAATGAGATCTTTCTCAAGAGATGCTTTTGGCACAGACTTGCGGTTATCACAGCCCTTGCCAGCATGAGGGCAAACAAAGTAGCTATAGGCTCCTTTCTTACTTGTTTTAGTGCGGCATCTTGAACCACATTGGTAGCAGTAGGTTAAGCCTGTTAGATAAGCATAGGGACGATATTGATCCTCAAGACCGTCTTTTTCTTTAATGAAGCTACCACCTCCCATTTGCTTATAGATAGCAAAAGTCTCTCGAATATAAGCCGCTTCTTCATGGGAGATGAGGGCTTGTTCTGGATGAGTATCGGTATGAATTTCGGGAGGCTCAGTGGAACGAACGCGACGTTTGCCGCGTTGAATCCAACGGAGGTAGGCCGTGTTCCCTTCTAGCACTGGGTTCATTAGCCAATTTCGTAACCCAGACTCAGTCCAATAAAGGATTTCTATGGCTTTAGATTGAGCGCGCTCTGAACTATCGGAGAGACGGGGTGATGACTTGGAGGCTTGGCGAGGGCGACGGATGCCATACTGCTCATAAAACTGTTTTAGGGTTGCACGAGTTGTTTTTGTCTCTAGGAAAAGTGCAACCAAATCTTGAGCAATGTCTGCAACAGTAAGGGCATTGGCCTCATTGCTTTTAGCAGCTAATAGTTCCTTTGTTGTCGGTCGATCAGAGAGTAAACACAATACAGGGGTCTGGTTAAGCTGATACTGGCCAGCTTCAGATAAATATCCGCGAGGCGCGGACTCGCTCGCTAACCCCAAATGCCGACGGTAAGCCTTACCGTGTCTAACGCGCTCGGAGAGTAAGTCAGCTTCCCACTCTGCAACGGCTCCCAGCAGGTTGGCCATCAACTTACCTGTTGGCGTGCTGAGATTGAGGTCTTGATCCAAGATGCGGAGATTAACTCCGGACTCTTGAAAGATGCGAATGCATTGTGTGAGGTCAGCTAGAGAGCGTGTTAAGCGATCTATGCGAGTAAAGACGACTTCGTCGACTTCTCCGTTCTGTACCATCTCCATGAGGCGGTTGAAGCTGGGTCGATCGCTGTCTCGGCCAGAAAGTACATCTTCTAAGACATCTGCTGCACCAGCAGTAAGAACGCGTTCCCGCTGCTGGTCAAGCGCCTGGGAATCATGGGCTTGTTCCCTTGATGAAACCCTGGCGTAACCAATTATTCGTAGAGGGGCCTGAGCATCTTCTCCTCTTTCTTTTGAGTAATTCACTGTATTTATCCATAAATGTTGTGCGGCTGTTGTAGCGACGCCATATGGTTTAAATTATAGCA
>JBHJIP010000031.1:0-56625 GCA_050043365.1 Leptolyngbyaceae cyanobacterium
TGGAGAGGAGGATGCTCCATGAGCTTAGTTCTAAGTTGGGGAACTTGAGCTTCTCATGGAGTGCCTCTTTCAAAAACCTCTGTCTCAAATGAGACTCACCTATTCAAAGGGGTTGCAGGACTTTTCTGCACCACTAAGGGGATCACGGTGGGCTTTTAAATGTGCAACGATGAATCCACAGCTGGGTAGGGTATTGGATAGGACGCAGGACAGTGCCTCCTTGACAATCTGACTCTAGTATCTGTTACTGCGGAGGGAAGTCATTCAGTCCACCATTGGGCAGCTTGCCCGTCCCGCCACACAGTGGTTGATTCGTCGTTATGGCTGTGCAATTCCAGTTGCCTTCCATGGGAACCCGTCAGGGCCAGACGGGCCTGTTGTTGCCCAAAACGACTGTGAGTCACAACCCGATCGCGAAAGGTCTCAAAATCACCGTGGGTCTCGGGTTCACCCACTTCTAGAGCAAAGCCCTGATCAAACTGCCAGAGGGCTATCCAGGTTTGCTCGGTTTCAAGAAAGGTGATGTTGCCTGCTTGGGTCTGGGTGCCTTGTGGCAGGGAGATCGCTGGGGCCGTGTTGCCGTACCAAATCAATAGATTGTGATGCTGGGCAATCCTGTGTGGCCCTGTTGCTTCCACAAGCAGGCGATCGACGCCCTGACCCTGCGATACAGCCAGGCTGAATCCTTGCCAATCCCCAGCGGTGCCGTTGAGTAAACTGCCCAACTGGAAATGCTGCCCCAGGTAGAGGGTTTCGTAAAAGGCGGGGCCGTAGAGATCGGGGAGCCAATTTTCGTAGTGGGGATGGGTGCGGCGGATTTCTTGGGGCAGAGGGATTTGGCGGTGGGCAGTAGCCATCACTTCAGCCGGGGGCCGATAGTCGCTGGTGAGGGCATGAATCCAGTCTTTGGAGGCGGTCTCAGGCGGGGAGCCCTGACCGAAATAGAACCAAAAGAAGCGCTCGGCGTCGCTGCCGCCATAGCGTTTGACCGGCCCTGTCCAGGTGCCGCGCCAATATTTGAGGGCGGCACTGTGAAACAGCCAGTCTAGGGCGGACTGGGCCAGCTGCTTAACTTCGGGGTCCTGGGCAAAGTCGTAGAGGTTGAGGTAAGCGCTGGTGGTGTGGCCGTGGTAAGTGGGGCTGTCCCATTCCCCCATGCCAATATCCAACAGGGTGGAGACGTAGCGCTCTAGGCGGGCTTTGTAGATCAGCCGGGTGGCCTCATTGCCGGTTTCCTCGGCCATTAGATACAGGGATGTTTCTCGCATTGCCCTGAGGTTGTCGGTATTGCGGCAATCGACCTGAGTGGTGCAGTCGTCGGTGGAGTTGGCCCAAAACTTGCGGGGGGGTGCGGACTCTCGCTCTAGGGGATCGGTGGCGGTGAGGCGAGCCATGGCCTGAAACATGCGATCGCGATAGGCCGGGTCCAGGTCATTCCCAAACGCAAAATACTTACGGATCTGCAGTTTCAGCACAAAGCTGGAGTAGAGGTCAACGCCCAGGGTGCTATCGGCTTCTGGGTCAAGCTGTTGGAGAAAGGCCAGGGCCTGATCGGCCTCTGGGTTGTCGGCTAGCAGGTCGGCCAAAGCACGCGGATAGGAATTCTTCTCGTATTCGTAGGCAATGCTGCCATAGGTCTCGGGCTGGGTAAGCAGGTACATCGCCCAGTTCGAGCGGATCGCCAGCAGCAGTGATACCAATGCCCCTTCTAGCATTTGGCCCTCAGATCTTTGGTAATGCGGTGGGCACAGGCAAACCCCGAAAAGGCGACGGCATTCAGGCCCTGGCCAGGAAAGGTGCTGTCGCCCACGCAGTACAGGCCCGTTACAGCGGTGCGGTTAAAAGGCATGGTCAAGAGTCCCGGCAATTGTCGGGCGGGCATGGGACCATAGGTGCCCTCCCGACGGCCCAAGAAGCGACGATGGCTGCGGGGAGTGCCGATAGAGCAATGGTCAATCGCTTCACCCAGGCCAGGGAAAAGGCGCTCTAGTCGCACAATCACCTGATCGGCTCTGGCTTGCTTCTGAGCCTGATATTGGCTGGGCGTGAGATTGTCCCAATCCTGCAGCCAACTGGGGGTAAAGGCATGGACGATGTGGCGGTTGGGAGGAGCCAAGCTGGGATCGAGCAGGGTCGGAATTGAGACAAATATCGTGCCGTAAGCGTCCTCTAGGCGGCCCCAATCTTCGAGCAAGATGTGATGGCAGTCGCTGCCTGTCGGAATCACGGCAGCATCGACGCCGAGATGCAGACTCAAGAAACTGGGGGAGCGGTGATAGCGCTGTTGCCAACGCTGTTCGGCTTTGGGCAGCGGTGATTCTAGGAGCGCCCCAAAGGTGTCCCAGCGGGTGGCATTAGACACGACCCGTTTGGCTCGGTAGGTTTCGCCCGTGGCCAGTTTCACCCCCACGGCGCGGCCCCGCTCGGTAAGGATGCGGGTAACCCGTGATTGATATTGAATCCGTCCACCATGGTCTTCTAGCCCGTTAGCCAGCGCCTGGGCGATGGTGCCGACGCCGCCTTTGGGGTAGTTGACACCACCGTAATGGCGATCGCTAAATACCATCCCAGCATTGATCAACGGCGTTTTGGCGGCAGGCACCACGGACCAGCAGTAGCACTCCATATCGATGAACCGCAGCAGTTCGGGGTCGCGCAGATGCTTACGGGCCAAACGTCCCACATTAAACGGCAGGTGGCGGGCCAAACCCAGACACGCAAGGGGGTGCTGCCAAAAGACGCGGGCCACGTAGTGGGGCTCTTCCAGTGACAGCAGCTCGATGCAGTTCAAGCAGTTAAAGACGCCCCAGCAGGCATCGTAGAACCGGCGAATGCCTGCCCGCTCTTGGGGGAAGCGATCGCCCAGCTCAGCCAAAAATTGCTCATAATCTCGATGCACCCGCACAGCCAAGCCACTGGGCAGGTGGTAGTGGACCTGCACCGGATCTGGAACGGTCTCGATGGACTGGCCGACAGCGGCGAGGGCACGGGTGAGCAGGTTGGTGGTGCCCTGGTGGCCAAAGCCAAAAATCATTGAGGCCCCCACATCAAAGCGGTAGCCCGCTCGCTCAAAGTAACCGGCACTACCCCCAGGGATCAGGTGGCGCTCTAGCACCAAGGGCTTGAGCCCCTTGGCTGCCAGTTGGGTAGCGGTGACCAGCCCGCCGATGCCGGAGCCAATTACAATCACATCGAAGTGACTGCGATCGGGAGATCGGGCTGGCGTATTGGTTATGGAGGGTCTGGATATCCCAGTGGGAGCCATGGCACGTTTTCAAGGGTTGAGCCCATTGTCGCAAGGATTGCTTTTACAGTGTTACCAACCGCTACCGTTCCTGTAGATGTCTGTGACCCTTCTCGATCTCAAAGCTGCGATCACCCGCAACCCCACAGTAATAACGCCCCAAACCCTCGTCTCAGAGGCGATCGCCCACATGGGGAACCCTCACGAACCCGGTCAAGTTCCCCAAGCCGATCTCAACACCTACCGGGTTGATTTTGTCATTCGAGAACTTCACGACGAAGTGAGATCGCGCTACTTAGTCGTCGTTGAAAATCACAAAATTTTGGGCGTCTTGACTGCACCGGATCTCCTGGATTGCATCTACCCAGACCGCAATGCGACGGACCAAAGGATTGGCCAATGTCCCCTACAGTCCTTTGCAACCCTAGCCGAATCGGCGTTAACAGACCTCTACACCCCGCTGAATTTACTGCGACAGTATCAACTGCGGCCCATTGTGATGCTTGATGCGCAAGATCAACTCGCGGGTTTGCTGGCCTACGAAGAGGTGCATGCCATGGCTTTGGCGAGTCAACCATCGACGGACGTGTCCCTCTCCCCTGTTGTTGTGGCCAGGGCTGAGCCCCAAATCCCGCCATCAGTCAACCCCAGCACTGCCCGAAATCAAGTGATGAATAAAATCATCACTCAGGTGCATTCGTCCCTAGATGTACAGGCCATCTTAGATACCACCGTGACCGAATTGCGTGCCGTATTAGTGTGCGACCGCGTCATCACCTATCAACTACGCCCTGACTTGAGCGGCAAAGTCATTGCTGAGTCCGTCGATCGTCCCTCGAGATCGGTGCTCCACAGCGAAGTTCGCGACCCCTGTGTGACCCCTGAATGGCTTGAGCCCTACCGCCAGGGCGAAGTCCGCATTGTTGATGACATTCACGAGACAGAAATGACCGTGTGCCATCAGCGCATGCTGGCAGGTTTTGGGATTCGTTCCAAAATGATGGTTCCCATTGTGGTTGCCGGTGAAATTTGGGGCCTGCTGTTGGCGAGTGAACAGGAGACCCCTCGGCAATGGCAACCTGCAGAAATTGAACTGGTGCGTCAGCTCGGGGTGCAGGTGGCGATCGCCGTGCAACAAGCCCACTTGGTTGAGCAATTGCAGCAGCAGCTCACCCAACGGAAGCAAGCTCAGCAACTTCTCACCCAGCGCAATCAACAACTGGCGGTTTCCAATCTTGAGCTAGCGCGGGCCACTCGCCTCAAAGATGAATTTCTGGCCAATATGAGTCATGAACTGCGGACGCCGCTCACTGCCATTTTGGGCATGACCGAAGCCCTCCTTGAGCAAATCTTTGGCGATCTCAATGCGCAACAGCTCAAGCCATTAAGAACCATTGAGCGCAGTGGCCAGCACCTACTCGAACTGATTGACGACATCCTCGATCTTGCCAAGGTCGAAGCTGGCACGCTGACAATAGAGCCAGTATCCACCCAGCTCATCCCCCTCTGCCAATCTAGCTTGACCTTTGTGAAACAACTGGCCAATCGGAAAAAGATCCGATTGACCGAAAAATGGACAGATGCCCCTATCCCAGAGGTGCTGCTGGATGAACGCCGTATTCGGCAGGTGCTGATTAACCTGCGCAACAATGCGGTGAAATTTACCCAAGAAGGCGGCCATGTCACCCTGTCCATGGAGCTAACTGAACCCAATGCTGAAACAGACGAATATGGGCTCAAATTTACGGTTGAAGATACCGGTATTGGCATTGAACCCAGCCAGTTGGATCGCCTCTTCCAACCCTTTATGCAAGTGGATAGTGCCTTGAATCGCCAATATACCGGTACTGGGCTAGGGCTAGCCTTGGTCAAGCGAATTGTTGAACTCCATGGTGGGCGGGTTGATGTTACCAGCGAACTGGGGGTGGGCAGTTGTTTTACCGTAGCGTTACCCTATATTGTCAATGCTGAGCTGCCTGCCGCGACCGATCATCCCGATGAGGAGATTGCTCCAGCGCCCCAGTCTCCTGCAGGCCCCTTAATCCTATTGGCAGAGGACAACCCGGACAATATTGATGTAATGCAGGGATATCTGGCGGCGAAAGGCTATGAGGTGATCATTGCTAAGGACGGGCAGGCGGCAGTTGCCACGGCTCAAGCCCAGGTTCCTGACCTGATCTTGATGGATATTCAAATGCCGGTCATGGATGGGCTAGAGGCGATCGCGACTATCCGTAGGGACGAAACCCTAAAGCAGGTACCCATCATTGCCCTCACGGCCCTGGCGATGAAAGGGGACCAAGAGCGCTGTCTGGCTGCGGGTGCAGATGATTATTTAGCCAAACCGGTGAAGCTGAAGCAACTTATCGCCACGATGCAAGCACTCTTGGCTGATGCAGATTAACGGCACCAAGATGTGTGTAAACGGCAGGGCCGATTAGGGAGGGGTGCTACGCTGAAGCCACTGGGTAGCTGGCACGATGGTTGCAACAATCGATATTGGCAAAGTTGCTTTGGAACCGGGAAGCCGCATTACCATTCCCGATGTAAGCTGGCACGAATTTGAAATAATTTTGCAGGCCCTAGGCGAGTCTCGGAACAGCCGTATTGCCTATAGCCAAAGCACTTTAGAGATTATGGTTCCGCTACCCGACCATGAACGCAGCAAGGTGCTGATCTCTGACATCGTCAAAATTCTGCTGCGCCATCAAGAACGCGATTGGGAATCCCTGGGTTCAACCACGTTTCGAGGGCAGCTCAGGGCGATTGGGGTAGAGCCTGATGACTGTTTTTACATCGCCAACTACCAAGCTGTGATTGGCAAGAGCCGTCTGGATTTAGCGGTGGATCCACCACCTGATTTGGCGATTGAGTCAGACTACACATCGAAGACCAAACTGGATGCTTACATTGCCCTTGGGGTTCCAGAACTCTGGATTTACGATCGCGGGCTCAAGATTCATGTGCTTGAGGGTGATCTCTACCTTGAGGTGGCAACCAGCCCAACCTTTCCAGGTTTACCGATCAAGGACATCGTTGATCGGGTGATTCAACAGGCGAAAAAAGTAGGCAGCAGCCGAGCCCTTAGAACGTTTGAAGCGACCCTGTAAGACTCTTCTATTGAGCAGCCATGCTATCCGACAATTTCGTTGCCGGTCGACTCACGTAGGACAGCCAACCTATTGCGCAATGAATTTTCTACATGGCCCAACAGTGATACGCCAAATACACAAATTAGTCTTTGCCACGGATGTCCGAAAGTTCCGAATGAAAAGTCATCCGCAAGGAATATGTAGTAGTCGCCATCGGGATACCAACCAATCGGGCCTATGTCATCGACAGCGTGAGGGTCGAAACGATAGCAGGTGTGCTGCCAATCAAGAGAATACATAACACGACCAGTTGATGTAATCGTGCGAAACGAATCGAGAAACAGTCTGTCGATGTCCATTGTTGCTTTGTCAGACAAGTTGACTGCTGAGAGATCAAACGTGACAAATGGCGATGGTTCGACAATCGCGGGCTTTAATCGTTCGTAGTAATCAGGCTTGAACTTGAAGTCTGTGTAGAAACGATTCCAAATCGTGGCATATTCATGCTCGGACAACTCAGACCAAGTGTTCATTCGTAGGCTGTTCTTAGCTGGATAGCTTTACTTCAGCGGCCTATTATGCGGTCATCACTCCGCCTGAGGTTGATGCACTAACCCTTCTTCTCGCTTAAACGTATCGATCGCCTCTCCCAATGCCGTCGTCAGCGACTGACGGGTTTGGGCGTGATTGCTGCGTTCCTCATCCAACTGCTGCTTGAGGCGATCGCACTGCCGTAATGTGTCGGCCAAATGGGCGCGTAGACCCTCCACCGTATTCAGATCAGGTGTCTTGCCCTCTGCATTCGTCAGAGCTTCCGGCATGGCCGCGGACTGAGGTTCCTGAGCAAGCTGAGTTTGAAGGGTACTGACCTCCGTGCGTAGGGTGGCGATCGTCAGTTGCAACTGCTCCATATCCGTGCGCCGCTGCTTGGCCTCAGCATCATAGAGCTGTCGCCAATTGGTTGCACTGGCATAGGCTTGGTCACGTTCCTTTTGGGTAGAGGCGAGTTGATGCTGCAGTGTACGCACCTCTGCCAACCAGCGGCTTACTTCCTGACTCATCGTCCCCATCTCCTGGTAAATGGCAACTCATTCATCTGCCGCCGTAATTGCCCCTAATTTATAGCAAACCCGCATAGCAAACCCGCATAGCAGACCCGCTATAGCAAAAAGGTCGTGAGCAGACTAGGGGCAGGCAACACAATCAAAATCAAAATCGTCAGTGCGGCCAGTCCCCACAGATCGCGGCGATTGTCTAATTGACTGACATCGTTCAATGCAGGCTCATCCACTGCTGAGATGAAAAAGAGCAAAATCGCCCAAATCAATAACTCAGGATGCACTGCCACCAATCCCAGCACTAAGAAACGCGATACGTGACCGACGATCACGCCGGTTTTTTGACCGTACATGGCATGGACAATATGACCGCCATCAAGCTGGCCGACGGGCATCAAATTTAAAGCGGTGACCACCAGGCCCAAACAACCCGCCACTGCGACGGGATGCAGGGAGATCGCATTCTCAGCGGTGAGCTGACTGCCCAGGGCCAGTTTGCTCAGTAAGGTCAGGGCTACCGAAGCAGCCGGGTCCATGGCCTGAAAGTTTAGCAGGCTGGCCTCTTCCCCGAGGGGAATCACCTCCGAGTGGGCTAGCCCCCAAACCAGCAGGGGCAGGGTAATCACAAACCCCGCCAAGGGACCGGCCAAGCCCACATCAAAGAGGGCGCGGCGGTTGGGCACCGGGGCGCGCAGTTGGATAAACGCCCCAAAGGTGCCGAGAAAAAAGGGAATTGGAATAAAGTACGGCAGGGTGGATTGGATGCGATAGCGTCGCGCCATCAAGTAGTGACCCAACTCATGGACGCCCAAAATCACCAGTAGGGCCACTGCGTAGGGGAGCCCCCGCAAAAACAGCATCGGGTTGGCCTGCAGCTCCGCATCGGTAATACCGGCAATCTGGGACATACCCACCCAAGTGGTGGTAAACAGGGTGGTGACAAACAGGGCCAAGGCCACCGCGGGTCGGGTGTTTTTGGTCTTGAGCAGGGGCTTAACCGGCTGCTTCTGGGAGAGGGGGTTGGGGACTAGGGCAAAGAAGGGCTTGCCGCTTTTTCCTTCTTGAAAAATGACCAGGAAGCGATCGCCAAAATTGGCCTCAATGTTGTCGCGAATGGTGTCGTAGGCCAGGGTGGGATTGCCGCGCAACTGCCCCTTGCAAATCAGGGCCTGAGGGCGATACTCGATATTTTGTAGGTAATACAGCGACCAAGGGAAGCAGTTTTGCAGGGTGGCTTCTTCTTCTTTATCAATGGGGCGCAGCACCGCTTGTTTGGCCGCAGTGGTCTTGGGGGTGTCGGCTGAGTCCGTTGATGCCGCTTTCCCATCTGCATCAGGCTTAGGTTGAATTCGCCCCCATTGGATCAACATCCAATACAGCAGAGGACAGAGGATAAACAGCGTCAAAATTGCCCCAGGCGGGGACTCCGGTGGGGCTTCTTGCCCTTCCTGCTGTAGACTCCAGGTGACGAGGGTAAAGACCGGTGCCATAAACACCAACCACAGCAGCCAGGGCGGTGTTCGCGTGATCCGCGATACGCTATAGCGCACCACTAGGTAACTGAGAATCGAAAAGAGAAAGAGTAAAAACACTATCTACCGTCACTGTCCTGCGCCTGAGTCTCTAGGGCAGGGGTGGGAACTCCGCTAGCCTAACAAGGCAGGGCGAGGCCGTGTCAACTTTGGGCGACTAAAACCCTGCCCCATCCAAACCCGTGGTTCACCCTACTGGTAAAAACGCCTGTTTTTAGGTTGGATGGGGTTTATCTTTAAAATTCCTCGATCGCCCATGACCTTGGTGTCTGACCCAACTGCTGCCCCCCGTCCGCCCAGATCGGTCTTGGCGACGATTTATGCCTTTCCGCCTAACCGCGAGACGATGGGGGGTACGGCTTACTTGATTTGCGCCCAAGATCAAGCGGGTCAGCCTGCGAATCTGCTGGTCGATACCCCAGCTTGGCATCCAGAGACCGCCGACTTTATTCAAGCCCAAGGGGGGGTGCGCTGGTGGGTGATTACCCATCGCAACGGTATGGGGCGAGTGGCTCCGTTTCAAGATCGGCTGCAGTGTGAGCTGGTGGTTCAAGAGCAGGAAGCCTACCTACTGCCAGAAATTGACGGTCGGCTCACCTATCACCAACAGTTGGATTTAGAGGATATCGCTACGGTGCTCTGGACTCCGGGCTATTCACCGGGATCGGCCTGCCTCTATTACAAGGCCCATGGGGGCGTGCTGTTTACGGGTCGCCATCTCTTGCCCAGTAAGGCAGGGCAGATGACGGCACTGCGGTTTTCTAAAACCTTTCACTGGCCCCGGCAGTTACGCCAGATCCAGCGTTTGCAACAGGATTTCACCGCTGAAACCCTGGCCTATTTTTGTCCTGCCGCAAATTTAGGGTTCCTCAGGGGCAAAACGGCGGTGGCGAATGCCTACGAGCAACTGCAGGCGATTGATGTCGAGACGCTGCGATTGTGCCAGCCGTTTTAAGGGGCGATTGTTGAGGATCAAGCCTACAATAGCCCTCAACGAGCCCAGGTGGCCTATGGCGTCTAATGCACAGGTGCGGCAGCAAAACCTGATAAAGAGCTATGAGGGGCTGACGGCGGTGCAGCGATCGCTGGTGCAAGTGTTTGCCATGCTCTATGAGCCCGTTAGCCGCGCCAATGCCCTCAAATGCTGGAATACGGCAATTCCGCCCTTTAAAAAGCATCAAGACTTCAAGCCTTTAAATGCCAGCAATGCTAGCAGCACAATCACCAAACTGATCAATCAAGAGGTCTTGATTCAAAACCGGGGTGAGGGGGTGCAATGCCCCCATCCGCTGATCGATATTGTGGTGCGAGACGCGGTGATCACCGGCAGCTTTGAGCCCATCGCTAAGGCGATCGCCCATCACTTCTCGATTAGGAAGCGCTATGTCACCTATGGGCCGCGTTACTTTACCACCGAAAAAGAATGGCTAAGGGAATTTCGCATTGCCCTCTACCGACAGGATCAAGCCGAAATTGACGCCCTGGTTGAAGATAAGAATCAGGCCTATTGGACCTCTAGCCTTAACTTTGCCCAGGTGTTGCAGCAGGTGCTCAACAACCCCTTTGATCCAGCCTGGTTTGAGCAGCTCTCGCCCGACTTTAAGCAGTTTGGGCTGCGGGTGATTTTAGAGGACTCTGTGCAGCGCTGCGTCCCGGCGGATGCCGCCTTTGAGCTGACCGAAGACCTTTACAACGACGGCCAAGCCAGCCCCGACTTGTATTTGACCTATGCTGAGCAGCTCTGGCTCAGGGGCTATCTGCAAGATGCCAAGGAAGTCCTGACCGAGGTTGCCCCCGGCCCCGCCCAGCGGGAGGCGCTGTTGGGGGCGATCGCCTTTTTGACCGGTGACAATGGCCAGGCCCTCGCCCACTATCACCTCGCCCTAAAAGCAGTAGGCAAAACCCAGAGCGCCCAAGCCGATTGGTTTAAGGCTCCGGCTGCAGGGCTCTACTTTTTCGCCCTGCTCAAAGACGGTAGCCCCAAAGCCCACCAAGAGGCCAAAAAATACTGCGTACTGCTGCAAAAGCAGTCGAACCATGGGCTGCGGAGCAGCGTGGAGCCCTTGCTGGCGGCGATCCAGACCCAACAGGGACAACTCAGCAAAGTCTTGAATGCCCGCGATCATTTTGCAGACTACACCCTGGGCTCTAAAGGGGTTGCCACCCTGCTCGAAATCTACAGCCTGTATTGGCTCGATGTAAAAGACCTGGATCGTTGGCTGGTGCCGCAGTTGATCCGCCGTTACCGCGATGCCTCTCAAGCCAACTATGGCTGGCTGGCCCTAGAAATCGCTGACTTGCTGGCCCGACTACAGGTGGATGACATCTATGGCGAAATGGCTGAAGCTCTGCGGGAACAGACCGGCAGTCAACCCTTGGTCAGCGTGGTGGAGCGTCAAGAGGCCTGGGCGCTGTCTCTAAATGCGCTGGCCAGCTTAACCGAGGCAAATGCCCCAACCGCGCCCCCTGCACAACCCACCTTTCGCATGGCTTGGCGGCTGCGGTTCAGTTCGCTCAACAACTGGGATCTGACCCCCCTAGAGCAAAAACTGAGCGTCAAAGGAGGCTGGACTAAGGGCAAGGCGATCGCCCTGAAGCGCTTCGCCTCAATGGGTGAGCGCCCCGACTACATGACCCCCCAAGATCACCAGGTGGTCAGCGCCCTAGAGGTGGAATATGAGTCGCGCTACTACTATTACGGCTCGTCCAAACCCTATTATTCCTTCGGGGAAGAAGCCCTGGTGACCCTCGTGGGGCACCCCCTGGTGTTTTGGGAGGGCACCGACAACGTGCGGGTGGATGTGGTGGCAGGGGAGCCAGAACTATTGGTGAAGCGGCTGTCGGGAGATCGCCTCAGGCTGGAGCTATCTCCGACCCTCCAGAGCAGCGCCAAGATTTTGGCCTTTAAGGAAACCCCCACCCGTCTCAAGGTGATTGCCATTCAAGCCGATCATCATCGCATTGCTGAGCTGCTGGGGCCGAACAATCGCCTAGAGGTCCCCGCTCAGGCGGAAGCCCAGGTACTAGAGGCGATCGCGTCGGTCTCTAGCCTCGTCACCGTGCAGTCCGACATTGGCGGTGGGGTCGCCGCCGAAGAAGTGCCCGCTGATGCCACCCCCCGATTGCACTTGCTCCCCGCCGGAGAGGGCCTGAAAGCGTCACTTCTAGTGCATCCCTTCCCCGAAGGGGGGGCCTACTACACCCCTGGCAAAGGGGGCGAGACGGTGATCGCTGAGGTGGAGGGCAAGCGCCTGCAAACCCAGCGGGACCTAAAGCTAGAAAAGCAGCAGGCCAAGGCCGTGAAAGCAGCCTGTTCAATCTTGCAGGACTATAGCCCTAAAAAAGGGGAGTGGCTGATTGAGGAGCCGGAAGATTGCCTCGAACTGCTGGTACAACTCCAGGAATTGGGCGATCGCGTCCGGATCGAATGGCCCGAGGGGGAAAAACTGCGGGTCTCAAATCAGTTGGGTTTAGGGAACTTCAAGCTGAACATTCGCCAACAGCAGGACTGGTTTGCCGCCAGCGGCGAAGTCCAGATTAGCGATGATCAGGTGATGGATCTGCAACAGCTGATGGCGCTGCTGGATAACACCCCTGGCAAATTCATCGCTCTCTCGGACGGTCAATTTCTGGCCCTGACCGAAGAGTTTCGCCAGCGGCTGCAGACCCTCAAGCGCCTTTCGGACGGCAAAGGCAAAGACCTGCGCATCCATGGTCTGGCGGCCCTAGCCCTAGAGGACATGGTCGAAGATGTGGCCCAGCTCAAGGTGGATAAAGCCTGGAAAACCCACATCAAGCACATCAAAGCCGCCCGCACGATCGAGCCCCAGCTCCCATCGGAACTCACCGCCACCCTGCGAGACTATCAGCAGGACGGCTATACCTGGCTGGCGCGATTGGCCAACTGGGGGGTAGGGGCTTGCCTCGCCGATGATATGGGACTGGGCAAAACCCTACAGGCGATCGCCGTCATTCTCAGTCGCAGCGGCCCTGCCCTGGTGATTGCCCCCACCTCCGTCGGCATGAACTGGATCAGCGAAGCAGAGCGGTTTGCCCCCACCCTGACCGTGAAGGTGTTTGGCACGGGCGATCGCCAACAGATGCTGGATAATTTGGAGCCCCGAGACTTGGTGGTCTGTAGCTACGGCTTACTCCAGCAAGAAGAGGTGGCGGCGATGCTGGCCAAGGTGACCTGGCAAACCATCGTTTTAGATGAAGCCCAGGCGATCAAAAATGCCGACACTAAGCGCTCCCAAGCGGCCATGGCCCTCCAGGGCAACTTTAAAGTCATCACCACCGGCACCCCGATCGAAAACCACCTCGGAGAACTGTGGAATCTGTTTCGGTTTATCAACCCTGGCCTGCTGGGCTCTTTGGATAGCTTTAACCAGCGCTTTGCCTACGCGATCGAACGGGACCAAGACGATGCCGCCCGCGAAGCCCTGCGTCGCCTGATTCAGCCGTTTATCTTGCGGCGCACCAAGGATCAGGTGCTCAAAGAGCTGCCCTCCCGCACCGAAATCACCCTGCAGGTGGAACTCAGCAAACAAGAGATGGCCTTCTATGAGGCGCTCAGGCGAGAGGCGATCGACAAGCTCAGCGACCTAGATGACCCGGCTGGACAAAAGCATCTGAAGGTTTTGGCGGAGATCATGCGACTGCGGCGGGCCTGCTGCAACCCCAACCTGGTGCGCCCGGAGCTATCCCTACCCAGCGCCAAGCTGGCCCAGTTTGGTGAAGTCTTGACCGAGCTGCTGGATAACGGCCACAAGGCCCTGGTGTTTAGCCAGTTTGTCGATCACCTCACCATCTTGCGAAATCATCTGGATGAACAGCAGATTCCCTACCAATACCTGGATGGCAGCACTCCGGCCAAGCAACGCAAAAAGCGGGTGGATGCCTTTCAAGCGGGGGAAGGGGATGTGTTTTTTTTCAGCCTCAAGGCGGGGGGCACCGGCCTCAATCTCACCGCCGCGGACTATGTGATTCACATGGACCCCTGGTGGAACCCAGCGGTGGAGGATCAGGCCAGCGATCGCGCCCACCGCATTGGCCAGCAAAGGCCAGTGACGATTTACCGGCTGGTGGCAAAAGGAACGATCGAGGACAAGATTGTGGCCCTGCACAAGACCAAGCGCGATTTGGCGGACAGCCTGTTGGCAGGGACCGATATGAGCAGCAAGGTCTCGACGGAGCAGTTGCTCTCCTTGATTCAGCAGTAAACAAAACAGGTTGATGTCTCATGAGGACGACTTTATGCGTGCTGGATGGAATTCAAAATTCAAAGTTCAAAATGATTATTTCTACATGCTTGGCTGTGAGTTGTGAATTCATTCAAAGTCCGCAATGAGTGCATCGTTGGTACCCATTACGGAACGGACGTTTGAGTTTGCGGTGCGGATTGTGAAGTTATGCCAGGTGATTGAAGAGCAGTCTTCGGTAAGTCGGCCTTTGGCGCGGCAACTGATTCGTTCTGGTACTTCGATAGGGGCAAATGTGGAGGAATCGCAAGCGGCAGAAAGCCGAGCCGATTTCATTCACAAGATGTCGATTGCCCTGAAGGAAGCTAGGGAGACGCGCTATTGGCTGCGGTTATTGGTGGCGGCCGAGATGATCTCAGAGGAACGGTTGGGAGCGTTAATCCAGGAGTCGGAGGCGTTGATGAAGATTATTGGGAAAATTGTGGTGAGTACGAAGAGGGGAAACAGTTAAAAATTTAGAAATTCAAAATTGGCACTTCCAGGTTTTTGATTTTGAATTTCTAAATTTTGAATTGTTTCTGGTGCTAGGTAACGGATTGTCAAAATGCCTATTTCGCCGTGTGGAGGCAGTCTAAAAATACTATTTTTGATCGGGCTAAAGCGCGTTGCTGCTACAGTTCACAAATCTGAATGCGAGAGAAGATCCGAGACCGCCGGGAAACCGTCGGAATTTCTCCAACGAGTAAGTTCCCAGCCGGAGACCCGACTCGGAATTTGTCCCGCGGGAGAAATTGATGGATCAAAGGTGAAGCTAGCAAAGTTCACATATTTGTTGTCTTTGCGCCAGCCGATGCGATCACAAAAATCATACCAAATCTCATCGCCGGGGTATTGACAATCGAGCTTGGCCCCACAATCTATATAGATTTTCTTCTGCACGCTAAAGCCAAATTTGCCGCCACTAAACTTCACCCAAAGCTGATCGATCAGCCGTAAGTCTTCGCAGGGGAAGTTGCGAATTTCGTCTAGCATCAGATAGCCCCGTTTCTCTGCTGCTGTCCCGACCACTTTTAGCATGAGCCGGTCGGTTTCCTGGTCGGCTTCTTTCCAGCTGCCGCTGGCCAAATAGTTGACCAAGGCTCGATAGCGATCTGGAATTCGCTGCCGCACCACCCGCAGACCATGGCCTGCAAGGTTAGGTTCAGTTGTCCAGGGTTGAACCGCAGAACGAAGCTTAACTGCAGCGGTTTGCCAATCTTCTGGGGTTGGCAGACGATAGTTGTAAACGCCATTATCTGGAACCAGTTGTGGCTGAGTCGATAACCAGGCACAAAACCAGCGGGCATCCTCCCAGGAAACCTGATCCACAGGTTCTGTGCTGGGGATAACGGTGAAATCAGCATTAGCCGTTGAATAGAAGGTAGTGCCTTTTAGTAAAGGACAGAGAAAATAGCAGGATGTTCAGACTCAATAAGTCGCTCCCTGAGCAAGCGATTGTATTCATGAATGAACATCCAAATCGCACCAATATGGTTCTCTAGCTTCTTTGAGAACGACAGGGTCTTTCTCACTAATCGCGATACTCGCTGTCGCATTGTGTTGTTCAGCCGCTCAATGTAGCTCGTGAAGCCACTCTCTTTGCCAACAGCAAAGTGGCGCTTGCTCGGAATGACCGTTTTGTATGACTCCCAATAGTCGGTGTAGACCCTGGCGCATTGTCTGTACACTGCCGGTAGCGACTGCCATAACTGCCGCGCTGATGCTCTAGAACGGTCGCCGATATGGCAACCGATAATTTCTCGAGTGTCTGCATCCATGGCCAGCCAGACCCATTGCTTATTGCCTTTGTTATCGACAAACGACCACAGCTCATCCATCTGGACTGTCAGCTTGCCCTTGGCTTTGGGGACGACTGAGGCGGTGCGGGGAACTGTTGCATAGATGTCGTTGATATACTCCTGGAGCCAGCACTCTGAGACCTGAGTGACTCTGGCGATACCGGCTAAGGGAATCTTCTCCAGTAGTAGCAAGTTGACGAGGCCAAACGTGTCTTTGTCTTTGGGTTGCCATTGAGGATCCTCGACGAACTGACGTCCACAGTCTCGGCACTTGTGGTTTTGCTTGCCCCTGCGAGTGGTGCCGTTCTTGGAGATGTCGTGGGAGCCGCAGGTGGGGCAGGTCATTTCTATCGCCATTGCTGCTATGCCGATGTCAACACTAGATAGTTCTTATTTTTCTCTATCCTTTACATTAGTGGGCCACCGAATAGAATTCTTTAGCAGTCTGGGCATTGATAAAAAGGAAGTATTCACCCCAGGTGATATCGTCTGAGATGGCTGCCTGTTCGGTCAGCGGTATTAAATTCCTAAATCTTTGCTCTAAAAGCACTTCGGCTGATTCTGGCGCTTGCTGTTGCAGTGCGTCTAACAGCTCTTGTTTATAAATGTCATCTACAAAGGTTGCTTCGTTAGCAAGGCGTTGGGCCAGTCCCAAAGTGTAAGTATTTGCTGGATTATTGAGTGCCTTTTCGATCAACCAGGTTGGGTCAGAGGCAGAAAATGCAGTCGCAAAAAAGACAATGATTTCTTCCCAATTCTCATCATCAAAATGCTCAGCGATTTGATTGCGCCCCCAACGGCTGAAACTCAGTTCCACCGCCGCTAAATATTCCTGAAAGGTCTTATGGGTAAATTCATACAAATCACTCTCTCCCCCTGCCAATAGACCCGAAACTTGCTGTATCTCCTGTAAGAAATGCTTCGCCGTGAGGGCTTTGTCAGGGTAAACATCCGTGAGTCGATCTTGAATCCACGCTGCCCCTTGGTGAGGTGAAAACTGAGTTTTACCGACTTCCGTCAACTCCAATGCCAACTGCTGCAAAATCAGTTGATTGTCCTCTGCATTAGGGATGGTCAAACGGGTGTCGCGGCGATTGGGACGATATTCCAGCAGCAGCTTAAAGATTTCTCGGTAAAGATGTGCCCTGCGTTTAGGGAGCTGTTCGCTGGCTTCGTGGGTGGCGGCAATGATAGTGATCAGTAGCGGATTTTTGGCCAGTTCGGTGAGGTTGCGATCCCCAAATAGCTGGCGGCTCAGATCATCGGCCCCTGCTTGGGCTTCTGTGTGGCTTTCGGCTTCGGCCTGCTCTCTTGAAAGGCGCTTTTGCGGATCGGGGTCGTACTGGCTCTCTTCCCAGTGGCGTCTCCAGGTCAGCTCCCAAGTGATAAAGCGATACCACTGCTCAATAAACGTCCGCTTTTGGTCATTGTTGAAATCGAGAATGTCAATGCGCTGCACACCCTCAAACAGGCTGTTGTCATAGCCATGGGGACGAGAGGTGAGAATAAATTGACTGGGGTAGTTTTGCATTTGCCAGTTGGCCCACTGGCTGACCGTGTCTCGTTGGGCTTCTGGTACTTCATCGAGGCCATCCAGCATCACCAGGCATTTGCCCTGCATCAGCTGGGTTTTAAACCAGGGCTCTGAGGTGCGTAGCTCCGCGCAGCGCGGTAGTTTTTGCACAGATTGCACAATCAACTGAGGCAAGGGTGGCGTTGCAGGCCCTTGGATTTGGGGATAAAACTCCCGAAACAACAGCAAAATCGGGATCAGGTCCTTAGCGCCTTGCTCCACATGGCCCTGATTGGAGAACTTCAGGGTCAAGAAGCGCATCAGCGTGGTCTTGCCATAGCCCGGATCAGCTATCACTGCAATCAACCGCTCTGGAAAGGTTTGGTCCGGGGTATGTGCTTTGGGGAGTAGATCCCAAATGGCTAAGCTCTGGTTTTGCAAAGAGGCGTTGCGCCGACCGCCTGGGTTAACTCGCAGCGGCACATAGACCTGCTCCAGCACCAGGCGTGGCAGCCGCCCCTTATAGCCCTCGACATTGAGGTTGTGGCAGTGGGTTTTCAGTGCTTCTAGATATTGACCGTGAAATCCTGTCAGCCGAGTCAGGGTTTTATCGACGGTATTGTCCAAGGCCCGATCAATGAGCTTACCTGAGGCTTCACCCCGCTTTTTCATCCGCTGGGTGAGAGTATCCATCAGCCCTTGCCCAAAGCTAGAGATGAGAGCAAACCCACAGGCCACTGCGCCAGAGATGGCCGCTTTAGGGATGTCATCGAGATAGAGATTGTAGAGCGCATAACCACCACTACCGGCCACCAAAAGTTTAAAAACGGCATCGGTGAGCCGTTCCTTAAGGGTGGGCTTAGGTTTCGGGGATTGAGTCATGGGAATATGCCGTGCCAGTAGGCGGTGCTGGCAACGCTGCGCTGTTGCCCCACATGCTAACCGTTGGGTCGCGCTGCGCTTGACGCCAACCTACGATTTTTCTGATTCAAGTCCTCAAAGTTCAGCCGTCCTCTTGTCAGGCAGGGGCTAGGGCTTGTTTGCCCTGGGTCTGGCACCAAGCGATCACGTCTTCTTCACGCTTCCACAGCACGCAACCGTCATCGATCGCCTGCCCCTGCCTCAACTGCTGCTCCAAGGCATCCGACACCTGACTGAAAACCAGCGTCACCGGCTGCTGGTGGGCTAACTTCAGCTCTGATCTTTAGCGCATCAGCAAAGTGGGTCGCAGTCTTGTCCTAACCGGACTGGCGACTGCTATAAGGCCAGAAGGGGCCGACCCATGCCTCAATAACCCACAACATGGATCGCCAGATTGTAATGTCAGCAACAGTCCCCTGAGCTAAAACGCCTTTGCCCAGGACGATGGTGTACGGAGACTAAACTGCTTAAGCGATATAACGCCCGCGAATAAATTGCTACCGCATCAAAGTCCACTGGAGGTGGACTGGGGAATCTGGCCTGACCAGATAGCGCTCTGTTAACCAGGGGGTGGACGAAAAAAGGGCGGCATCTGAGAAATCAACCGGTTTGGAGTGATGATGGGCTGGACGCTATTGAAAGAAAGACCATGATTCAACTAGATGTCATGCGGCTGGCCTTAGCCCTAGGGCTGATTGCGATCGCCATTGCCCTAGCGCTCTGGCAACGGCTCGGGCTAGCTGGATCCTTGGTGATTGCCACCGCGCGTACCGTCTTTCAGTTGTTTGCAGTAGGTTATTTCTTGGCCGTGGTTTTCGCCTGGCAGAGCCCTTGGGGCGTCCTGTTAGTGATTTTGGTGATGCTGTCGGTGGCCTCGGTGGTTGCCCGCAACCGCATTAATGCCAAATTGGCCCGTCTACTGCCCTGGGTTTGGACGTCTCTGCTGATCAGCACGGCCCTAACGCTGGCCTATACCACCACCGTAGTGATTCGCCCTCCTACTTGGTACGAGCCGCGCTATGTGATTCCGTTAGCGGGCATTGTGCTGGGCAATGCCATGACAGCCGCCGCGATCGCGGGAGAGCGACTGATGAGCATTCTGCAGCGCCATCGCCTCGATATTGAGACCCATCTCAGCTTAGGGGCAACCCCTGCTCAAGCCCTATTGACCTATCGCAGGGAGGCGATTAAAGCCGGACTCATGCCTACCCTCAACGCCATGATGGTTGTGGGCATCGTTAAACTCCCGGGTATCATCACCGGACAGATTCTCAGCGGGGCTGACCCACTGAATGCGGCGCTGTACCAAATGCTGATTATGTTTATGTTGGCTTGCTCAGATTTAATGGCAGCACTCCTGATCACCCTGGGGCTACGGCGGCTCTGCTTTAATGACGCCGCCCAACTGATCTTGCCGTGAGCCAAAGCCGGAACCAGATTGCGATTAACCACTGCAACATCAATTCAGAAGCCCATGTCCCTACAGGCGATCGCCTCAGCCCAAACCAACCCCCAAACCTGCGATGCCCTATTTGTGGGGCTGCACGGTTGGGGGGCCAACGCCGCTGATCTGGTGGCTTTAGGAGAATTTCTAACCCTGCCCCAGTGCCATCGGGTGTTTCCCGAGGCCCCGTTTCCCCACCCCTACAACCCCGTTGGGCGAATGTGGTACGGCTTCCCAGAGGGATATGACTTTCGACGGCCCCATGATTTTGAGCAACAAGCAGACTTGCACAAAAGCCGTCAGGCTCTGAGGGAGTGGCTTGAGCAAATCACAACGGCAACTGGCATTCCCCTAGAGCGCACCATTATTGCGGGCTTTTCCCAAGGGGGGGCCATGGCGTTAGATGTAGGTTTACAACTACCTGTGGCCGCGGTACTGGTTTTAAGCGGCTATCTCCATGGCGACCTTTCGCCCCATCAGCCGCCCAGCCCAGTTTTACTGGTCCACGGCCGCCAAGATCCGGTTGTACCCCTGGCCTGTGCCCATCAGACGCGGCAGGTTTTAGGCACCCATCAGGTCCCCGTCACTTACTACGAGCAGGACATGGGCCATGAAATCCAGCCGATCGTTTTGCAATATATTGAGCGGTTTTACCAAACTTGGCGCGGTGCAGCGGATGGGGCATTGAGTGGGGAATAAGTTTGTGGGGAATAAGTTTTAACCCAGTCCCGCTTTGCCCCAACGGTCTGCTTTTAGGATGGAAGCACGGGTCGGATGCATCCGTCTGTAGGTTGGCCATAGGCGTTTGTGGAGGTCTCAGGCTTTTCGAGACGGCCTATGGGTACTCGCCTTGCAGAGCAGAATCCATTTGGGGGAGTTTTAACCATGACAGCAGTCCATGTTTCACCAGAGGCCATCTCTGCCATTACCCAGGAGGCCGTTGCCGATTTGGCCAAGCGGCTGGAACAAGATGCCTACGAGACAGCCTTCGCCGGTTTAGAAGACTGGCATCTATTGCGGGCGATCGCGTTTCAGCGACCTGAACTGGCCAAGGACTATATGCACCTTTTAGACATTGAGCCCTTTGACGAAGAGTAAGGAAGCCAATGACCGCCCTTTAGAAAGCACCCTTAAAGGCCGGGTTGTATTGGGTCTGAGTGGCGGCATTGCTGCCTACAAGTTGTGCGAGGTAGCGTCTGCCCTAGCCAAGGCAGATATCGAAGTTAGGGCCGTTCTGACGGAAGCGGCTCAGCAGTTTATTACACCGCTGACCCTGGCTACCCTCTGCCGCCATCCAGCCTATACCGACAGTGACTTCTGGCAGCCGCCCCACCAACGACCCTTGCACATCCAACTGGGGGAATGGGCCGATCTGCTTGTATTAGCCCCTCTAACTGCCCATACCTTGGGCAAGCTCTCCCATGGGTTGGCCGATAACCTGCTCACCAATATGGTCCTGGCCTCGACCTGCCCCATTTTGGTGGCCCCAGCCATGAATACGGACATGTGGCAACAGCCAGCGGTCCAGCACAATTGGCGTCAATGGCAAGCTAACCCTAGGGTTCACACCGTTGGCCCTGGCCAAGGCCGTCTGGCCTGCGATCGCGTTGGTACGGGGCGCATGGCCGAACCCCACGAGATCCTGACCGCGATCAATACCTTGCTGCTAACCCAGGGTCGCCAAGATCTGGCGGGAAAGCATATCTTAATTAGTGCTGGCAGTACCCATGAGCATTTAGACCCGGTGCGCTTCATTGGTAACCCCGCCACGGGCAAAATGGGGGTTGCCTTGGCTCAGAGCGCTTTATATCGTGGAGCCCAAGTCACCTTGATCCACGGACCCATGGCCCCGGCTGATTTACAAGGCTTAGGTCGGGTTCAAACTAAGGCCGTAGTGAATGCCGCCGAACTTCAACAGGCAATGGAAACAGCCCTGCCACAAGCCGATTGGATCATCATGGCCGCAGCAGTTGCGGATGTTCGACCCCAATATCAGGCCAACCATAAATTACCTAAGGCCGACCTGCCCCAGCAACTGCCCCTGGAACCCGTGCCTGATATTGCGGCTCGCCTCTGCCAAATGAAAGCTCACCATCAAAAGATAATCGGGTTTGCGGCCCAAACCGGCGATATTATCGCGCCAGCCCAGCGAAAACTAGCCCAGAAAGGACTGGACGCGATCGTCGCCAACCCGATTGATCAACCCCAGAGCGGTTTTGGGAGTTATTGGAACCAAGCCACGATTTTGACCCCGAGTCACCAGCACCCTATTCCAATCTGTCCGAAATGGATTATGGCCCACCATATCTATGACGTACTACTCACGCTTAAATAGGTGGTCTCACGGGTGGTATCGACAAATATTTAGATAGCGTGATTAGCTGCATTGAGGCTGGCATCTTATTCTGTTAACAGATGTTGATTGTTATTCGATCCCTTGATATCAAAGCATCATAGGGTGTCAAGATGACTTACCCATGCAGCCTGTAGCAGATTGGCGTCAGTCGTTTTGCGTAAACGAGCTCTTACGGAAGAGTGGGTCGCATCAGATTCTGCATGTTACAGGTGCCCGTATTTTTTCGGATGACTGTTCCTAGCTTCATCGAAACTTTATAAAAACTGGGCGAGTACGAAGATTATACGAAGTTCCTCGAAACACCGATCCCTTCTCACATTGGACCCCGTAGGATGAGCCCAAGCGAGTCGAGTCTACTGGAGCATCTAAGGTTGTGGTAAGCATCTGGAACCGCCTAACGCCTCTATCTCCACAAGCCACTCACGCCCCTTTTAATCTGCCGTTAACTCCAGCTTTAGATGACTGGGATGATGCTCATCCTTCTGTAAATCATCCGACTAAGCGATTCCTTGATATTGTCGGGGCATTGGTCGGTCTGGCGATTACCGCTATTGCGCTGATTCCAATCGCGATCGCCATTCAGCTTGATAATCCGGGTCCTGTTTTTTACAGCCAAACCCGTTGCGGACATCAGGGCAAATCTTTTCGGATTTGGAAATTTCGTTCCATGGTTGCCAATGCTGAGGATCTGCAGCATCTAGTCCAAAACGAAGCCCAAGGGCTCATTTTTAAAAATAAGCAAGATCCCCGCATCACTCGGGTGGGTCGCTTTCTGAGGAAAACCAGTCTGGATGAGTTTCCTCAGTTTCTCAATGTTTTGCGTGGGGAAATGAGTCTGGTGGGTACCAGGCCGCCTACGTTGAAGGAAGTGGCTGAATATGCGCCCCACCACCATCGGCGACTCGCCGTCAAGCCCGGTATTACTGGGGAATGGCAGGCTCGGGGCCGTTCTAACGTGGATGATTTTGAAGCGATTGTGGAGATGGATTTGCGCTATCAGCAGCAATGGTCTGTTCTGTATGACATCCGTCTGATCGTTGAGACAGCCTTAGCCGTTGTCAAATGTAAGGGCGCTTTCTAGGGCAGACCCTAAGGTACGGATAGCTCCACTAGGCTGGCGATCGCACCCGCCAACGCCACCACTAAAACATAGCGGGGCACGCCAAACGATGCTTGACTGTGACTGCTAGGCTTAATCGCGGCATAGAGATGAGGCGCCCCCATCATAAAGAAGAGCAGGCCCAATATGCTGGTGCGGCCAAGGTTTGGTTGACTTAGGTTGGTGTTGATTGGGTCTGTAGTCATTTCAAAAAATGGTGTCCGGCAGTTCAATGCGTCAATGTGAGACCTGAGAACCTCAGGTTTTATGTAAATTTTTGTTTATCCTTGTTGACTACAACTTAATCCACCTTGTCGGATTCTGGCAAGGTGGAGTCAAGATTGACGACTTGTTCGCAATTCGTTCCCTTTGTGCCGATTTGCCTAAGGCTCTTTCGTGCCCAAGGATCTTTCGGATAAGAAGGCAATGCTGCAATTCGATGTTGACCGACTAGGCCCGCTCCATAGGGGGATCCGATTTAGGAAGGATTTGATATAACTAACAGGCAAATGCTCAGCGACATGGATTGAGCGGCTGTATATAGTTTGAATTGAGGATGAAACTGCCCATGGGACGCTATCCCTGGAGAATGATTGGAGCGATTGGCTTGGGCTTGGGGATTGTGGTATCAACTGGCCAATCCTGGGCAGGTCAATCGCAGTTGGCATCTATTACTGTGGCTCAGGCTGATACTGTGGCTCAGGCTGATTCAGAGACCAAAACAGAGGCCGAAGCTGTTTTGGAGCGGGGGTTGACCTTGATTCAATCTGGGCAGGTGGCGGCGGCAATCGCCGCTTTTCAAGAAGCCGCTTATCTCGACAATGATTTGGCTCCGGCCCACTACAACTTAGGGTTGGCGTTGCGTCAACAGGGGCAATTGCAAGATGCCGCCAGTGCTTTCTGGCGGGCTATCCAGGCCGATCCAAATCTGGCGATCGCCTACTCCAACTTGGGTGCATCTCTCTGGGAAGGGGGCAATCGTGAGCAGGCCGTCAACTACCTAGAGAGGGCGATTGAAATTCAGCCTGATTTGGGCTACGCCCATTACTACCTAGCACTTGTCCAAATAGAGCTTGAAGATTATGATGCGGCTGTAAGTTCACTGCAAGCCGCCACCCGATTGACTCCCCGTGCCCCTGAACCCCACTTTCACTTAGGGCGCATGTATATGCAGCGTGGAGATTTGGAAGATGCGATCTCCGCCTTTGAGCAGGCAGTCTCCCTTTTTCCGCAATATGTCGAAGCCCATTACAACCTGGGGGTGGCCCTCTACGGCCAGTCTCAGTATGAGGCCGCTTTAGAGGCCTTTCGAGAAGCCACTGATATCAACCCTAACTACACCAACGCTTACTACAGCGCTGGCCTCGCCTTTATCCAGCTTCGAGATTACGAAGAGGCTGAAGGGGTGTTGAACCACGCTAAAACCCTCTACATCAGTCAAAATAATCCTCAGTGGGCAGCCAATACCCAAGCTCAACTCGACCGAATCGCAACCTTGACGGCACAATAGGTCAGTTTCGATCCCCTGGCTCAACTTGTAGAAATGTCAGGGGGTGACGCCTTAATCGATGTTGCCCGTCTATGAAAATCCTTCCCCTCAAAGCAGCCCTCGAAAAGATTGATGAAACCTTTTCGATCCAAGCGGTCATGGGCGATTTCGATCGCAACATTCTTTCCCAGTACTACAAACAATCAGAGCGGGGCTATCGGCGCTATCACTCCCAGGGCGGCAGCATTCATCTGGCCCTGAATGAAGATGGCGTCTTTGATCCGGCTGGCTACTACGGCCAACCCAAGTTTGTTGAGCAACAGATCCAGGCCATTCACGCCAAGCGCGTCCTAGAGGTTGGTAGCGGCAAGGGATTTAATAGTGAGTTTTTGGCCCAACGTCATCCCAATGTTGAATTTGTGGGGCTTGATCTGACGCCTCTAAATGTGAAGCTGGCTCGCAAAAAGGCCCAGTTCCTCAAAAATCTCACCTTTCAGCTTGGCGACTTTAACCAAATTCCCTTCCCTGACCAGCAGTTTGATCTGGTGTTCGGGGTGGAATGTCTGTGCTACTCCCTGGATAACCATCAAACCCTGTCAGAGCTCTATCGGGTGTTGAAGCCAGGGGGGCGGTTGGTGGTGTTTGATGCCTATCGCAATCCTGGGTTTGAGACGTTCTCAGCAGATTTGCAGCTAGCCGCCTCTCTCCTAGAAGCATCCATGGCCGTACGTCAAGGGATGAACGCGATCGCGATTTGGATTGAAGAAAGTGAAAAGCTGGGCTTCACGGTTCTGGAAAATACCGATATTACCGAGTCGATCTATCCCAATGTGGATCACTTGCATCGATTGGCAAGGCGCTATTTTGAGGCAAATGGGATTGTGCGTCGTCTCAGTTTGTTTTTCCAAAAATACCTGGTGCGCAATGCGATTATGGCCCTGGTTTGCCCAACCGTCTTGCGGGAGGGAATCTTGCGATACTACCGCACCGTGGCGGAGCGTCCTGCAATTTAGGATATTTTTTGAAAAGTTCAGGGGCAATCGACGGAGGGTAGGCACAAGACCTACCCCTACCAAGGTAAATTCTTGTCTAGAAATCTCCTTGGCATCTGATGTTTTAGGAGATTTCCGAAGAAAAACTTACCCTGATACGTAGGATGGGCAAAGGGCTTTGCTCGTGCCCATCTCTGAGCCTGTTGATGGGCACGCAAGTTTTGCCCATCCTACCTTTAGCATTTTGTTCAGGTATCTTGTTTCCTAGAAATCGCCTTACGCATAAGCAAAGTGGGCCGCAGTCATCTAGCCAAGATTTCTTGTCCAACCGCTGCATAATCCTGCCAAGCCGCCTCCGCCTTAGCATCTTTAACGCTGTACACCGGCACCCCCGCCAAGGCCGCCTTTTGAAACGCGGCGTAGCGACGAATCCCTTGCTTAAAAACCGGTAAACGGGCTTCATCCAGCAGGGCTCGAATGTCATCTCCGGCTTTACTGGGTTTCGGGGGAATCGCCGTCAACAAAATTTGGTATTGAGCCGCAGGAAACAGCTTGAGGTGATCCACCATTAAGACCAATGCATCCAGCGCCAAAATATCGGCGGTAGTGGGCAGCACCAATAAATGGCAGTGCGTGACAAGGGTGCGCAGATCGGCTGGGGTGGGTCGAGCCGGGGTATCAATCACCACGTAAGGATAGTCGCGGGTCAGGGCTTCAGGTTGCCATTCATCTACGACAGCAAAAGGTAATTCCCCGCGACGAGACCACCCCAGGGCTGACCGATTGGGGTCAGCATCAATCAGTAGGGTCTCTGCCTGACCCTGCAGAAATGCGGCCAGATGAATTGCGGTTGTGGTTTTACCGACACCGCCTTTAAAACTGGCAACCGTAATGATCATGAACAGAGACAACTAGGAATATCATCCGCCAAAACCGGAATCCCTGTTGTGCAAGGGTTGCAGGCCCTATCAGAGTCATAAGAACGGGCGCAACAGGGCTTATCGAGGGCTTTCACAGGTGATTGGGTAACGCAGATTTTCAGAGCGCTTGCAAATGCTGTCAGGATTCAGGGCTGAGCGCCTGTAAAAAGGGATGAGTTGAGCGCGCTTAAAGCTTAATCTGCAACCCGGCCTATGGACCGATTGCGAACAGGGGGCGTTACCATCTTGATTATTCCAAACCTCAAACGGCGGTGAGTTGATTGAGGCAAGGGATATGGAGATTCCTGATCACAACTCTAATGAACCCGCCTGCTCCGCCCGATTATCAACCAAATCATCACACCTTATTGCTTGTTCATGGGGATGATGCGATCGCGGCTGCGTTACGCCAATGCCTGGATAAAAAGGGCTACGAGGTCGTTACCGTTATCCCTGCCAAAGATTTTCCCCAACGTCTGGCCAACCCAGATATTGCGCTCCTATTCATTGGTATTTCCCCACCCTCAGAAGACAGCTTTACCCTCTGCCAATACGTCAAAACCGACCCAACCACCCGTCATGTCCCGATAATCATTATTGGCCAGGGTGAACCCTCAGAGATCGCTCAGGCCTTTGCAGCCCACGCCGATGATTATGTCACCTGGCCCTGCCATGGAGAAGAACTCCATGCCCGCATCCAAAATCAGCTGAGCTTATCGCAGCGACGAAAACAGTTGAGCCAACAGAATGCACTCCTGCTCGACGAAGTACGGGAGCGCAAACAGATTGAAGATACCTTGCGTCAGACCGAGGCCAAATATCGCAGCATTTTTGAAAATGCCACTGAAGGTATTTTTCAGACCAGTGAGGCGGGACGCTATCTACATGTCAATCCAGCTCTAGCCCAAATCTATGGCTATGACTCACCCCAAGACCTGATGGATTCCGTTCGTGATGTAGGCAAACAGCTCTATGTTCAGCCCAAACGTCGGGACGAGTTGGTGGCTTATTTGAAACAATTTGGCAAAATCACTGGGGCTGAATCAGAAGTCTTGCGCAAAGATGGCAGTCGCATCTGGGTGAGTGAAACCCTCCACAGAGCTGAAGATGCCGACGACAACTTTCTCTATTACGAAGGCACCGTCCACGACATCACCGAACAGCGATCGATGGAGATGGAACTGCGCAAGCAGCGGCAGCAGGCCGATCGCTTATTAGTCAACATCCTCCCGTTTCAAATTGCCCAGCGGCTTAAATCTGGGGCACGTACCATTGCTGAAGATCTCGAAAACGTTACGGTTCTTTTTGCCGACCTGGTGGAGTTTACAGCGGCCTCTCGGCAAATGACGCCCAAGGACTTGGTCGAGTTACTCAACGAAGTTTTTTCGACTTTTGATCGCCTCGCTGAGCAGTATGGCCTTGAAAAAATCAAAACCATCGGTGATGCCTACATGGTGGCAGGGGGTTTAAGCCGTTATAAAAGCAGCGAGGCCAGCGTTCCTAAGCATGTCGAGCATCTGAATGCGGTGGCCGCCATGGCCCTAGATATGCGACAAACAACCGGCCAGTTCAAGCGCCCAGATGGCACTCCCTTTCAACTGCGGGTGGGCATTCACATGGGACCGGTCATGGCGGGGGTGATTGGCCGCCGCAAGTTTGCCTACGATCTGTGGGGCGATACAGTAAATATTGCCAGTCGCATGGAGACAACCGGCATGGCAGGCCATATTCAGGTCACACCCATCGTCCATGAAAAGCTGGAATCTCAGTTTTGTTTTGAACGGCGAGGCACCATTTCCCTCAAGGGCAGTGGATTGATGGAAACCTTTTGGCTGCTAAAGCGGCGTTAAGCTGGGCGTAAGAGTGGAGCATTTTAAAAATTGTCCTGCTTAGTCGCCCACTCAAAGAGAAGCCGCTATCGCGTCTACACCCCCAAGCCCTTTGGGCAGGCTCCGCCAACAGTCCCCCTCTCCCAAAAATGGGCGTAGCGCTGTGCGCTTCTCGCAGAGTGGGGGATGTCGAAAAAGAGCTTCTGGCTCTCCTTCTCCTAGGATTGGGAGAAGGGGTTAGGGGATGAGGGCAATGGTGCAGGATAACTTTTAGGTTGGAGTGCTCTAAGGTTTAATCTGGGCCTAAGGTGCAGTGGCCTAACGCTTAGAAATCTGCGGGTCGATGAAGTGCTCGTACGTGGGGGTGGATGGGTGAGAGGGAATTAGGGTAAAAAATGACATCGTTATCACCCGCGTTACAGGCCCGACTGGCCCAGCCCCTCTTTATTGGCTCCGTTAAGCTCCACAGTCGCGTGCTCCAATCGCCCCTATCGGGAGTGACGGACAAGATTTTTCGGCGGTTGGTGCGACGTTATGCCCCCACCGCCATGCTCTACACCGAGATGGTTCATGCGGCTGGGGTCTGTCACGTTGAAACCCTGCCTCAAATCATGGAAATTGATGCCGACGAACACCCGGTCAGCATCCAGCTCTTTGACTGCCGCCCGGACTTTTTGGCCGCAGCGGCCCAGCGAGCCGTGGCGGAAGGGGCCGACACCATTGACCTCAATATGGGCTGCCCAGTCAACAAAATTACCCGTAAAGGCGGCGGCTCTTCTCTGTTGAAAGATCCGGATACTGCCGTGGCCATTGTCGAGGCGGTCGTGAATGCGGTGGCTGTGCCGGTCTCAGTCAAGACTCGCATTGGCTGGGACGATGACCATATCAATGCGGTGGAATTTGCCCGGCGCATGGAGGGGGCTGGGGCGCAAATGCTGACCCTCCATGGCCGCACCCGTGCCCAGGGCTATAAGGGTGCGGCCCGCTGGGATTGGATTGCCCAGGTCAAGGCGGCTCTGGACATTCCGGTGATTGCTAACGGCGATATTGTGTCGGTCGAGGCGGCGGTACAGTGCTTGGCGCAAACGGGGGCTGACGGGGTGATGTGCTCTCGGGGGACTCTGGGCTATCCCTTTTTGGTGGGGGAAATTGACTATTTTCTAAAAACGGGTCAGCGGGCTCCGGAACCGACGGTGATTGATCGACTGCTCTGTGCCCAAGAACATCTCCGGCAAATCGCTGAATACAAAGGCTATCGGGGCATTTGCCAGGCCCGTAAGCACATGACTTGGTACGCCAAGGGGTTCAGCGGCGCTGCGGAACTGCGAGATGCCCTCTGTCAAATTGAGTCGGTGGCGGAGGGGGAAGCCTATTTGCAAGGGGCGATCGCCCAGCTAGCGGCCCAAGGGGAAACGGCGCGGGTTTGGCGAGAGCCCCAGTCGGCGAATGCGCCGTGGGTTTTACCTCGGGTGCAACCCGAACCAACCCCCTTGAGGGTATAGGATAAAATGTCAATACTTTGGTTCAGATTGCCCGATGGCAGCATCAACTGAACTGGCTTGAATTCTCTATGTTGACCCCTGCAACTCTATGACCTCCTACGCCACCTCAACCGTTCGCGCTGATATGGGAGAACTGCGTCGCTTGCGGAGCCTACTGCCGCCAGAACTGCAGAGCTGGGTCACCGTTGAAGCGGCGACAGATGTGACGCCGCCGTTGATTACCTGTGAAGAGTTGGGCAAAGACCAGGTCGAGGTTCAAATTGACTTGGCCAAGTGGGAGAGTCTCGCCCTGGATCAGCGCAACCTGATGTTTTGGCATCAGGTGGGTCGCATTCAAAATGACACGATTCCTCGGGATGGATGGGAGAAGGCTGCTCTGGCCATTGGTCTGGGTGGCGCGATCGGTGAGCTATGGGTGCAGGATGGTTTGCTGCTGATTTTGGCCCTAGCTTTATGTGGCTTTTCGGGGTGGCGGCTCTATCGTCGCAACAACCCTCAAAAGACCGTGGGTGAAGATATTGAGGCGGATGAACGGGCGATCGCCATTGCCACCCGGTTTGGCTACACCCTACCGAACGCTTACAAGAGTCTGGGCAGTGCCCTCAAGACGCTGATTGAGCAAACCCCCAAGAAGCGCAAGCGCGATCAGTACATCAAGCGTTTGGATGCGCTTAAGAAGAGTGCGGCAAAGGCAAAGGAACGGGCGCGTGGCGGCGACAGCCGTCCGGTTTACTAAGACCGGCTTACACAAGATAACTGTGCAATGACCATGGCAATTTTCCTTTAGTGACTGCCATGGGATGTAACCGTGTCATATAGCTCTTAGTAATGCAGGAAAGTCGTGAGTGGATGGGGCCTTGGCTAAGGGTCGACTTTTTCAAACGCGCAATAACGGTATCAGTGCCTCAATACACTGTTGAATGCCTCGATATGAGCAGAACAGCTATGGGCAAAAGTGGAGGAGCCGTAACTTTTACGAAAGCACGCAATTCTCTAGCATCGTAGTAGATTGAGAATGATTATTATTCTCAATCTCGACTTATGGTCAGCCAGGTCTCACACCCGCCGTCCGCAGACAGCCCATTAATTAGCGATGCAGAGCAGCTCGCGCGGCTTCGTCATACCTGTGCTCACGTGTTGGCTATGGCGGTGCAAACCCTGTTTCCAGAGACTAAAGTCACCATTGGTCCTTGCACAGATACAGGGTTCTACTACGACTTTGACCGGGCTGAACCCTTTACGCCTGAGGATCTCAAGCAGATCACCGCAAAAATGCGGCGCATCATTGGGCAAAATCTACCGATTATTCGCGAAACCGTGGAGCGCGATCACATTCGGGCAGAGATTGAGCAGCTAAACGAGCCCTACAAGCTGGAAATTCTGGGCAGCATCCCCGACGATGAGCCGATTACCCGCTACTACATCGGTTGTCCTGACTCGCTGCCCGTCACCGCAGAGCCGTCTCTGTTTAATCCGCCCCCAGCCCCCAGCCCTGCCACGCGCTGCTGGTGGGACTTGTGTGCAGGCCCCCACCTCAGCCGCACGGGAGAACTGCATCCCAAAGCCTTTGCGTTAGAGAGCGTGGCCGGCGCCTACTGGCGAGGCGATGAAACCCAGCCCCAGCTCCAGCGCATTTACGGCACCGCCTGGGAAACGCCCGAACAACTCAAGGCCTACCTGAAGCAAAAAGAAGAAGCTAAGCGCCGCGACCATCGCAAACTAGGGCAGACCTTGAATCTGTTTAGTATTCAAGAGGCGGCGGGGGGCGGGCTGGTGTTCTGGCATCCCAAGGGAGCCCGCATGCGCCTGCTAATCGAAGACTACTGGCGGCAGGCCCACCTGCAGGGGGGATACGAGCTGCTCTACACCCCTCACATTGCCAATCGCGACCTCTGGCAGACTTCCGGGCACCTCGACTTTTACCAGGAGAACATGTTTGAGCAGATCGCTGTGGAAGCGCAGCAGTATCAGCTCAAACCGATGAACTGCCCTTTCCATGTGCTGACCTACCAGCATCAGCTCCACTCTTACCGGGAGTTGCCGATTCGCTGGGCTGAACTGGGTACGGTGTATCGCTATGAGCGCTCTGGAGTGCTCCACGGGCTGATGCGGGTGCGCGGCTTCACCCAGGATGATGCGCACATTTTTTGTTTGCCTGAGCAGGTAACCGAAGAGATCTTAGGCGTGCTGAACCTGACAGAACAGATTCTGTCGGACTTTGGCTTTACCGACTATGAGGTGAATCTTTCCACCCGTCCGGCTAAGTCTGTGGGTAGCGACGACATTTGGGATCTCGCCACCTCGGCCTTGAAAAAAGCGCTGGATATCAAAGATTGGGCCTACGTGGTTGACGAGGGAGGCGGTGCTTTCTACGGTCACAAGATCGACATCAAGATTAAGGATGCCATTGGTCGGATGTGGCAGTGCTCCACCATCCAGGTGGACTTTAACCTGCCAGAACGCTTTGACTTGAACTATGTGGCGGCGGATGGTTCCCGGCAGCGGCCGATTATGATTCACCGGGCTATTTTTGGCTCTCTGGAACGCTTCTTCGGCATCCTGGTAGAGAACTATGCGGGGATTTTTCCCCTGTGGCTGGCTCCGGTGCAGGTCCGACTGTTGCCGGTGAGTGATGCCCAGCGCGACTATGCCAATCAGGTGGCCCAGACCTTGCAGCAAGAAGGGTTTCGGGTAGAGGTTGATACCAGCGGTGAGCGTTTGGGTAAGCAAATGCGCACCGCAGAATTAGAGAAGATTCCGGTGATTTCTGTGATTGGCCAGCGAGAAATGGATGCCCAGACTTTAGGCGTTCGCACCCGTCAGAGTGGGGATTTGGGGGCGCTGGCGGTGCCAGATGTGATTGAGCAGTTGAAAGCTGCGATCGCTCAAAAGAGCACCTACTAGCTGCGACCTCCTCTGCTGTTTCGGCAAGGTCAGCCCTCTAATAAAGCCGTTATGAATCTCTTTTCTCAATCTCGCCCCAAGCCAAATCTAGCCGCTTTACAACAGGTCAAAACCTGGGTTTACGACCTTCTGAAGCTTGACCCGGATATGGGCATCTCGGTCAGCCAGCTTCAGTGCAAAGAACCCGGTTGCCCGCCGATTGAGACCGTCATCACCATTTTGAGCCAGCCTGCTCAGCAGTACAAAATTCACAAAGCATTGGATGACATTGAGCAGGTGGATTTAATCCGCCTATTTCAAACTGATTAGCCCTTTCGGATGAGGACAACACCATGGCTCCGTGGCTCATTCTGGCCCATGTTGAGGCACCCCGGTTAACGACATTGCTGGACGGGCAGTTTACGCCAGCGGCAATTGCAACCGGAATCGCGATCGCCTACGGCTTTGGTGCCGTGCATGCCCTTTCCCCCGGGCATGGCAAAACCCTAGTGGGGGCTTATCTGGTGGGCAGTCGGGGCACACCCCAGGCGGCGCTTTGGCTGGGGCTAACGACCACGGTGACTCACACTCTGACGGTTTTCGTCTTGGGCGTGATGACTCTGTTAGCCTCCCATTACATCGATCTCGACCGAATTTATCCAATCTTGGGCGCTGTCAGCGGTGTAGCGATCTGTCTGGTGGGGCTGCGCTTGCTAGCCATGCGCTTAAAGGATGGACATCACCATCACCACCACGCTCATTATCATCACCACCACGACCCCGAACATCACCATCATGACGACCCACCCAGGGACGACTGGTCATCGATTTTGGCTATTGGCATTTCGGGTGGGTTGGTGCCCTGCCCATCTGCTTTGGTTTTGCTGCTGAGCGCGATCGCCCTACACCATATCGCCTATGGGTTAGTGCTCATCGGTGGCTTCAGTCTAGGGCTGGCATCTGTGCTGACTAGCCTGGGGTTAGCCGCCGTTTATGGACAACAGTGGCTGGGAAACTCCCCCTTGGGAGCCGGTGTGATGCAGCGGCTGTCAGTGGTCAGCGCTCTGGCAACAGTCTGCATCGGCCTCGGTCTGACCACCATGGCGGTGATGGGATAAGGCGTAGGCTAATTGTGAAATGGATTGAGTAAACGAACGCCTGTCTTATCAAAGTCTTGAACGTTGCGCGTCACCAGGGTGAGATCGTAGGTGAGGGCAGTGGCAGCGATCTGTTTGTCAATGGCATTCTGGGCTTGGGGCACTCGCAGACGCCCCCAAACCTGGGCTTCCGTGGCGGTAAAGCTGAGAATAAAGTCGCGATAGGCCGTCAGAATTCTCTGTAGCCAAGCTTCCAGCAAATCGGCTTGGCTCTGATCACCGCGATGACGAATGAGGTCCACCCCACGGCGCAGCTCGCCAATGGTGATCGCGCTCAGGTACAGCCTGGTGTTTTGGTCTATGGCCTGGCCAAAAAACTGCTGTACGCCAGGGTTGGCTTTCTCCTGCTTGCGTACCTCACTAATAACGTTGGTATCAAGCAAATACATCGGCAGGGGTGTCATCTTGAATGCGTTCAAAGTCGCTATCGTTGCCTACGTTGGGGATTAGGCACAGGACTTCAGCAAAGGACTTTTGGGGCGGATGCAGTAATACCTGCTCCAAAATTTTGCGATGTTCAGCTTCGGCGCTGACGCCGTGGCGGCTGGCCCGCTGTTTTAGCGCTTTGACAAAGGCGTCATCAATGTTGCGGACAATTAGGTTGGCCATGGTGCGATCGCAAGAAAGGAATGATTTCGCCCGAATGATAGCATTGCTATCAAAAAGAATGACGTTATATTCTTGCCGGAGCGTGTCCATAAACCGCCCACGGGTTAGTGCTTATCGGTGGTTTTAGCCTGGGGCTGGCATCCGTGCTGACTAGCGTTTATGGACAACAGTGGCTGGGAAACTCTCCCTTGGGAGCCGGTGTGATGCAGCGGCTGTCAGTGGTCAGCGCTCTGGCAACAGTCTGCATCGGCCTCGGTCTGACCACCATGGCAGTGATGGGATAGTTGTGAAATGGATTGAGCAACTGCTCATCACCTCACGGTATCCGGAGGGCAGGATGATTGGCTCAACTCGCTGGCGAATTCGAGGTTCGCGCATTAGTCACAGCCCGCAACGCGCGAACCGACAGAAACAGACATAAAACGTCCACGACAAAGAACCCGAAGAGCACCGGGAGCAAGCCAGTCTGGCCGGAGTTGAACGCGCCAACAATATCACCAAATTCTCGAATACTGCACCCGAGAAACGCCATTGTGTAAGCCTGAGGTGTACGTAGCCACAGCGCAAATGCAGTGATCAATCCAAGCGCAAGGGTACGTCCCGCCCAGGCACCGGCAAGCATTTCGGCGTTTTCGATGAACCCTACTGCAGAAGCGGGATTGAGCAGTCCAGTTATACCAAGCGCTATGCCTAGAATTGCGACCAATGCACCGAACAAGGCCACAAAAAATGGAATGCCATCAGGTTTTACGCTAGTGATTTTCATTGCAGATTTTTTTCAAGCCGTGAGATAAAAGGCAGGTTTGAACGGCTAAGACTCCTCAGACGATTATCCAACTTATCAGTAGAAAATCTCAATTATTCTTTCTTTGAGTTTAGGATAGTGAATGTCGAGGGGTTGATCATGTTCGTCGGTAACAAGCCAAGGATGAGTCAAAAACGTGTTCATAGCAAACGCGTCAGACGGCTTTAATGTAGCGTATAGAACGAGATACCCGTCAAAGTTAATCCAATAAATTTTTCTTGTCTGGTGAGTACGATTACGGAATTCTACTCTTGACTTTGTGTTTGATTCTATTGAGTAAAATTTAGCTTTTAGTTTTGGGATTGATTCACTGGAATTGACAAGCCATTTTAAATTTTTAGGGTTGTTTTTTACCTTTTCAATATTGCTTTTAGATAAATACGAGGTTTTTATATTGGTATATCCATATCGCATCACATCTTTTGGGTCATCTCCCTCGTGCTTCAACCCTAGGGTATGTCCAATTTCGTGAACCATACCTCCCACCCAACGTTCATCCCATTCAGGGGAGTTAGCCCCAACGACATCCATAAGGCCGAGGCCAACAAAGTTTGGCGGTCCGTTAGCTCCTCCAATTCCTTCTGCAGACACGTAAACGATGTACCGATACTTGTGATTCTGCTCTCCCCAATGGGTTCCACTTTCTTGAAAAACTAACCTGACAGCATTGTGTATGGTGTTCCACTTGCCATCGTTTCCATGTTGAATGAACCAGGATTGTGGCTTCTTACTTCGGAGCACTTCAACAGGATTCTTTCGGATTTCTATGCCAGCTATCTCTTTAAGCCATTCCCAAGATCGATTAATGACCTTATTTATATTTTCCTCTGTCGTAATCGAGTGTTTGACATCACTAGGGATTACCCAAAAAACTCGGTAGCTATAATCCTGAGGCATAGTGACACATCACAAAAAGTTGTTTGGCACAAATTCGATAACCCCTAGGCTGAAGCCGTGATAATGATTATCATTCTATATAGTCTTCATAATCCGGATAAACCAGCGTGAGCAAATCCCAAACGAATCGGTCCTATGACGTTGTGATTGTCGGCGCAGGGGCTGCAGGTATTGGCTGTGGCGTTGTGCTCAAGGAACTGGGGTTAGAGCACTTCACTATTTTAGACAGACATCAAGTGGGGGCCTCCTTTAGCCGCTGGCCTGATGAGATGAACTTCATCACGCCGTCATTTCCCAGCCATGGCTTCGGGCTGCTTGACCTGAATGCCGTGACCTTAAAGACTTCGCCTGCGATCGCCTTTCGCCGCGAACACATCAACGGCAAGCAGTACGCCCTGTACTTGCAGACCGTTGCCGATTACTTTGAGCTGCCGGTCCAGACTGAAGTGGATGTGCAGAAGGTTGAGCCCCTGCCCCGGGGTGGCTTTACTCTGCATACCAGCGACGGTGAAATCTCGACCCAGTTTGTGATTTGGGCTGCCGGGGAGTACCAATATCCCCATCTCAATTCTTTCCCAGGGGCAGAGCATTGCCTCCACAATTCCCAAATTCGCTCCTGGTCGGATTTAGAGGGCGACGAATTCATCATCATTGGCGGTTATGAAAGCGGCATGGATGCCGCCTGCAATCTCGTGGCATTGGGGAAAAAAGTCGGCGTGCTGGATCGCACTGGAGCCTGGGCCGATCCTGACACGGACCCCAGCGTCTCCCTATCGCCCTATACCCTACAGCGCCTGGAATTTGTCTATCGCACCGGTCGCCTAGATATGGTGGCCGACGCGCCCATTGAATCGGTTGAACCTATCTCTGGCGGCTACGCGGTCTACAGCGAATATAAAAAGTGGACGACAGCCCATCCTCCGATTCTCTGCACCGGTTTCGATACCAGCCTGAAGCAGATTGCGCCCCTGTTCGACTGGTCTGAGGGCCATGCCGCCCTCACCGAAAATGACGAATCCACCCTTACCCCAGGTCTGTTTGTGAGTGGTCCCTCCGTCCGCCATGGCGACCTGATTTTTTGCTTTATCTATAAATTCCGTCAGCGCTTTGCCGTCATCGCCCATGCGATCGCCCAGCGTCTCGGCCTCGACCCCACCCCCCTCGACGCCTACCGCGAGGCCGGACTCTTTCTCGACGACCTCTCCTGCTGCGATAACGACTGCATCTGCTAGCGACTCCCTATGCCCACTGCTCCACCGGCCCAACGCACTACCGTCATTGTTGGCAAAGAAAGTACCGGCAAATCTGCTCTAGCAGCGGCGATTACGGGGCGTTCTCCTACCAGCAGCAACATTCAGGGCTCGACGATCGCCTGCGAGACCTATCAAACCCAAGAAGATGCCTTTATCGACACCCCAGGCATTCTCTTTCGTTCCGACACTGCTGCTACTCGCGCTGCTTTAGCGCAGCTCCAGGCCCAAGACCGGGTTTTGCTCGTCGTTAAAGCGACCCACATAGATGATGACCTGACCGATCTACTGCCGCTGGTGGCGGGAAAACAAGGGCTGGTGGTGGTTACCTTTTGGGATAAGGTCAGGGTCTCTGAATTGACCCGACAGGTGGTGGACCGTTGGGAACAGACAGCCCAGGTGAGGTTTATTCCGGTGGATGCCCGCCATTTGAGTCAGGGGCAATGCCAGCAGATTTTAGCGGCGCTGCAGACGCCAGCCCCCTTCCCCCAGAGATGGCACCCAACGGGCTGGCGAATCGAGCCTGCCCCCACCTGGCTAGAACATCCGCGCTGGGGTGGTTTACTGGCCATACTGCTGCTGCTGTTGCCTGCTGTTCTTGCCGTTGTTATGGCGAATACGGTGGCAGGGATACTGGATCCCCTCGTTCAAGCCGGATTAGCCCCGTTGATTAATGTTCTATCCCAGGCGCCATCGCTGCTGCGGGAAATTTTGATTGGCCGCTACGGCTTCGTCACCATGGGGCCGCTGTTGTTTGTCTGGGCTGTACCAACGGTGATGCTGTATGCCGTGTTTTTAGGGACATACAAGGCCAGTGGACTGGTGGAGCGTATTACCGTGGCGCTGCAACCTCTCTTGAAGCCTTTTGGCCTCTCCGGACGGGATTTGGTGCGGGTGATTATGGGGTTTGGCTGCAATGTGCCCGCCGTAATCAGCACTCGCGCCTGCTCTAGCTGTTCTCGGCAAACCTGTATTAGCGCGATCGCCTTTGGCTCCGCCTGTTCTTACCAGTTTGGGGCCACTCTGGGGGTTTTCAGCGCCGCCAATGTGCCGGGTTTGGTGGTGCCTTACCTGGGCTACTTAACCCTGACCACTCTGATCTACACCCGTCTGGTTGCGCCCAAAGCCGCCCGCTCGGCCCGCAATGCCTTGATGATTGAACGGCGCACCTTTTTGGAAATGCCCCGCTGGTCTACCGTTTGGCGCGAAACTCAGGGCACCCTCCACCAATTTTTCACCAATGCGATTCCAATCTTTGTGGTGATTACATTGATCACTTCGGTGCTGGACTGGTTCGGTCTGATCACGGCTCTAGCGGGATGGATCAATCCCCTAATGGGGCTGTTTAGATTGCCAGCCGAAGCTGCTCTACCCGTTATTTTGGCCTCTATTCGCAAAGACGGACTGCTGCTCTTTGCCGAACCGGATACCTTAGGCACACTCACCCCCTTGCAAATCCTGACGGGCGTGTACCTGGCTGGGGTATTGCTGCCCTGCCTATTAACCGCATTCACCATCGCCCGCGAACAGTCGGTGCGGTTTGCAATGGGGCTGATGGCTCGGCAGGCGATCGCCGCGATCTGGTTTTCCCTAGTACTGGCCTGGGGCGGCGGCTGGCTAGTCCAGTGAGAGAGTATTTATGAAGCTTTGCCTCACCCTGCTATGTCTCTACCGACCTGTCGTATCAAAATCATTAATGGCAATACCTGCCAACCGATGACGGCCAATATCAACGCCTCGGCCCAAAGCATTAAATTTCCGGGCACCGAGATTGTGACGGTGCAGCCCGAGAGCGGCCCCGAATCCATTGAGAGTTTTTATGACGAATACTTGGCAATTCCCGGCATCTTAGAACAGATCATTCTCGACCGCGGCGCTGATGCCTTTATTTTGGCCTGCTGGGGCGATCCAGGCATTGAGGCGGCCCGCGAGATTACGGCTAAGCCTGTGATCGGTATTGCCGAGGCCAGTCTATATGTGGCCAATATGGTGGCGGCCAAGTGGAGTGTCGTGACGACGCTTCACCGCGTCCGGGACATGGTGGAAAAGACAGTTGTCAAAACTGGTCTCACCGACCGTTGCGCCTCGGTCAGAACGACCAAGTTATCGGTGCTGGATACGGAACGAGATCGATCAGCCACCCTAGACGTATTGATTGAAGCCAGCCAGCTAGCCATTCAAGCGGATGGTGCTGAGGCGATTTGCTTGGGGTGTGCTGGCATGAGTGGCTTAGAACAACAATTGGAAAATCGTTTAGGTGTGCCTGTGATTGATGCGGTTGCCGCTGCGGTCAAAATGGCAGAATCCTTGGTGAGCCTGGGAAAAACCACCAGCAAACAGTTGACCTACCGGTCACCGGAACGGAAGAAAATCAAAGGATACCCGTCCCATTATCAATCTGAGAATTTCTCTCGCTAAGTTACATCCAATTTGAGAAGCAAGCGTTTGATATAAACCCATTCCGGATCGCCTTCGTCCAGGTTTTCGATAACGCCACTTCGCTCAAACTCTAGCGTTGCCAGCAGCCGCTGCATCGGGAAGTTGGATTGATTCGTTGATGTGAACAGTTTGGCGGTGCGGCATTCGTTGATCAAGTGACAGATCAACGCAGATCCGATTCCCTGACGCCGGAATCGCGGATGGACATAGAGCATCTCAATCCAACCGTTGTCGTAGAATTTGTAGTTCAGGACGGCGTAGGCTACGACGTTGGCGTCAATGACGGCGACGTAACATGCGGACGATTTAATCTGGTCGTGGATAAACTGGACGCGTGCTGATTCGGATGCTGCGACATGATCGAACGCAATAATCGCAGTTGCATCCGTAGTCATTGCGATTCGCATTTCCATAGGAATGTCGTATGCCACGTAACGTTGCCCATCCTCGCCGCAGATAACCTCTGCATCATACCGATCCACTTTCGGCGGTCGGTGTGCATGCTGTTAGGCTGCGACCGCCTGTTTCAACGATGGTGCGTTCTCAAAAATCCATCGGTTGGGTAATGGGAGCTGTATTAGGGAACACACCCTACAAGATCGGCGATCGCACTTAATCACGACGCTGGGGTTAGCCGACGCTTATAGACAGTTGATATATTTGCGCAAATATGCAAATATACATTCATGAATGAGAAAGAGGCACAAGAATTAGCAAATTTGCTGAAGGCATTAGGGGAGTTTAACCGGCTTTCCCTTGTCTATCAATTGTGTCAATGCAAAGCACCTCAAAATGCGATGTGCTTATGTGAATGCTGCAGTGTGGACGCTTCTGGCGTATCGCGTCATCTTAAGGTTCTGTCTCAGGAGGGTATCGTTAGTTCCGAAAGGAAAGGGCGTGAAATTCAATACTCTCTAAACAGGGCTGAGGTGTCAAAGCGGCTTCGTGAACTCGCCGACATTATTGAGGCGGAACCGTCGTTTAAAACTTAGGAGCAGAGGCATGGAAAATACTACGGAAAAGACCACTTGCAATTGTGACTGTGGCAATGACAAGTGCTGCAAAGAGAAGACCTGTGAGTGCTGCAAAGAATCTTGCTGCTGCGAGTAGATTCTAGATTTCACAGGTCATCATGTCGCATGATCTCTGCTCATTAAAGGGCGAGACACAACATCATTTTTTATTAGGGGTAGCGCAAAGCAACCCCTAATTTATTTTATATTCTTTGTATTTAAATTAATTTTGGTTGTCAGTCAAAAAAGAAAAACTCTGTTTTTTCCTAATCAATGGCCAGTTGATTTCGTTGGTGGTCAACCAACTCTTGGGACGAAATTGGATGCTGGATTGGGTTGTCAAAGAATGCCTTTACTCGAAGGTAGCGGCGTAGCCCAGCCGCGCTGGCATCTTAATGGGTTACGGCCCAAAAATCCTCTGACAAAGTGTTGCTGACCTTGAGTCAAGCTGCTAGCAGAACTCCTTCAATATCGTCCGAAGGGGCTGGGTCCATCAAGGCTTCCAGCCCTTCTAAAATTTCAACAATGGGATTGTGTTGAGTGTCATCAACCATTGTTTCGGCTATTCGTGATGATCATCATGCTCTTGCATGTTGACATAGTTGACTCAGGTTGATCAGACAAGGATCTCGCTTAAACCTCACCCGTAGAAGCAGATACGTGGAGCGTGACCCCTCACCCGTTCAGAATCTGTCGCCGATCATGCGATAATGATTATCATTATCAGTTTTTGATCTATGTCGTCTCCGTTTGCTGTCCGCACCTCAGTTGAAACCGTCGAAGAAGGGATGCTCTTAGCCCCTAAGTTTGACGCCCATGGGCTCATCCCTGTGATTACCACGGATGCCGCAACCGGCGAGGTGCTGATGCACGCTTACATGAACGAAGCCGCGTTGCTGAAAACCCTGGAAACCGGTGAAGCCCACTACTATAGCCGCAGCCGTCAGCAGCTCTGGCATAAGGGAGCCACCAGTGGGCTGGTGCAGACCGTACAGCAATTGCTCATTGACGACGATCAAGATTGCCTGTGGATGAAGGTCAATGTGGCCGGATCAGGGGCCAGTTGTCACGTGGGCTATCGCTCTTGCTTCTATCGTCAGATTTCGTCTGATGAGGGCGCTCTAGCCAACGGTCCTGTTGCCCTGACGTTTACGGAAGCCACCAAGACGTTTAACCCCGTCGCCGTCTATGGGGATGCGCCCAATCCCACTCAACTCTGAACCAAGGAAGGTACCATGCCGCTGCGTCATCAACCCGCCCCACCCACCCCTTGGGACCGCGACCTAGACCAGCCCACCATTGCCGCATCTGCCTATGTGCATCCCCAGTGCAGTCTGATTGGCGATGTGCGCGTGGCTGACAATGTCATCGTCGCCCCCAATACCTCCATTCGTGCAGACGAAGGGTCTCCCTTTTATATTGGGGCCAATACCAACATTCAGGATGGGGTGGTCATCCACGGGTTAGAGCAAGGGCGTGTCTTGGGGGATGACCAGCAGGCGTACTCCGTGTGGGTTGGCGAAGGCACCTGCATCACCCACATGGCATTGATCCATGGTCCGGCTTACGTGGGGGATGAATGTTTTATTGGCTTTCGTTCGACGGTGTTTAATGCCCATGTGGGCCACGGCTGCATTGTGATGATGCATGCCTTGATCCAAGATGTGGAGATTCCACTGGGTAAGTATGTGCCCGGTGGGGCCGTCATTACGACCCAACAGGCCGCCGATCGCTTGCCAGATGCCAACGAGAGAGATCGCACCTTTTCTCACCACGTGGTCGAAATCAATCAGGCTCTACGGGCTGGGTACCGCTGTGCTGACAATATCGAATGCGCTACCAATTTGCAGAATCCGGCCACCCGTAATGGTTCCAGTAACGGCTTCCGGTCTGCCCATCAAAATGGCCAGGTAGCCCACCCTTTGAGCGCAGACATCATGGACGTGATCCGGCAACAACTCCGTCTAGGGCACCGCATTGGTCTGGAATTTGCTGATATGCGTCGGTTTAAGGTGGGTTCCTGGCAGAGTGGCCCGACGATTGCTAGCGTTCATGAGGCCCAGGTGCTAACCCAGGTGGAGCATTTTCTGGCGGATCATCCCAGCGACTATGTGCGTTTGCTGAGCATTGACCCTAGGGCGAAACAGCGTCAGTTGGAGCGCATGATTCAGAAGCCAGAGTGAGCCTCAAATATCAAAAATCACAGGCAATAACTCTGAAGTGTTTTCTTCACCCATGACCTGCTCCGGTGAATTTCCCCTTTCATCCTGCGGTCGGCAGTCAGCAACATCATCTGATTTGCTTGAGCCAGTCGCTAAACGACCTGGTCATAGCTATCGATATAAGCAAAGCTTTTAAAGGAGCTTCTTTCGAATGGAAATTTAACTTGTTCTGAAAGCCTTTATACAGCGAAACCTCCCATTTCTGGAAGGTTTCAGCCTATCGGAGCGGCGGGATTTGAACCCACGACCCCCACTACCCCAAAGTAGGAGCGAATATCAGTACTATAAGAGTCCTAGCCATCATATTTTCTGATTACACGAGTTCTGCACGTTATCGCCCCTAATAAAGCGTTCTAGGCCTGGGGTAAATTCTGAGCGACCATGACCCTATGGGTTGAATCGGTAGCAAACGCTGTCATCAGTTTCAAGAATGCGGTAGCAAGGCAAGTTGTCTGGGTCCTCTACGGTGGTGACGGCCATAAAAAGATTTCGCTCGTAGGGTTCAGCGACTTGGTCATTGACTTGGTACGCACAAAAACCGAGCTCTTCGTAGTCGCCCTCAGGGCAGTAGTTAATCCAGCTGATGTTACTAATAGTGCCATCTAGCCAATGCAGGGTGACGTAATGGGCACCAGTTCCGTAGCCAGCGCTAATCACACAGGGTTCCAGTTGGGTGCGGTCATCTCCCTCAAAGCGATAGCAAATGCCCAGTTCGTCGGGATAAGGCCCCGCCTGGATCGACAGACCATGGGCCAAAACCGCTAGGGCAATGCCTCCGGCCAGTGATGTTTTTAACATGTTCATTGCTTCGTTCTCTGTTTGGGCAGGGGTATTGCCCAAAAGTCTGGTAGACAGTGGCCGCTGCGCCAGTTATTGGCCATTATTGAACCACTCACAGCTTCTGCCTACACCATCAACATTGATGATTACGGTCTATCAAGCTAGCCAAGCAGGTGCAGCCGAGGTTTCTTCAGCGTCAGAAGAGGGCTATTCCAAAGTCAAGTTCACTTCGACTTGTTTGAGTTGATGGAGGGCTTCGAGGCAAATGTAGATCGCAGCGGTTTCGCAATAGCGCCATGTTTTGGGGGCAAAGCCAAAACCAAAGGGTTGGCGGTGAGGTTTTCAGCTTTGCTAGAGCCTCACAAAAGCTAGTTCATCAGACACGGAATCCCTAAGAGGGTTTCAGCTTCGTTGGAACTGCAATGCCTTGCCACCCATCCGGGTTCAGTACCTGAAAGGGTTTCAGCGTGACCGACCGCTAAAGTCTGAAGCCCATGTTGGAAGGAAGTTGCAGTACAAGTTCTTAATTCGACCACCATTCACTCACCATTCTGAATGGTGCCAATGTTCTTAAACTGGGAATCCGTTCTAGATGGACTGGTCTATTAAAAGGTGCTGCCCAGCTGAAAAGCCTCGTGTAAAGAGCTTTTCGAGTGTTTTAAAGCTTAATTACTAGAATCCTATTTCCATAAGCGTTTCATACGCTATCACCCTTTAGGTAACCAGCCCCGACGGATTCAATAAGCTCAACTCATTCTTGCTCAAAACACAGGTCTAGAGCTTCACCAACAACTTTACTCTGTTGAAGCGAAACTTTTCCCGACATCTTCAACGCTCATTTCACTTCAACTTTTAGCTTTACATCAGCAAAATCTAATAGCGCTAAAGTGAGCCCTCACATTTCTTCCAATTTTTGCGATTCTTATATACAAGAGTATCTGATTCAGGTGATTCTAAAAGTGATTCAGGCAGTGCCAAGAGTTCGCCTGTCTTGGTTGAACTCAGCTTTCGCAAAGCACTTCTTTTACTATAAGGAAAATCAGATTCACTTAGCTTAGACAAGAAATTATATTTTTGAGTACTTATTACTATTTTGTATTCACTATTCTTCTTTTTCAGAAGAAAAAGAAGGTTGGGGAATACTAATATATAGTCTTCTCCACAAACTCGGGTTTCATCTTTTTCGCCCTCAAAATATTTGGAAGTATTGTTTTTTTTAAACTTTTCAGTTTTACTCTCTTGCTCTATAAAATCTTCATTTACTCCAATCAGGGAACTATATCTATCAATAGAGTCTTTGTCATCTTGCAAGACAACGCTGCTTCTCTTGAAATCCATTGCCGCCAGTATTTGTTTGACTCTTATCTGCGATACTTTAGATTTCTCAGATATTCTCTCAATGTTTGGGAAGTCAGGATCGCTATCTCCAGCTTCCTCGAGGTCTTGCTTACTTTTGGAGACAGATGCAGCATATGGAGCATTGCCATCTCCAACAACTGCCCTCCAAGCCTCTTGCTGAATCGCACGATTTATATGCTGCATCAAAAATGTCTGGATTTTCCCTCTACTTGGGTCAAATCGCTCCATTGCTTTCAAACAAGCGATAACTCCAGATTGGACCAAATCTTGTATGTCGACATCTCGAAAAAAATATCTATTTTTACTTTTAAAGGCATAAGCACGACGTTCAATAAGCTCTAATACTTCAGGAGGAATATCAAATCTTTCAATGTTTTCTGACATTTTACTTAAAATCAAAAATCCAAGAATTAAAGCACAAAAGTCTAACATCCAAAGACAAATTGGCTGCTTATCATCCAAGAACGCCAAATATCTAAACGAGATTCTTCATTGTCTCCAAGTTCTATGAATTCATCATCATTGATTAGAATACCTTGTATTAAGCATCGCTCTCCATGAGTTAAAGCATTACCATTGAGAAAGTCTTTTAGGTTAATACCCTTTCGGCCCAGAGTCTTCTGCCAGGTTTCTTTTCGTCTAGCTCTTACTGAGGGGTTGGCAATATGCCACGGTGATGGGAAAGGACTTTTAGGAACAGGAAATAGCAATAGATAAATGTCATCAACATCCAAAAAAGGTGACAACAATTTTTCGATGTCACGAATTTTTTGGCTATTCTGCTGAGAAATGACTTCTTCAAGCTGTTTTTCAAGTTTTGCCTTGCAAATCAAGGCACGTTTCATAAGCTTTAGAATCAAAAATATAATTGCCCATCGAACAATTGTGTTTGACTCTTTCTGACTTTTTTTGCTAACAGGAAGAGAAATGGAGTTGATATCTAAACACTTTTCTGATGTGCACTCATAGACTTTCTCTTTTCCTATACGTTTAGTTTCTCGCAAACCAAAGTATTTCGCATATCTATCGTATTTCAATTCTAGTTGTTCATCAACATGAATCTCTTGACCATTAACACCATAAAGCGAGGTGTGTAGGCTAGAGAACTCTTGATATGAACTTAGCAACTCATCGTCATTGTAAGTATTCCATATTTTTTCTGCGACCTCTTTAGCAAATCGGTAGTGTTCTCTTGATACTTTTAGCTGAAGCAGCATAGATGCCCATTCGCTAATAGTGCTTGCCATTTCTTCGTTATCTTTGCAGTCAATAAATAATCCTCTAACAGGTAATTTACGGGTAGTGAACTCTGACTTCAACGTCAAAACACTAGCGTTAACACCATCGGCCATGGCAATTAGATCACTTACAGACAAGACTATCTTGCTATCTTCGTAAAGCCTTTTAATACGCTTTCTTAAAGCAACTGTCCCCGTGCTTAAAATGATATCCCAGTTTTTCTGAGATGGATATAAAGGAGCAATTCCATAAATACGCTCCATATGAGTTTCCAACTTTTTTGCTACTCGATTTTGACGGTTTGGATCTTGGTAAGTAGTTACAACCGAGCCACAAGGATGATTGCTGAAATCCGAAAGATAAAATAGATTAATGAGACATCCGTCAAAATCCTCGTGATTGACATCATCAGGGTTAATCTCTTTGACAATTTTTCCTGAAAGTTTCTGCTTAGTTGGTGGCCTTTTCGGTTTTTCAGCACCTTCAAAATTTCTAGGCCCGACACTGTCATTACCTGAAAACTTTGAAAGATCGTAGTCTGCCGAGACAATTTCTACCGGAAGATAAGGAGAAGAATCATGTTGATTACAATTCTCATGTTCTGCCCTTATTTCTTCGTAATCATCGATTGATCGTAACCAACATGGCTTGCCCTCTTTTGCTACAATCTCAAAAAATTCAGATAAAAACCCCAAATCTTCTGTTTGAACAGTTGGCAAATCATCAATCCAAAGGATTCTAATGCGATCAAAATCTGGCATCATAGACTCATTTCCGATTAACTTCTGAAATTTCTAGTCCGTCGAGAAAAATCCTGATCTCATAGAAGTTTTGGTCATGACTGCAAAACCTTCGTTCCCCAATTTCACCTAAATTAAGTCTGGATAAGTACTCTGAGACAACACCAAGGCCATGTCCTAAGTTGCCTGAAAGACTTCTGAAATAATTAGTCGGCAACCTTTCAAATCTAGCCAAAGCATTTTTCTGATTTCGATTAATGAATACTGGATTGTAGATTACAATTGCTGACGATTCACCCATTTTGTCTTTGTCAAAAAAAATAGATACTGTTCCTCTCCCTTGGCGGTTTTCATGTTTTGAAGAATTGACCATGCCATGGCGAGCTGCGTTTGAGAAGATCTCGAAAAAGATATTGCTCAAAACAGCCTTGCTTAGCCGATAAGTATCTTGACTCGAATTAGAAAGTCTCAGGTTAGGTCTAAGACGAAAACTATAGTCCTTAAAGTTTTCCAGGCTTAAAAGCAATGAAAAAACCTTGTGACCTAAAAATTCTTTTTTTTCCTCAATGACTGCGCAAGCTTCCTGGTACATCAAATCAGATAAATCAAAGGAATCTTCTTCTTGCTCAAAGAAGCGATTTAGCTTACTCGGATAATCCACATACTCATTGTAGATTTCATTTAAGGAACTAAATACTGCTAGCTGTTGTGCCTGATAACTATCAGAAAGAGAACATAAACCCCTGTACCATAGAGAATCTTGTCTTGGTTGAACTTGAGCATTAGATCTGGCAAGCCGCAGAAGATTGTCACACCGGTTCTTCATAAGATGGCCTAAACTTTTAAATGCTCGGTTATTCTGCTCAACTAAAGCAGAATAATGCCTCTCTGTAACCTGAGTGATTTCTTCACTAATTCTTGCAATTTTATCGACAAAATCATCCTCCGAACCAGAAGGTGAGACAGCCTTCATTAATCCATCAAAATACTCACTGTCCCGCAAGGAAAAATCAGTCACTCTAAGCGAAGACAAGTACCCAAAAATCACCAGTGTCAAAGCAAAAGAATAGTCAGAAAACGATTGCCATAAATTTTTGTACCACAATATGTTTGGTATTAAGGGAGTTATAAAGTATAAAACAGAGTAGAAACCATCCTTTCCCATACGCTTTCTATAGAAGATTGTATAGTCAGCTCTGGGATTTTTCCTATTCTTCAATGCATACTTTTTTTCGAAATAATCAAAATACAGATCTACATTAAGTTTACTTTTTTGAGATGAACTAGAAGGATAAATAAAGTATCCGGTTTCTTCTGATTCTGAAATAATTTCTTGAAGAAAGCTGGGTTCGCAGATACTATATTCAAATTTTTCGTAGACGTTAACTCCAGACTGCTCTACATCTTGGCTGGCATCGGCAAATGCAGTCAAAGTATGAGTATATGGATTTATTAGTGCAAGACCAGTAAATCCATTAAGTTTTAGCATGACAGGTTCTGAGTTTTTGCTCGCTGAATAATTTCTTGTGATATAGTCCTCTTTTCCTATTGAGCCTGGTTCGACATTCCTAACAAATGATTCATCAAATGTATCAAGGCATGCTCGAATATATTTCGCAATCTTTTGGTTGACCTCTAAATTCCTATCTTTCTTGTCAGCCAAAATTGACTCATAAGAAACTGGATGTGATTGAGATGAGTGCTCAGAATAGCCATAATCAGTACAGTTATTACGACTTCTTACACCAAAGTTAGCTCTAACTTTCATGCACAATAGAGCATGGTAGCCAACACCCCAATAGTCTTCTAGCTTATAGGTAAAATCAAAATTCATCCTGTGATGAAAAACATGAGCTAATCTCCAGGACCTCCGTCTTCTCTCTTTTTCAGCTTCATCAAACAAGTCATCCTCAACAATCTTTGAGTCCAAGGATGCACACATCGCATGGATGCGCTCTACCGTCGGTTGATCATATTTTATTTTTTCCTCAATGAACCAGTAAAGCTTTGCCATCATGCCCCGATTGAGCATGTCTTTTCTGGTTGCTCCCCACAGATATTCAGCAATATCAGAACAAACAACAACAATACAGTAAGCTACTACTTTTTTATTTTCTATATGAACATAGCATTGATGTAATCGGGCATCATTTGGAATGATATTTCTGCAAGTGTTAGGAAAAAATAAATCAGTATGTTGCAGTGAAATATCAACAATTTGATGGATGCAACTCTCCCAAGTTAACTTGCCTTTATCAGTTTTTGATAACTCATAATATGAAATCAAATGACATCCGTCGACCAGATTGATATTCATAGATCAGATAACTCTTCTGCTTATTGTGAAATGAAAATTCTCCGAAATCAAAATGCAAGACAAAACTAAAATATATATTTTAAAAGGTCCTCATCTTTTGAGCATTTTTAAAAATGAAGCCACTAAGTATAATTGACTGCAAAATGTTTTGAGTTTTTTAGCCTTTTGCTAACTCATCACCTGAATTACTTGCAGCTGATATTTTCTCGTGAAGTTAAGACTCGACTTCTAAATTATTTTTTAGATCTAGTTTTAGGTTTCACTTGACAATTCAATTTTATATTCCTTAAGGATTGTTTTTTTGATGCACATAGATCTGAGAAGATAATTGTCAGATTACTTGAACCTTTATTGCTGCACTCTCAGAGTTGATTCATTGTCGTCGGGTTAAACCCGCAACCCTATTTCTACAGTTACTCGATATGATGCCAGCCTAATATTTTCGACGAATACATAGGTGTTTCAGTTTTACTCTCCTGACTTTGAATCAGCCCTGAGAGTACTCCTCTTGTTAACTCTAAATACATTTAAAAGATTCTCGAAAAGAGTAAGTGTCAAATCTTTGTATTTGGAAATTTGCCATCATCAATTGTTCTCATTTACCTGCTTTTGACTTTAAGAGTGAAGAAATTGAAAGCATAATAAAGATCAAAATACTAACTGATAGAGCAGTTGCAGGAGCATTAAAAAGCCAGTTTGAATCACCACTAAATCTTCCGTAAAGTGCACTTGACCAACCACCTATAAATCCAGATAAAATAGATGCACTGGCGGCATGTCGCACTTTTTTTAGATTAATTTTTTTATTAAAAAATAAAGAGAAGAATACAGAGGGAAACATGGCAAGCTGTGCACCATATATTGCAAATACTAGCTGAACAACATCAAATTTCAAAAATCTCAGAATCGTAAAAATTATAAATGAGATGACTGCAATTGCTGCCGTGGAGAGTCGCGCTTTCTGCATCACTCGTTGTGGTTCAGAATCTTCTGGATTGAGCTTTAAGATGTCTATTGAGAAGAATTGACCAACTACAATCAAGAGACTGTCTGCAGTAGAAATCATTGCACTGAAAAGACCCAACACAAATAAGAAAAGTAAAACTATAAAACCAGGTCCAGATGTTGCAAACGTCCTCATAATGTGAGCCATGAGGGTTTCTTGCGTTGGGTCAAAACCTGTTGCAGCGGCAACACGCCCGTAGTAACAGGCCAAGATGACGATAACCGCCCATAAAACCGCAAAGAAGCGAGATACCTGAATAAGACCTCGCTTCGCTGATTGGATATCTTTAGTAGAGCAGAGACGCTGCCAAGTGCCCGCATCACTAATGGGCGCAGGAAGGTTGATAACCGCAATTCCAATGATGAAAGCCCAAGCTGGAACCCACGACGTAGCCACAGAGGAGAAGGTTGAGACAAAATCAACAGCTGGTGCTTGCTGAGTTTCAACAATTGCTAACACTAGAAGGGAGGCTATGCTTACCAAAATAAACCGTAGTTGCCACTTGTCTGTCGCGATAACGGCTCGATAACCACTCATAAGTGTATACACAATAGTAAAAACTAAGTAAACCAAAGAAAACAAAAAAGTACCTGAGCCCAAAAAAGGTTCTAGAACTGTGACTCCAACCAACAGCTCCATGCTGAAAATACTGATATAGCCAATAAGAGAAAAAATGAGGGCGATGTTCTTGACGCTAGAACTGCCATAGGTTTTACCTAAATAGGCTTGAATCGTATCATTCTGCGGATTAGCTCTCATAATGCGACCGGCACAAAAGTACAGCAGCAAAAAACTCAGGGAATATGTAACTACAGAGACAAAAAGAGTGATGCCTAGTGCCGGGGCTAAATTAATGAAGGCAATGATAACTGTCGCCAATGACATGCCTGCCGCTACCGTAGTAGATCGATATTCACCTGTAGATATTGATCTCTTGAGGGGAAAAAAATCTCGGATATTCAGAATATTTTTGCGTTCTCGATAGGCAACAGAAAAATAGAGTGTGGCGGGCAGTAAGATTGCCGAAAAAACTGCAATATAAGCAATAGATTTCACTATTTTCTCCTTGGATATTGTCCAGAAACCTAACTAACTCATCCAAAAACTGCTCTTACTCAAATTTGTTTTGCATATGAATTTCCGTTTTCAGTAGATAAGTTAACTGATATATAAGTTCGATCTGAATAATCAAAAGGGAAATTGTCATATTTTCCTTGAGTCATCTTTTCAAAGATATTTAAATCTTTGCCCGGGTAGATTTCTCCTACGAACCCATTTTGATACAAGCATATATATGCCTGTATTTCTTCAATTAAGTATTCTTCTAGGCAAGATTTTCCCTTGTTAAGATAATTATTTATATTGACGCCCAACTTCCTGACCGCACTATTCAGAAAATAATTGGACTGCTCTCTAAAATCTTCTGCAAAGCTTTCATTCATGTTTTTGAATTTCCTAATGCTATTGCCTATATGGCGACTTTCTTCCGTTTCAATATAGTCATAAAATGAGTGCAGTTGAACCGATTCATTTGCGTTCTTATCTTTTACAATGGATTTAATTGTTTCATAAACTTTTTTGCTCTTTCGATTAATTCTTGTCAGAGCATCGTTCTCATTCATGTCGTAAAAAAACATGTAGTTATGACGCTCTAGATAATCGCCAATAACGATATTTAAGTTCAATTTCTTATTGATGAGTTCAGGAATGTACTCATGCAAAAAGGAACGATTGACCATGAAAGTGTTAGGGCAAATTGGCACAAAGTACTTCTGCTTAGGTTGCGAGCTGACAAAATCATCCGCATATGTTCCGCTGCTTTCCGATAGGTTAATGTCAAGCGGCATAAGAATATTTTTCGTGAATTTATGTTTGGTTCGTATAGGCTGCTTTCCGGTAGGCGTTGGCAGGCAAATTTCTGTTTCGCCGTACATATTTATATGGCTCAGCAGAAGTAGCGTTTCTCGACAATTGCCGACAATTGCCAACATTAGCTAGACCGTTTTCACCGTACATACTTATATGGCTCAACAGAAGTAGCGTTTCCCGACAATTGCCGACAATTACCAACGTAAGCTAGACCGTTCATCGTGAACCTCGGTCTCAAGTTACTTCTATACAGGTCTCTAAAGCTGCGTCTTCCATTCACTTACATAGCTGAGAACGCACGATGTTTACCAGAAAACAAGTTTGTGCTTGATCAGTCTGCCTGCATTGCTGTCCAGCATTCAAGAGCAGCGCTCAAGAGATGACGCCATGTCGCGCATACCATTGTGTTGCGCGACATGAGTCCCGACATTTGACAGCATCAGTAGCTTAGCAACAGAGTTATCTGAATACTGGCCCGAGCTGTTTCACTGTCAGTTGGCAGAATGTATATGACTCGTTTAGTTAAGTGTCGCGGCTAAAACGAACACCGTTTATTAGCGAACGTATCTCACAGACTCACTCGTAGAGCTTTAGAAAGGCCTACATAACATCCTTATATGAGATGGATGATCACGCTACTCCTTCCAAAGCAGTAAGCGCAAACGCGAGTTCAGCAAAGTTCTTACGGGTGCGTGCTCATCTGGTTAGGAAACTTGTCGGCAGTTGTCAGAAATTTCGCCCCTAATGAACGCCATATATCCATTGAAGGCACAACAAAGTTACTTATACCAAAGTGATTTTTGATGCCCTGCTTTGCGAAGCCTAGCTAGCACTTGAAAGCTTGATTAGTCAGGTCACTCTCGCAAGCTCCTAGCACTAACATCCCGAATATTGCCATGAAACTTTCTCTTGGGTTTAGGCAGTCTCCTAGGCTGCCATCAGATTCGTTTACCCCTAAAGAAATCGATCCTAAATTACTGCAGTCTTTAGAGCCCCCTCCTGGAGTGGCTTTCAATAAAGCGCAGTTGCATTTATCCATAGAGTCTCTGGTAGTTAAGGAAATACCTCATCATGAATACGGCATTGGTCGAGTCAAATATCGGGGAGATGGATGTACATGGAACGCGTCTTATCCTCTGCCTATAAAGTTGCCAATTGGTACTCGGGTCAAAGTTGTTGGCCGTATCGGTCTCACTCTAATAGTCAAACCCTTCGATGACAACTTACAAGAGAATCAACACGCCTAGCTGACTAGACGGAGTGAAGTCAGCTAGGTTCCTGTAACCGTTCGGTTAAAGCCTTTAATCGACATTTTGAATTTGCTATAGGAGTTTCAATCATGAGAGTACCCTTCGTGATTTGCACCGGGGCCGTATTCATGTCCGCTTTACTAGCCGGGAGCCTTAGTTTAACTGCCCAGTCTCCTGAGTCAAAATGCAAAATACCTAAACCCTTATGCCTCGAACCTAAACAACAAAAAATCTTTGTGCAGTTTGTCATTCAATCCAACACTTCTGAGACTGCACTTGCGACTGAAGACTTACTGCACCTGGTTTCTAAAAGAGTTCGCCCCAAGCATTTTGTTGAAATCAGCCAGCTATCCGGTACTAACACCGTAAGAGTGCTCTACTCAGCCACAGCCACAAAACGAACTATACAGGATATGCATTGGCAGATAGATAGCAATCCTAACACTGCTGAGTTAGATCTAACTCCATCGGCTGAGTCGGCACTGGTAGATGGTATTCAGCGTTTTCGAGATCGCGTTAAGTCACTACCTAGTGGGCAGGAACTGCACTTTTATCTAGTCACTGAAGGTACTTCGAATCCAGACATTCTTTCCAAATTGCACGCCATTACCTCATCTATTGCTAGCGAAGATCTTAGCCAAACTCACATCTATGTGATTGGAGTGAGTGAGCACCGTTTGGAGTTTTCTAGCGCCTTCAACCCAATCGAAAACAATGTCTACTTTGCCAGCACTATTGATTCTGAATGGATGCCACTAGTACGGAAATTTTAACTTCTGTGAATGCGTCGAAAATTGAGGAGCACGAGTAATGAATTGGTTAACACGTTGGTATCTCTTGCTAGCCGGTGGTTTGTTTTGGGATTCCCCTCAGTTACCTTGGTCCTTAGGGACCTTTGATAAAGACTCGCTGCTAAAAGACCCGCATACTCACCCCCTGGCTAGACTGCTTGAAATGGGAAGCCCAGACCTTTATCAGCGCTGGTTCTATCAAGTTTTACCTCCGGCCTATGCGATTAACCGCCAGGAAGAAGATATTAAAGCCTTGCAACCTGAGATTTCAAGGTTGGCCGAAGAGGTTGGTGCCCTAGAACAAGAGGTTTCTAACCAACCCAATATCAATCCCAACCCAGAAGATGATTTTCCTCCTCCAGAGCATCTGCCCAAACCGAAAAGCGAGTCTTGGGAAATAGCGTTAACCATTGGTTTATCCCTGATGTTGTTCTTGGGAATTGCCGCAGTGCTAGGCATTGAAGTGCAGGGAGTAACGCTCGACCAAATTCCGATGCTACTGTTTGCGATTGCCGGTGCAGTCTGCATGAACATCGCTGAATTTCAGGGGATCTACCGTTTTGTAGTTGCTTATTATCGATTCGAGCCCTGGCGATCTCACGATGACGATGAGCGCTACGCCAACCAGATTCCTTTTTGGCACCATATCCGTTCTGGCAACCCAACAGTATGGATTTCCTTAACCATTGTGCTATTGGAGACTTTATTCGCATTTATTGGGTTAATTAGTCAATTACCTCCTCGTCTACAAGCAAGCTTTGGCTTTCAACTCACAGCTTTTGCAGCAGCAGCTCTTGCAGCCACGGTTAATCTAGTGATTGCCTGGGGCAATGCTTTAGGTACTGTGCAATGGGAGCAAACCCTCAAGGAACAGAAGTTAAATTATCATCAAGCCTTAGAGGCTCGGTTGCAGAATGAAACTTATTTGCAGCGACGAGAGCAATATTGGCAGAAGGCGGAAAAAATTGCCCAGGAGCGACAGACTCTCCATAAGCAATTAGGCGCTGCTCAGAAAAAACTGCAAGTAAAACAGATAGAACTGCAAAAACAAGAGCAAGACTTAAAAGACCTCAAACGCAAGGCCGTTCAGGAATATGAACGATGGGAACATTCTGTACGGCGCTGGATCAAAGAAAACCCAAACAAGGTCGAGAACTTTTCTAATCTCCATTCTCAATGGAATGATGCTGGCCGAAATCCATCTAACAACGGCTATAGCCCTTATGAGCCAGAAGTCGGGAAAATCTGATGTTCGATTGAAACAGCCATCATAATTCTGCCCCTTAGCACTAGTTCTTCTGCTTTATGCATAGGGACTAATGTACATATTTCCATTCTCCATTAGCCGTATAAGCATGAAAAGACCATGGCACCTTCTTGGCAATCTGGTTTCTTTGATATTGATCTTTCCAAAGTTCCTGAGCGTAACTTGCCTACTAGTTGGCAAGCAAGCAAGAGCTACACCCACGATCAAATGAGCAAATGGATGCAAGACGTGAAGGTGATTCAGCAGCTTTGCCGGGAAAAAAGTTACACCACTAAAGACTTTCAAAGGCTGCGTCACAGTCAAAACCCAGTAGAGCAATCGCTAGGGCACACCTACCACAAGTTATACAACCATGATGTCAGTGGGCCCAATATGAATGGCGACTACATCAAGGTGGATTGGGTGGGGGATCGTTATGAAGTTGTGAATGGTCGTCATCGTCTAGCCCTAGCAAAACAGACTGGGTTAAAGCATTTGCCAGCCCATGTATCTGCCCCAAATCGGGCTATTTTAGAGCGCCTTCGCAGCGACGGAGAGTGCCTGGCCAGAGGAGCTACCCCTCAACCCTTAGTGGTGCAGAAAAGTCCTGCAACCCCTTTGAATAGGTGAGTCTCATTTGAGACAGAGGTTTTTGAAAGAGGCACTCCATGAGAAGCTCAAGTTCCCCAACTTAGAACTAAGCTCATGGAGCATCCTCCTCTC
>JBHJIP010000032.1:0-30135 GCA_050043365.1 Leptolyngbyaceae cyanobacterium
TGGAGAGGAGGATGCTCCATGAGCTTAGTTCTAAGTTGGGGAACTTGAGCTTCTCATGGAGTGCCTCTTTCAAAAACCTCTGTCTCAAATGAGACTCACCTATTCAAAGGGGTTGCAGGACTTTTCTGCACCACTAAGGGAGGCTTACACCTGAAATAATTTAGGAATAACGCTATAAGCGTTATGTCCAGAGTTTTTACGTTCGCAACAAAGGAGGGAGTAGTTCCCTCCTTTGTTGTTTGAGTCTTGGTTTCAACGGTGTCCTGGCTCTGCCTAATTATCAACTACCCTTGCTCAAATGATTGGGTCGCTTAGCGATCGCCAATCTCCTGTCCAACTTGACGCTGTCATGATTTTGGTGATCAAGCCAAATTATCTCTGATTAGAATAGACTTGCTATTCAAACTAAATTGGTTAAGAGTATTGCTGTTATGCCAACTCAAATTGGCAGCAAGAGGGGGATGGCAATGTTGGCCTCCTCCTTATCGATTGTTTTGGTTTTAATCTAGAAAGACCGTTAGACGATATAACCAGTGAGGTTCTTTGCTGAAGAGGCGGTTAAACTGAGTCATCAGTCTACCTAGCATAATTAAGCTTTGGGAAAAAAACATTACTGGAATAGCTAAAACCATATTCACTTTCGTGATTGTGTATTCCTCTCCATATACTTTGAATTGATTCACCCAGTATCGATACTTTCTTTGCAGGCGCTGACCAAGCGATCTCTGTCTAATTTTCTCTTGAGCTGCAGGGATGATTACCTTATCAAGAGACTGTTGGACACTGGCTTGTTTTACCACCTCTTCTCCACCTTGATTCGGGGAAAGATTTGGAGTAGTTGCCAACAACTGATCGAGCCAGTAATGGTCATGGCCCATAATCAGAAAGCGGAGTAAATAATACTTCAAATTTTGGGGCGGCAAATGATAAGCCTTAGCCAACGCATTCTTCCAAATTGGTATGCCCTGCTCAGCTATTTGCTTGGAGTGGACACTGCAAGTTCCACGGAAAATCTTAATGTGATCGGGAATGAGATTTGCCTCGAAAAAGGCACGCTTAAACGCAACATTATTTAGGTAATAGAACTTACACTTTTTGAGTTCATTATCAGTTTTCTGTCGGTGTAACATATAATTTATGGCAATCCCCAAAGAATACGCCCCTTTAACTTCGATCACCGTTTCTCCAGCAATCACCTCTGCCTGAGGCTCTTTTACAAAGCTGGCGAGAATTTCCTCTAGCCACTGCGTCTCATATATACAGTCAGAGTCACAAAAGACAAGAATTTCACCGGTTGCATGGCTAGCTAGAAAATTTTTGGCTTGGTAATAAGTGATTTCTCGTTTAACCTGTAGCTGCTTTAGATTCGGCATCAACATCCTGACTTGACTCAAGATATCTGTCGGAATCAAGCCATTGTCACCGATGATGACCTCGTTTGCGTCAAGAATGGAATGGGTTTGATTTAAGAGAGATTCAAACATATTTTGAATCTCTTCTGGCTTGCAGCTTGCTAGGTTCTCAGACTCAATAATCAATGTAAAGCTTGGATGTTTTTGAGACATTGAAATGATCTCCAATTGCGCTATTTCGAGTAAGGTGCTTGCTTTTACTTGGATCTGGGGTCGAACAAACTATGTATGGGGCTGATGAGTATGCTGACTGCCAGAATTAGGTTGAAGGCGCAGACAGTATCTTTTTGAAATGACCCGATATTTTTGATAAGGCTATGAATCAGATTGCGTAAATCATTAAAAAAGTAGGCTATTGGCATTAAATATTTCTCCTCTTTTTTAAGTCGCAACATCCGAATCGAGTGTCGCCCTAAACCTACGCCCCAAGCGAGAGATAATAGATAGGATCGTTCTAGCCGCCATTCAGGGATTTTATGAGAACATTGCAGTGATGGTGCGTACCAAATTTCCCAGCCAGCTTTTTGAATGTGAGACAGAAGCTCAATATCTTCACCCTTGCTGCTGAGATTTTTCCCTGATGGGCCAAGCAAGCGCATATCCTGGGGAACAGACTCAAGCCAGACTTGCTTAGCAATAACAATATTAGTGCCGGGAGGCAGGACGTTGCTTGGCCTGTGGTTATAGCAAAATTCTGACTTACCCCGTTCAATGATGGCCAAGTAGACCGCAATCTGATGAAAATTTTTAGGCAGCTTGCTATTGGCTTTGAGTTGAATTTGACCGCCATAGGCTCCTATCTGGGGGTGAGCCAAGCTAAATAGATGAGCTTGGTAGACCCAGTCTGGAGCGGGTAAATTATCGTCATCTATGAAGCCTACCCATTGACCGTGGGCTTCTCCAAAGGCTCTTTGTCTGGCGATCGCAGCCCCTTGTGTTGGTTCAAACACATACCTTAGAGGTTGAGTAAAGGGCCAGTTTGATTGATGATTTTGAACGACCTCAGCCGTATGGTCACTACTGTTGTTGTCAACCACTAAAACTTCCCATCGAATATCTTCGATATGGACTTGCTGGTATAGGCGATCGAGTAGTGCAGCGAGGGCGTCAGCCCGGTTGTAGGTGCGAATGGCTACGGTAAGGTCAAGCATGAAGAAGGTCTGATGGAATCCTACGTTTAACTACCTCTATCCTTGTTGAATCGGCCATATCTCTTACGACAATTTGCTCGGCTGGCTATCGCCAACATCCTTTCGAACCTCATGGTTCCCTTGGCGGGCATCATTGACACGGCATTTTTAGGGCATTTAGCTGATATTCACCACCTGGGTGGCGTGGCGATCGCGGCGGTAATCTTTAACGTGGTTTATTGGAGCTTTGGCTTTTTGCGCATGGGCACCACTGGGCTGGTGGCCCAGGCCCATGGCCGTCAAGACGCCGCTGACATTGCGCTGATTTTGGGGCGAAATGGCTTAGTCGCTTTAATGGCGGGCTGGGCGATTGTTGCCCTGCAAGTGCCCATCGGGATGATTGGTTTCGGCTTAATGGGTTCAACGGCTGATGTGCAGATGTCTGGGCAGGCGTTTTACCATGCCCGGATTTGGGGGGCTCCGGCGGTGCTGATGAATTATGTGCTGCTGGGCTGGTTGTTGGGGCAGGGGCAAGGACGGCGCGTACTGGTGCTGTCGCTGGTAGCGAATGGTAGCAATATCCTTTTGGACTATGTTTTTATTCGCCAACTAGGCTGGGCTAGTGCCGGGGCTGGGGCGGCAACAGCCTTAAGCCAAGTGCTGATGTTGGTGGTGGGGCTGGGTTATCTCTGGCGAGAGCAGATGCTTACGCAAATACTGCAGGTGAAAGCATCCCTCTGGCAACCGACCGCGATCGCTGCCATTTTTCGCCTGAATCGCGACATCTTGATCCGCACCTTTTCGATACTGCTGTGTTTTGCCCTGTTCACCCGTTGGAGCGCGGATTTGGGGACAGCGGTGCTGGGGGCAAATACGCTGATACTGCAGGTAATCACCCTAGCGACTTACTTTATTGACGGCATTGCCTTTGCCACAGAAAGTATTGCGGGCCAGTTTTATGGAGCGGGGCAGCGACAATCTTTGCGGTGGGTTTTGCTCTGGGGCGGTGGGATAGCGGTGAGCGTGGGGTTAACTTTTGGGGGAGCCTTTGCCCTATGGCCGAGATCGTTGTTTCGACTGATGAGCGATCATGAGGCGATCTTGACGCCAGTGAGCCAATACGCAGCTTGGTTGCTGCCAACGCTGGGATTTGGAGCGATCGCCTTTTTATTAGACGGCTACTTTTTAGGGTTGACTGCTGGGCAACGACTGCGAAACTCGACGCTGATTGCGGCAATAGGCGGATTTTTACCGCTAGCGCTATTGGCGCGCCATGTGCAGTCTGCCCATTTACTTTGGGGGGCAATGGCGATGTTGATGGTGATGCGGGCGCTGACGTTAAGCTGGGCTGTACCCGCCACATTAAGGGGCTCAGCATACAAGGGGTGGAAACTTCAGTGAGTTAGCCCGAATGTTGATGGAGCCGACGACATTTCTAGGTTTTGAGCTTGCAGATCGACACAGGTTCTAGAAGTTTACGGACGGCACTTCAAGTCTATGTCTTAATACAATTGGCGAAGGCTATAGTCTCGGACTTAATCATTCAGATCATTGGCAAGGCAATACTGATTGCGACCTCGCTCTTTAGCTCGATAAAGTGCCTTGTCAGCCTCATCAATTAAAGCTGTCCAGGTTTGTTGTGGATTTGGGATCCGAGTGGCGATGCCCAGGCTGATAGTGATGTGATTGCTGACTAGACTGGTGTGATGTGGAATATCGAGCTGGGAAATCGCCTGTTGCATCTTTTCTGCCAAGACGACAGCTCCCTCTATATAGGTATTGGGCAGCACAGCGACAAACTCTTCACCTCCGTAGCGGAACATTAAATCCGCCGGACGTTGGATTGTCTGACTTAGCGCTTGGGCCACTGCCTGCAAGCAATTATCCCCCTGTAGATGCCCATAGGTATCGTTATAAGGCTTGAAATAATCGATGTCGATTACAATCACCGAAAGGGGATGCTTCTCCCGTTGCAAACGTAGCCATTCCTGCTTCATGCAAGTGTCAAAATAGCGCCGATTAGCCAATTGAGTCAGCTTATCCACATGGGCCAATTCGGCCAATTCGGTGTTGGCTAATGCCAGTTTCTCAACGGTTGTGACGAGTTCAGCTTGAGTGACTTGTAGCTCGGCATATAGCTCTGACTGCTGGATCGCAATTTCAAGTTGCCCCACAATTAGCTGTAGTAAGTCAGCGCTGCCGTCTTGGGGCAAATGAGCAGGCAAATGAATGATCATCGCCCCCCATAACTTGTCATCTTGAAAAATAGGGAAACGCAGCTCTGTATGAACCTGCCATTGCTTTAACCAATCAACATCCACAGATGTGAGGGTTTCTGGTTGAGCGATTGATAGCTGATAAGGATCTTTAAACCTTGCTGTGTCAATCGGAAAATTGGCGAGCTGACAAGCCGGATCAGTCGTGGCGACGATATTCTTCTGTGCAGACGCTAAGCAACGAACAATGAGGATGCGATCTACCACCATAAAAGCCTGAATGTGGGAGATCGCGTTGGCTAAAACGGTCGTGAGTTCGAGAGAGCTGTGAATGTCTTCAATGACATGGCGCAGAATTGTTTCCTGGGCCGCTTGTCGCTGAGTCCGCTTTTGCAAATGCACCAGGGTGAGATGGGTCTTGATACGAGCTAGGAGTTCGCCAGGCTGAAAGGGTTTGGTGACATAATCCACAGCCCCCTGCTCAAATGCTTGCAGTAAGTGTTCACGTTCATGGCTGGCGGTCAGAAAAATGATCGGAATACTAGCCGTTTGAGGAGATTGCTTTAAGTATCGACAAACCTCTAACCCATTCATCTCGGGCATCATCAAGTCAAGCAAAATGAGATCAGGCAAGGCTAATTTCACGCGTTCTAACGCTTGCCGACCACTACGGGCAAAAGTCAATTTATGGCCAGTATCAGCTAAGAGTCCCCGCAGGACTTTGAGGTTTGTGGGTAAGTCATCGACAATTAGAATTAGACCTTTAAAAGCTTCTCGACTTGTGTGAGTAACGTCTGGCCTAAAGCTCCCATTTGTGCTCATGGTTGACTTGCCGGAAGTATAAATTGATCGCTATCCGTGAGTTAACCGGTCTATTCCAGACTATAGATGCAAGGTTGGCCCGTTTGCCGGTTTACTAAAGCAAGACTAGAACCGATGCCATCGTGATTCAGGTGTGTAATGCAATCGGTGGGAAAAGGCTAAGCGCCCATTACGCACTTGAAATTTCGACGCTCTGATGATTACCTATGTGGATATTTAGTGTTCCCTTCTTAAAAGCCTGGGGTTACATGCCTGGGTTAAAAAAATGTAGGACCACCCTTTTACAGAAATTCGAGCCATCATTGAGGGCAATACTGCCCCTGCCATCATGCTCGAACCTGGACAGTTATTGTGCGATCGCTACCAATTGAGTCGGCTGCTCGGTCAAGCACCTAGCCGTCAAACCTGGCTAGCCACGGACGAGACGGCGGCAACCCCAGAACCTGTGGTGGTGAAGTTGTTGGCTTTTGGTGACACGATGCAATGGGTGGATTTGAAGCTGTTTGAGCGAGAAGCCCAAGTGTTGCAACAACTCCGCCACGCCTACATGCCCCGCTACCGGGATTCCTTCACCCTGGAAGATCGACTGCATTGGTTTGGCCTGGTGCAGGACTACATTCCCGGCCAGTCCCTGAAGCAGTGCTTGGATGAGGGGCAGCATTTCAGCGAACGGCAAATTCTGGACATTGCCACCAATATTCTGCATCTGCTGACCTATCTCCATGGACTCAGCCCACCTGTGCTGCATCGGGATATCAAGCCCAGCAATTTAGTCCTGGGCGAAGACGGTTATGTGTATCTGATTGATTTTGGGGCAGTGCAGGATAGGGCAGCGGTTGAGGGCGCATCGTTTACGGTGGTGGGCTCCTATGGCTACACCCCCATGGAGCAATTTGGTGGACGAGCCGTACCTGCGTCTGACCTCTATGCGTTGGGGGCAACCCTGATCCATTTGCTAACGGGAGTCACTCCAGCAGATCTACCTCAAGATGAGTTGCACATTGAGTTTGCAGACCGCGTCAGTGTTAGCCCTGGCTTGGTGAGTTGGATTCAACAACTGACGGAACCGAGCATCAAAAAGCGATTTCAGACAGCTCAGGCTGCTTTAGTCGGTCTCCGCGGTGCCTTGCATGCAACGTCGTCACCACCGCCTCGACCTCAGCCAGCAGTGCCAAACCTATTGCCGCAACCTTCATCTGCTGCATTGATTGCAGATCGTCCCCCCTACAGGGAAATCAAAGTTCGCGAAGCAGGCGATCAATTGATATTACAAGTACCGGGAACCAGTTCAATAACAGAAATTGTCATTTTGGCAGTTTCCCTACAACTAATCCTTTTTCTCTTATGGACGTTGATTTTGCTATGGGTTTTCTTAGGAGCCACAGATTGGTCTTCAATGTTTTCGTTAGCAAGTGTGGTACTAACTCCGGGATGGTTTGCGGTTTCTTCACTATTGAGTGGAGTAACCGTTTTAGCCTTCCTAAGTTGGGTTGCTAAGCCGATCACTTTCCAGCTCAATAGTGAAACTTTTGTTCTGTCTAAGACCTCAGTCGGTGGAAAAGCTCTTGTTGGCAAGGGCAAAATTCAAGATATTGAAGATGTTTACTACATAACTCCTAAAGTCGTGCGATGGATAAATAAGTCTGGTCGCTCTCTAATGCTGCGTAGAGTTGTGCTGCAGACCTACACCAAGCAAGTTTATCTGGGAGGATCACTACAGTATGAAGAGGCTCGCTGGTTGGTGAATCTACTGCGGGCTTGGCTGGTGGAACATCGGTAGACCTCTAGAACATTGCTTTCCACAGCAAGAAAACCCCCATACCCGCCACAATGGTCAGCAACAGATTCTTCTTCCAAAGGCTGATGCCAACTGTAGCGATCGCCCCCACCAATCGCGGATTGCCCAACCCTAGCCAAAGGTGATCTCCCTCCACTAGCACAATCGGCACCACGATCGCAGTTAAGACCGCTGGGGGCACATAATTGAGGGCTTGCAATAGGCGGGGCGGTAACTTCACCCGCCCGCTCACCGCCAGCAGCGGATAGCGCACCAAAAACGTCACCAACACCATCCCGGTGATTAGCTGAAACTCAGCCATGGGTTTGTCCTCCCGGTTCAGTACGATTTTCGACTAAGACGCCAGTGATAATGCCCGCGATCGCCGCCACCATCAGCCCCAACTGGTGGGGCAGCGATCGGGCTAGCAGCGCCATTGCCCCCGACACGACTACTGTCGCCACCATGGGGCGATTGGTCAGGTAGGGCAGAGTCATGCCAATAAAAGTGGCGACCATGGCAAAGTCGAGCCCCCAAGCGGCGGCATTGGGTAAGGTTTGCCCCAGGGTCAGCCCCAGTAGCGTACTCAGTTGCCAACTGCTGTACATAGCGATCGCCGACCCCAAATGAAACCAATGCTTATAGGGCGAGGCATCGGGCTGGCGATAGCGCTGAATCGCCACCATAAAGGTTTCGTCCGTCAGCCAAAACCCGAGGGCGACTTTCCAGATCTGGTTCTGGGTTTTGAGGTGCGGCACTAAGCCAACCGAATAGAGCAAATGGCGCAGGTTCACCACCCAGGTGGTCAGCACAATGATCCCTAAAGGAGAGCCCGCCCCCAGCAACCCCAAGGCAATGAACTGGGAAGAACCCGCAAAGACACAGGCCGACATGGCTAGGGCTCCGGCAAAGGAGAGGCCATGGGTTTGGGCCAGGGTGCCAAAAATAATCCCAAAGGGAATCGCCCCGACAATCAGCGGAATCGTCTGCTTTGCCCCGGCCCGAAATTCCTGCCAGGGGGACGTGCGCTGAGTGCATTCAGACACAAGGGTCATGGGTTTAACGGTGTATTGATGTCCCCACGGTAAAGGGATCACCCGAGCACCGTCTTGAATGTTTTTGCATCTTTAGAAGCGGGTCAACCTTTGGCATCTATGGCTTTCTTCAAATTGTTCTGAGAGGCTGTTAAAAAAGGGGGTAAACCAGTGTTGGACAATACCGAGGTCAATCCGTAGGATGCCTGAAACCCTGATGCTACTGGTGCCTGATTTGGGTAACTGATGTCGTTAAACGAAGTCCAGAGAGCTTTTCAAACAGCCTCTGATGTGAATTACAAACGGACAGCGCTTACAGGCCCGTCAGCATGTTGAGGACACATCATTGTTGGAACATCCCCAAGTTAATCTTGCTGCGCCAAAACCTCACGAATACGCTGTCGGAATAAGCGCACCGCACTGCGTTGCCCCATCGTACGGCTTTGGTTGACAAACTCAGCCACCTCAACAATCGGCAAAAAAGGAAACGCCAAACTGTGATTGGAGGGTGCGTATCCCCCATCTATCCGTTGATAAACCCATAGCCTGCCTTTGGCATATCGCCATAGCTCAGGTACGCCCAAGGCTGCATAGAGGGTGTGTTTATTGACTGAAGAGTGGGTGTGGTCTGATTCAAGCACTAAATCAGGCGGTGGATCGAGCGGAAGTGTAATTTTTGTTCGCCCCCGCACCTGTAATTCGTTGGCAATGTAAAAACAAGAATCTGGCTCCACCGCGTTCGTTAAATCTTCCCGCTCTAGGGTTAACGAGCCAGCTTTCATCACCTCAATTTCTAACTCATCTGCGATCGCCTCAGTAAAGCTTTCCAGCAGGCCTTTAGGAACTTCATGTTCAAGAGACGGCATCCTGAGTTCCAAAACTCCGCGATCGTAGGCAATTCTCCAGACTCGATTCTCCCCCACCTCAGCCATCAAGGTTTTATAGGTCTGCCAGCTTACCCCCTCCAGCACGATAGTCGATGCAGGTTGCTCAACTTGGACTGAGTTGACGGTAGCCATCTTGGATCGGCCTTTTAGATGAAACTGGATGGTCCATGACACTTCAATTTTATCTGCATGGGGCAGATGGCTCAAAAGTTCTCTAGAACTCGTTTAGTTGGCCTTCATATCGTCTCCCAAATATCTCAGTGGGTATGAAGCAAGGAACTCCCACCACAAATCTAAACTGCCATCCTGTGCATTTTTGACGATCTATTTAGTAATGTATTGACCCATAGGGTTTGAGGAAGGGTGACCATGACAACAATCCCCCAGCAGGCAATTGATTTAATCAAACAGTTTGAGGGCTTTGCCTCACAGGCTTACCCTGATCCCCTCTCAGGGGCCGAACCTTACACCATTGGCTACGGCAGCACCATCAAAGCCGACGGCAGTCGGGTAAGACTGGGGGATACGATTACCGAAGCTGGCGCAACTGAGTTACTGATGCTCAAGCTCCAAAACCAGTTTCTGCCGCCCCAAACCCGCATCCCCAATTGGAACACCTTTGGCGACGGGCAGCGCAGTGCTATCCTCAGCTTTGCCTACAACCTCGGCGCTGCCTTTTATGGCTCCAATGATTTTCAGACCCTGACCGGTGTATTAAGGGATGGCCAATGGAATGATATTGAGCGAGCGCTTTCGCTCTATCGCAATCCCAACACCAATGTGGAGCTGGGCCTGCTGCGACGGCGCTTGACTGAAGCCAAACTGTTTTTATCAGATGTCCCTGGGGTTGCCTTTAGCTTTGCCGGTCAGCAGTTTATTGATGGTCGTATCTCTCTACAGTCCTACTTGGATAGCCGCGCTGGTGGTGGAACGACCCCAGACCCCGAACAGGAATACGAGCCGGGTGATCGCGCCCTATTCCTAGACGATCCTTTTCTATACGGCAAAGACGTACAGGCTTTGCAAGAAGCGTTGGTCAAACAGGGGATTACAGTTGGGACCGATGGGATATTTGGCCCTGGCACCGAAGCCGCAGTTAAAACCTTTCAGCAGTCTCAGAAACTCACCGATGACGGCGTGGTGGGGCCGGTGACCTGGGTTCAGGTGCTTCAGCCTGTGGGCAGCGGCGGCGGATCCGAACCCGAGCCGGTGTCACCTACCACTCCGCCGGTATCCGAAAAAGAATACGAGCCCGGCGATCGCACCCTCACTTTGCAAGATCCCTTCCTGCAAGGCAAAGATGTCAAAGCAGCCCAGGATGTCTTAAATCAGCAAGGCGTCACCGTGAGCACCGACGGCGTTTTTGGCCCCGGTACCGAAGCGGCTGTGCAAGCGTTTCAATCTGCCAATAACCTCACCGCCGATGGGGTGGTGGGGCCAGCCACCTGGGCACAACTGCTGAAATCGGTATTCTTGCTGCGGGTGAATGAAAGTACCGTATTGAAGCTGCGCCCTGAAGATCAGGGGCAATTGAGCGAAGGGGAAAAACAGGCGATCGCGGCTGGCTCCACCTACCTACTAGCCTCCTACGCCTATGCCAGCCCCACCCAAGGGGATTTCAACGGCCATATCAAGTGCGCTTTCCAAGGCGTTCGCTTCAAAGGGTTCAACACCTGGTTCATCTACGGCGGCCATGCCCAGGTGCAATTCGAGGGCGAGGTGGTCTACCCCCGCGAAGAGCAGCAGGCCAGCTTTTTCTTGGTGGTGACCCGTAATACCATCTTGAAACAGAGCCCGGTTTCCTCCGCCTTACTGCCCGGTAGCCAAAAAGAAGATGTGCCCAAAGGCAAGCGCTTTGAGTTGCATTCCTATGCATTTCAGGATGCGGGGGGCGGCTTTAGTAGCCATATCAAGGTGGCCCTTAAGCATGAAGCTGACTTTCTTAAGGGCATCAGTCAATGGTTTGTCTATGACCAACATGCCTATATGGAGTACGACGGCAAGATCGTCTACCCACCCACGCCAATCCTGCAAATCACTAAAAATACGCTGCTGAAGCGGCAACCGATTGACTCACGCCAATTGGACAACAGTGAGAAATTTTCCTCCCGAGCTGGCACCCAGATCCCGCTCCATTCTTGGGCCTACCGTGACGCCAGCGGCAATGGTTTTAACAGCCACATTAAGTTCGCCATCCGCTTTGAAAAAGACTTTGTGCAGCAGTTGAGCACTTGGTATGCCTACGATCGCCATGCCCAGGTGGTCTTAGGGGACAAAGTGATTTACCCTGCCCCCTACCAGGGGGAACCCCTGCAGCTACCGGGTCTCAGCAAGACGGTTTACACCGGTCAATCCATCATCGCTAACGGTAGTTTCACCTGGGGAGAAGCCACCCACAACGGCACCCGCATCCCCGTTAGTGCTCAAATCACCGCAAGTATTATCGATTTGGCTGGCAAGCTCCAAGCCGCTCGTGATCGCCTCGGCCAACCCTTTGTGATCACATCTTGGTATCGGACCCCTGCGGCCAATGCTGCAGCTGGGGGGGCCTCCCGTAGTTTTCATTTACAAGGGCGGGCGGTTGATCTCTACGTCGAGAACTACAGTCCCCTCGCTGCCGCTAATGCTCTCTACCCCAACTGGGGGGGCGGCATCATCTACTACAGCACCCATTTACATTTGGATACGGGTAGCCGCTATTTTGGCCGAGGATAAGGCGATAGGTTCTACCCATGACACCCGATGAAAGAGCAGGCTATGCCCAAGCCAAGCGCCATATCCAGTGGGCATTAGACAATGGTGAAACCGAATTAAACCTGACAGGGGTAGGGCTGAAAAACCTGCCCCCAGAATTGGGACAGGCAACCCAGTTGAGAGCGCTACATCTCGCGGGCAATCTGTTCACGCAACTCCCTGATTGGCTTGGCACCCTCACCCAACTCCAAATCCTTGACCTAGCGGATAATCCTCAACTTGTCCTATCCGATTGGCTCGGCACCCTCACCCAACTGCACACCCTTGACCTATCAGACAACCGACACATTGCCCTGCCTGAAGTTTGGCCACGACTCCCCAACCTGAGGACATTCAAGCTGAACAACGCGGGTCTCACCACCTTGCCAGAAAGCCTGGTGCAGTTAACTCAACTCCACACCCTCAGCCTCTATGACAATCAACTCACGCACCTGTCTGATGCGCTGGGGTATTTGACTCAGCTCCAAACGCTGGACTTAGCGAGTAATCAACTCACCCACCTACCAGAGTCACTGGGTCAACTCAAGCAATTGATCAAGTTGGAGCTGCAGCATAATCCTCTGACAGCGCTGCCTAACAGCATCGGGCAACTCGCGAAACTCCAGGAATTACATCTGCGCGACACCCACCTCGCCCGACTGCCCGAGACAATCGGACAACTGGGGCAACTGCGCAGCCTTGATCTCCAAAGCAACCGCCTTACCCAATTACCCGTATCTATCGGCGCATTGACGCAACTTCAAGCGCTGGAGCTCGGCAATAACCAGCTCTCAGCCTTGCCCAACACCCTGGGTAATCTGGCCCAACTCCAGTCGTTGCATCTGTACTCCAATCCGCTCACGGCTCTACCGATTAGCTTAGGTAGCCTTAACCAGCTCCAATGGCTGGAACTCTCGGATTTATCCATAACCCAATGGCCAGATAGCCTAGGGCAGCTCACTCAACTCACCTGGCTGGGGCTCTCGGCGAACCAACTGACGACGCTACCCCAATGGCTTCAGCATCTGACGCAGTTAACGATGCTCACCCTCCGGCAAAATCAGCTCACAGCTTTACCCCACTGGATCGATTCGCTGGCCCAGCTCAGGTCTTTGGATGCCTCCCAAAATCAACTCATGACCCTACCAGCCAGCATGGGGAAACTGTCTCACCTGTCCAGCCTGACCCTTGCCGACAACCAGCTCACGGCGCTGCCAGCAGGGCTCGATCGCCTCACCCAACTGCAAAGCCTAGATCTATCCCATAACCAACTGACCAAGTTGCCCGCCGACTTAGGTCACCTACCAACCCTGCAGTGGCTGAATCTATCCGAGAATCCGCTCGATGCCGCCCTAGATGCGGCCCAAACTCAAGGGTTGGCCACGCTCAAGGTCTATTTGCGATCGCAGTCCCAGCCGACACCCACCATTGCCCCAACGCCCATTACACCCCCCGCCGCTCCGATCACCCAAAATGCGGCGTACCAAGAGGCGGAACAGTTGATTGCTGAAGCGGCGCGATCGCAGGCGACCGCACTGGGGCTGAGTTTTATGGACCTGAGCGATCTACCCCCCAGTCTGCTCCAGCTCAGCCAACTCAAAAAGCTGGATCTGTTTGTGAATCAACTGACAGCACTGCCGGACTGGCTGGGGCAGCTACCCCACCTGCAGGAGCTGAATCTATCTCACAACCCCCTTGCCACTTTGCCCACAGGGTTGGGACAGTTGACCCTGCTGCAAAAGCTAGACCTGAATCACACCACCATCACGCTCTTGCCCGATAGCCTCAGAGGGCTGGCCCAATTGAAAATTTTGGACCTCTCCCACAATCCAACCTTGACCCTGCCAGATTGGTTAGGCGACCTAACCCAGCTCATGGCGCTAGATCTCTCCCATAACCAACTGCCCACCCTCCCAGCCAGCATTGGGCAACTCCACAATCTGCACCAACTCAAGCTAGTGGGCAATCAATTAACGGCACTACCAGCAAGCCTGCAACTGCCATATTTAGAACGATTGATCTTGACAGACAATCAACTCGCCGAGCTGCCAGCATGGCTGCTCAAGTTGCCTCACCTGAAATGGTTGAGTCTGCGGGGCAATCAATTGACCGAGATCCCCCCTTGGTTAAACCAACTGCAGCTTCGGGGCATTGACCTACGGGATAATCCATCCCAGTACGACATCTATATCTGGGACGAATCTGGTCTCCGCAGTAACGACGGCTGGCTTAACTAAAGGCTTGATATCGCTTTAAGGGCAACCCCTGACAGAGAAGAATAGCTAAACCACAAAAACGGCCTCCCCCAACCAGCAAGCCGCTGGATACAGCAAATATTCCAAAAAGAAAAGCTGCCAAATGAATTGGTAAAACGCCGGAAACGTGATCGGATTCGCACCGACTTCAGATTGATCCGGTAGCGCCACTCGCTGACTCCGCCACCAAAACAGCGCCAAAATCCCCCCATGAGCCGCCCAGAGGAAGTTTGCGTTCAGCCCCGGTATCCAAAGGGCCACGCCCGCAATGCCTAAATAGCAAATCGTCAAAATAGCGCGCGCGATATTAAACACCCGCTGCTGCCCAAGCTGCACCGTAAACGTGGTGATGTTGAATTGGCGATCGCCCTCTAAGTCGGGAATATCTTTAAAAATCGCGATCACAATGCTGAAGAGCACAATAAACGCTGTCAGCCCCCAAATTTTGCCGGGAATCGTCAGCGACAACCCCAACTGGCTGCTGTAATGCCAAAACAGGCCTATATTTACGATCGCCCCCCGCACCGTCAAAATGCAAATCGACGCCCAAAAGGGAAACCGCTTCAGCCGCGTCGGTGGCGATGAGTAAGCCGTACCAATCATCAGACTGGTGAGAACCGTCACCAGCAAGAACCAGCCCCCCAATATCGAGAGTAGGATGCTGATAGCCCCCGCTAGCCCCACAATCCACCAGGCATCCTGAATTGAGAACTCCCCTGAGGCGATCGGCAAATGGGGTTTATTGATGCGATCTATCTCCACATCTTCGATCTGATTCAGACCCACGATGTAGATATTGCCTGCTAAGCAAGCCAGCAATGGCAAAAATAACGAGAACGGATTGAGTAAGGGGGCTGCAGGGGGTACAGCAGCGAGGACCAGGGTCCAGGTCACTGCAAACACCCCAATCACACTGAGACTGGTGCCGACAATGGTGTGAGGCCGTGAAAACTTCCAAAAGGCATTGAGCCAGGGCAGCGGCGTGCTAAACAAGCTGAGCTGTGGCGAGGCCGATGATGGGATCTTGGGGGGCGGTGTAGAAAAACTGGAACCCATGGGCTTAGGACGTTTCCTGAATCAGGACGTAGGGTTGCACGATCAACGTTTGAAATTCTCGGGCGCGATCGCAATCCCAATCCTGAAGCTGTTCAGCCGTAGGCTTGGTAATCAGCGCCTCACTGATCCAACGATTGACGATGGTGACCTGATCATCCGCGATCGCCACGCCCACATCAGCCAAAGCCAACCCTGGATTCACCACGACGAGGGTATCTTTGGCCGCATGGGGCAGCAGGTTGTGCCATTGGGCCGGTCCTACCAGCCCAGCCAGTTCATCACGAAGGGATTGGGTCATGTCGACGCAGAAAAGGTCTGAACGCCTATTTTACCGTGCTTACCTCCTTCCCTGGGGATCGTGGGTTAGCGACCCTGGTCGTGCAAACGATGAATGACCGTAGTGCACTGTTGCGTAATTGATTCGAGGGCAGCGCGATTGGTCGAGTCGGGCGGTGCAATTGGTTCACCAATGCGGACCGTGAGCGGCACAGCACGGGGCAGCTTACGACCCTTCGGGAAAATCCGGTGACTCCCCCACAGACTCACTGGTAAAAGCGGTACCTGGGCCTTGGCGGCAATCAACGCCGCCCCTAGCTTGGGGTTAGAAATGCGGCCATCGACGGTGCGAGTCCCCTGGAGGAAAACCCCCACGGCCCAGCCCTGATCGAGTTGCTGCAGCGCTGAGCGGATGGCGCTGCGATCGGCAGATCCCCGTTTCACTGGGTAGGCTCCATAGAGGCGAATGGCAGTGCTTAATACCGGCACCCGAAATAGCTCTTCCTTGGCCATGTAAGATACCGGTCGACGCATACAGCAGGACACGATGGGCGGGTCAAAATCACTGGCATGGTTGGCTACCACCAACAGCGGTCCCTGCCGGGGGATATGCTCAACCCCATGGACGCGCCCCCGAAAGTAACCACGGAACATCGGGCTCACCACAGACCACTTAAATAGGTGGTAAAGCGCTAGGCTAACGGGCGGTTCGCGATCGCGACCCATGACTTAAACCTCAGGAGGTAAACCCTTGTAACTGCTCAACCGTACCCACATTGGCTAACTTTAGGGTCTTGCAGGTGCGTTTAATCAAGCCGGTTAAGACTTTGCCAGGTCCCACCTCAATGACTTGCTCAACCCCTTCTTCAGGCAGTTGTAGGGAAATCTCTCGCCACCGGACTGAACCCGTCATTTGCGCCGCCAGCCGCTGTTTCAAAATCTCGCCATCCTTGGTGGGCGTGGGGTCCACATTCGATAGCACCGGCAAACTTGCCGTTTGGAAGGCCACTGCATCCAGAATCTCCTGGAATTCCCGAGCAGCAGGGGCCATCAAGGGCGAGTGAAATGCACCGCTGACATTCAGCTTGATCGCCCGCTTCGCTTTGACGTTCCCCATGATCGTCTCGATGGCTTCTGGCGTCCCTGAAATCACTACCTGGCCGGAGTTATTGTCATTGGCCAGCACCACCCCTTCGGTTTCGGCAATTTTGGCATCTAGCTCCTCGCGGTTAAAGCCGATCAGGGCAGCCATGCCCCCTTCTGAAGCCTGAGACATCAACTCAGCACGGCGCTGGACCAGGCGCAGCCCAGCACTAAAGTCGAAGACCCCGGCAGCATACAGGGCCACATATTCGCCTAGACTATGGCCTGCTACCATATCCGGCTGCTGGTCTTGCTCCCGCAGCAGATCCACTAGCAGGCTCTCTAAAACATAGAGGCAGGGCTGGGTATATAAGGTATTGGAGACCTTGTCATCTGGGCTTTGGCAAACAGCGGGAACAGACCACCCCAAGATGCTCTCGGCGATCGCAAATCGGTCCTTGGCGGCATCCAATTCCAATAAGTCTGCCCCCATCCCCACCGATTGCGATCCTTGACCGGGAAACACCCACGCTGTCTTGCCCATAGCAACTCCTGTAAATTATCTAAGCGATGCTGATCCCCGGCATGGCTCCGTCAAATCCAGGCGATTAGCCGGTTTGGCCCATGGGTTTACCTTTGAAATCAGCAACGGCAAAATCCATCTTTCACTTTCTCAGTAAAAGGGACTTTAGACAAAAAAAGATGGATGTGCGATCTCAGCCCGGTCAATCCCTAGGTCACGGTTCAGCGTTGCAGGCTTGCTCAAATTCTGATCGCAACATCGCCATAATCCACATATCTTTGAAGCCATCAGCGGTTTTGACCGATTCCCGCAAACAGCCCTCTTTAACAAACCCTAGACTGGCGTAGAGATGTTGAGCACGGCAGTTATCCGTCATGACATCCAGCCAGAGTCGATTGGCCTGAAAGTCTTGGAATGCCTTGGCAATGAGTTGTTTAAGAGCTGAACGGCCATATCCCTGGCCTTTTATGGTGATAACAATACGCTTCAGCAGTATGGTTCGGTCTGGATCCTGAATGCCGAGCAGAATTCCGTAACCTACAGACTGCTGAGTGGCAGCATCAACAATGATCCAATGGCGCTCGTTGGGGTGATCGCAAGCTTGCAAATGGCGTTGCTGCGACCACTGGCGGATAAACTGAGCATTCTCCGCACTCTGCTCAGCGGCACGCACAAAAGCAAGATCATCTGCTGTGGTGGGCCGCAGCACAATAGCTGTCATGGCAATCTCGAAACGAATTCAGTTCTAGCAGAGATCGCCCTGAGCTAGAAGGGATAAGCCTTGAAGGGAATCCACTGTCCCCACAGCTTGGCCAAAGTACCATCAGTAATCAGGGTATTCAATGTATCGTTCAACGCATCGAGCAATTCACGATTACCAGGGAGAACGCCCACCCCAAAAGGACGCTGCGTCGGCACTTGATCCGCTACCCGCAAGCCCCGATCTTGGGCCTCTGCTGCCATCAGCAGCAATTCATCTTCGACCACTGCATCGATAGTGCCGTCATAAAGCGCCTCCAGCATTTTGGCAAGAACATGCTCTTGCGCAGGGAAAGACACCACCTCAATATCAGGGGGGAACATTTCTAAAAGCAGATGAGTGGTGCTGCCCTGCAGCATGCCGATGCGTTTACCACTCAGATCGCTTTTAACCTCGATGGGGCTTTCTTCCTTGACCAAAATGGCCGTGTCAAAGCGACCGTAGGGTCGCGTAAAGTCAGCCCAGGCCCGACGTTCTTGGGTAATGGCCTGGTTAAACCAAACCACGTCATATTCACCCGTGCTGAGCTCAGTGTAAAAGTCTTGCATGGGCATCGGGGACCAAACGGGCTCTAACCCTAAGCGATCGCAGACGGCCCTGGCCACGGCTGGCTCATAGCCTAAGCGCTGACCCTCATCAATAAAACTCATCGGGCGAGCGGCAATATTACTCGTCGCAATTACAAGTTGCCCAGGCTTAACTGTGATCAAATCCACGTTGGTTTGCACACCTAGAGTCTGCTGCACAGAGTTTTCTCCCTGGTCCCCCGGCGACACTGTCGCCAGTTGATCCTGATTGTTGTGTCTATACGCTAGCAACCTAACCGGTCATCTGAGAAGACGACTCTAACCCAGCAGGTCTAACAACAGTCGCTCAATTGACTTACGAACCCGTTGCAGCGAACGTTACTGAAGCACCTCCGCCACTGAATTCCTAAGAATTAAGAGCGAATTAGCGATGGTTTAGCCTACCCAAGAATGAATGGGCGACACCATAGACCTTCAACCCTAGTTATAGCGTGACGATCATCCCGTGTCCTTGACATCGGCAAAGTTACGGAACCGAACCAAACACCACCGCTTCAGAATGCTAAATCGCTGAGTCAACTTCTGTGACTTTAGCCCCCCTACTGTTGCGGTGCTTGCTGATGCCAATCTGTGGACTGCTCATAGGCATAGGCCACTTCCAGCAAGGTTTGCTCTTGCAGCACATTACCGATCAACTGCAGGCCGATGGGTAGTCCTTTCGGGTCAAAACCACAGGGCAAGCTCAGGCTCGGCAGACCGGCCAAATTAACTGGAATCGTCATCAGATCTGACAGGTACATGCTGAGGGGATCATTTACTTTTTCCCCCGCTTTAAAAGCGGTGGTGGGCGTGGTGGGACAAAGCAAAATATCCACCGACTCAAAGGCTTTCTCAAAGTCCTGCTTGATCAGGGTGCGGACTTTTTGGGCTTTGAGGTAATAGGCATCGTAGTATCCCGCTGAGAGGGCGTAAGTGCCGATCATGATGCGTCGCTTCACCTCAGCACCAAATCCGGTGGCGCGAGTCTGGGTGTACATCTCCATGAGGCTATCGTCATTAGCCCGCAGCCCATATTTGACCCCGTCATAGCGGGCCAAGTTAGACGACGCTTCTGACGGCGCAATGATGTAGTAAGTGGGCACGCCGTATCGAAACTGTGGGCAGGACAGCATCTGCACCTCAGCACCCAACTGCTCAAATTGGGCGATCGCGGCTTTGACGGCCTCATCCACGACTGGATCGATGCCTTCCCCAAAGGTCTCTTGAATGATGCCGATTTTGCGTCCTTTGCAATCTAAACCGGGCTTGAGGGTACTGGCATAATCAGGAATCTCAATCTTGATGCTGGTGGAATCTTTGGCATCATGGCCTGCGATCGCCCCCAGCACAATCGCCGCATCCTCGACAGTCCGGGTCAGAGGACCAATTTGATCTAGAGACGAGGCATAGGCCACTAAGCCATAGCGGGAAACCAGCCCGTAAGTGGGCTTCAGACCCACCACGCCGCAAAACGCCGCCGGTTGGCGAATCGAGCCGCCTGTATCAGAACCGAGGGCAATCGGGCATTCATCTGCCGCCACTGCCGCCGCAGACCCCCCTGAGGAGCCCCCCGGTACACAGGCCAAATCCCAGGGATTCGCCGTCACCTGATAGGCCGAATTCTCGGTTGAGCTGCCCATGGCAAACTCATCCATATTGGTTTTGCCGAGGCAAACGGTGCCAGCGGTGGCCAATCGCTGGGTCACTGTCGACTCGTAAGGGGGCACAAACCCCGCCAACACTTTAGAAGCGCAGGTGGTTTGAATACCTTGGGTGCAAAGATTATCTTTGAGGGCGATCGGAATTCCTGCCAAAGGACCAATCTCATTTCCAGCCGCAATCTGCTCATCCACCTGCTGGGCCTGGACCAACGCATGATCTGCGGTGATCGTTAAAAAACTACGGAGTTGAGGCTCTAAACGCTCAACTTGAGACAGATAACCCTGGGTGATTTCAACGGCAGAGCGCTCTTTTTGGGTGAGTTGACGATGTAACTCGCGAATCAACGACATGAAACAGCCTCGGCAAACAAGTAGGAACGTCGGCGCAAATAATGGCAAACGCAATGGCGCAGGATATCAGTATAAGAAGCGTGGGGGTTTAGCGGACTGTTTTACTTGGGCATGCAGTTAATTGCGACAGCAGCTATCACCCCTGAGATTGCTCAACCTAGTCCAGTACGTTTCAACAGGTACAGAGACCAAGGCAATTCGACCCACTCAGTATGATTGCGAAGTGACGTATCCCAGAAAACAATCTGCTGCTTTGAAATTAGGGTAAGTTTCTTCATAATTCCGAGTTACGTTTGCTGTACTCTTCACGACGCCAGTTGAGATGGCTTAAGAGGTTAGGTTTATGGGCTGGTTTTGGCGTCCAACAACGGTTGTTTTAAATGTAGGTGGGGCGATCGCGCTGGCGATTGCTGCTGCCTCTGCGTCTTCTACCGTATCGACTGAGCCGAGTCAGCATCCGCTACTGACCAAGCTGCAGCGTGCCGAGACGTTGGCTGAGTTAGAAGCGGTTCAGTCCCAAGCCAAGCAGCCCTTATTGCAAGATGTGTCCTTGCGGCAGGTTCGAGATGTGGGTGCCCTGCAACCCTACCTTGACCTAACCGATATTGCTGCCGAAGCCGAACGGCGCGTTGCCGTAGAGACAACGGCGGAGCAGGACTTTAATCGTGCTCTCGAACTGGCCCGCGAAGCAATTCGGGTGCGAGACCAGAGTCGGGACAGCGATGCCATCACCCTTGACGCCTTAGAAGAGCAAGAGGCGCTTTGGGGAGAGGCGATTGCCCATTTGCAGAACATCCCTGAAGAAGCTTTTGTGTGGGAGCTGGCACAAACCAAGGTGGCCGACTATCGTCACATCGCTTCCTTTGTCACGGTCAACGTGGATGCTCGGCAATCCGATTTTTTAGCTGCAATTGCAGAGGAGGCCGGTCCCGCCAGAACAGTCCGCATCTCAGTGTGTCACCTCTCAGGGGAATGCCGTCACTTCCAGGGGGATATCCCGCCAGCCAGCCCAGCCAGCTTGATTAAATTGCCCATGGCCGTGGCCCTGATGCAAATGGTCACCACCCAAAATGTTGACCTCGATGAAGAGGTCTACGTCGATCCCCATAACTGGACCGAGAACGCTAGAGGCGCGAAAATTTTTGTCGACCGCACCTATTCATTGCGAGAAGTGATGGTGCGCATGATCAAGGAGAGCAACAATATCGCCACCAATCAATTAGTGGACTACATGGGTTGGGAGTTTATCAACACCACCCTGGCAGATCTGGGCTATCCCGGCACCACCGTACATACCAAGCTAGTGGGCAATCGGACCTTTCCCACCCGTAACCGCGGCTCAGGCCCCAATACCATGACCGCCAATGAGGTCACGGAAATGATGCGGCAGATCTATACCTTTGCCCATGACGGCGATGAAGAAATCTTAGATGCTCTGGTGGGTCAGTACGACTGGGACTTTGGCTATAAGGCTGTTAAACAGCTCAAGAGCGAGCGGGTCGCTTGGATTGGCGAGAAAACGGGGCAAAATTCCAAGATGATTGGCAGCAGCGTTGCGGTCAAGATTGACGATGAGCGCTATGTAATGACCGTCACCATCGACCACAGCGGTAATCAGCAGCGGCTGCGGCAGGTGATTAAAAGCGTCATCCAGCATATCTTAGACGACGGTCATTTTGTCGCGCCTCCATGGCAAGAAAACGAAGAGCGGCAAGAAGGCGAGGAGCAGGATCGCTTTGAGTTCACCACCTCACGAGGCCCCGCCTAACGCTAAGGCGATCGCGTCCATAACGCGCCCCACCGGTACGACCTCTAGAACGCTCTCAATTCCGCCTTGCCCTTTCGGCACAATCGCCCGCTTGAAGCCCAACTTGGCGGCTTCCTTGAGGCGTAACTCCAGTTGAGAAATGGGGCGAACCTGGCCTCCCAGCCCCACTTCTCCGATTAAGGCCGTGTAGGGGTCAACGGTGCGATCTCGGAAGCTAGCGGCCACGGCGATGGCGATGCCTAAATCAGCAGCGGGTTCACCCACATTGAGCCCCCCTGAAGAGGCCACATAGGCATCCAGCTTTGATAGGGGAATGCCAACCCGCTTTTCTAACACGGCCAGGATTTGGAGGAGGCGGTTGTATTCAATCCCGGTGGCCGAACGGCGCGGTGAGCTATAGCTGGTGGGGCTGACCAGAGCCTGTAGCTCAACCACTAGGGGGCGAGTGCCCTCACAAGCCACGATGGTGGCGATGCCCGGCACGGCCTCATCTCGATTGCCCAAGAAGAGTTCAGATGGATTCGTGACCTCCTGCAGGCCCCGGTCCACCATTTCAAACACTCCCAGCTCATGGGTGGCTCCAAATCGGTTTTTGACTGAGCGCAGCAACCGGTGACTGGCAAAGCGATCGCCCTCAAAATAGAGCACCGTATCGACTAAATGTTCTAAGACCTTGGGACCGGCGATCGCCCCTTCTTTGGTCACATGACCCACAATAAATAGCGTGATATCTTCTCGCTTGGCCAACTGCATCAGGGCTGAGGTACATTCCCGCACCTGAGACACCGAGCCTGGGGCTGAGGTCAAGGCGCTATAGTACAGCGCCTGAATACTATCAATCACCGCCACTGGAGGTTTTAGAGCCTCTAGCTCCATCAAAATCGTTTCCAGGTCAATTTCTGGCAACAAATAAAGCCCTGGGTGTTTTGCCGCCGATTTGGCCTCACTTGAGGCATCCTGATTCGTATCACCGCTTGCGGACGGCTGGCCAATGCCAAGGCGCTGCGATCTTAACTTGACCTGTTGACCCGACTCCTCGGCACAGACGTAGAGCACCGGAATTTGGCCAGATAAATGATTGGCCACCTGTAGCAGCAAGGTTGATTTCCCAATCCCAGGATCACCCCCCACCAAAACCAAGGAACCTGGCACAATTCCGCCACCCAAAACACGGTCCAGCTCTCCATACCCAGAAGCGTTTCGGGGTTGAGGCCTGTCTTCAATCTGAGCCAGCGTTAACGCTAAGCGAGGCCCTTGCTCCTTTGGGGTGCGACGTGCCTTGGACGCTTTCCCGGCTACGACGCCCACTCGGCTATTACCCCCATTTGCCGTGGGGGCTTGCTCAACTAATGTGTTCCAACTGCCACAAACGGGACATCGACCGAAATACTGAGGTGACTCGGCACCACAGGCATTGCACACAAAAATCGAACGCGACTTAGCCATGGCACGGCTTCACAAAGAGCATGGATTCCGCAAAATTTCTTAATGAAGCCGACATTTTTTTGTTAAACCTTAAAAAAAACAGGAAACCTATAGCAGTTAAGGCATTCGATCACTATCAAGCAGCAGATAATCACGTACGATTTTAATATCAAAGGCTAAAAGTTAATTGTGAGAGATTAATATTTATCCTCAACGACTATTTAGTTTACGAGCGTGAGTTCAGTAGGAGCGGCAAAACCCTTGGATAGCACCAAAGAAAAGATTCTAGTTGTTGATGACGAAGCGAGTATCCGACGCATTCTAGAAACCCGCTTGTCCATGATTGGCTACGATGTGGTCACTGCCGCCGATGGTGAAGAAGCGTTAGACACCTTTCGCTCCGCTCATCCTGACTTAGTGGTCTTGGATGTGATGATGCCCAAGCTCGATGGCTATGGCGTTTGCCAAGAACTCCGCAAAGAGTCTGATATTCCCATCATTATGCTGACCGCATTGGGGGATGTTGCCGATCGAATTACCGGCCTTGAGCTTGGAGCCGATGACTATGTGGTGAAGCCTTTTTCACCTAAAGAATTAGAAGCCCGCATTCGCTCTGTCTTGAGGCGCGTTGAAAAAGGAAACGCGACCGGCATCCCCAGTTCTGGGGTGATTACTATCAACAATATTCGGATTGATACGAACAAGCGCCAAGTTTACAAAGGCAATGAGCGCATCCGACTCACGGGGATGGAGTTTAGTTTGCTAGAGCTAGTCGTAAGCCGCTCTGGAGAGCCTTTTTCCCGCGCTGAAATCCTTCAGGAAGTTTGGGGCTATACCCCTGAGCGACATGTCGATACCCGCGTGGTCGATGTACATATCTCACGGCTACGGGCCAAGCTAGAAGACGATCCCAGCAATCCTGAACTGATTCTCACAGCGAGGGGTACAGGCTACCTGTTCCAGCGGATTGTGGAACCAGGGGAAGAGTAGTCTGCTAAAATTTTCTAAGTTTTTACAGAATTCAGTCTATGGTAGCGACTCGGGCACGAATCGCCGTTGATGCGATGGGCGGCGATCATGCGCCTGCCGAGATTGTAGCTGGTGCCGTTAGAGCGAAGGCGGAGCTAGATGTCGATATCTTGCTGGTGGGTGACCCAGACCAAATCCGGGCCTCTACATCAAACATCGATGGTTTAAAAACCTTAGAAATCGTGCCTGCTGAAGGCACCATTGAGATGCATGAGGAGCCCCTCAGTGCATTGCGTCGCAAGCCTAAAGCCTCCATCAACGTGTCGATGGATATGGTTAAGAAAAAGCGCGCTGATGCAGTGGTCTCTGCGGGACATTCGGGAGCAGCCATGGCTGCAGCTCTGCTGCGATTAGGCAGGCTCAAGGGCATTGATCGCCCGGCCATTGGTGCGGTTTTCCCAACGGTAATTGCAGGTAAATCAGTTTTGATCTTGGATGTCGGCGCTAATGTTGACTGCCGTCCCAAGTTTTTAGAGCAGTTTGCAGTCATGGGCACCATCTACTCCCGCTATGTGTTGGGTGTTGATGATCCGAAAGTGGGTCTGCTCAATATTGGCGAGGAGCCCAGTAAGGGAAATGACCTATCGGTGAGTGCCCACCAGTTGTTGAGCGATCATGCGGTTGTTCCCTTTGTGGGCAACGCCGAAGGCCGGGATGTGCTATCCGGCCAGTTTGATGTAGTCGTTTGCGATGGTTTCGTCGGTAATGTGCTGCTCAAATTTGCAGAAGCCGTGGGAGAAGCCGTCTTGCAAATCCTGCGTGAGGAGCTCCCCCAGGGGATGCGGGGCAAGGTGGGAACTCTCGTGCTGAAGAATAATTTGCGACGGGTCAAACAGCGAGTAGACCACGCTGAGCATGGCGGTGCCTTGCTGTTGGGGGTGGCGGGCATTTCTGTGATTAGTCACGGCAGTTCCCAAGCCCCTTCGGTCTTTAATGCGATTCGACTGGCCAAAGAAGCGGTCGATCATCAGGTATTGGAACGCATTCAGGCCCAGTATCAGCGGGTGGCAATGCCTACAGTGGACGGAAAGTGATGGTAAAGCAGCTCCAAGCGGGTATTTCCTTAGTCGGTAGCGGCTCTGCTAAGCCATCTGTTACGCTCACCAATCAGGAACTCGGTCAGGTAGTTGATACATCCGACGAGTGGATTCGGACGCGTACGGGTATTCAGCAGCGGTGCCTCCTGCCTGAAGACGGCTCACTGACTAAGCTAGCAACCCAAGCAGGGCAAGCCGCTTTAGGGATGGCGGCGATCAGCCCTAACGAGGTGGATCTGATCATTTTGGCAACCTCAACACCCGATGATTTGTTTGGCAGTGCCGCTCAGGTGCAAGCGCAATTGGGTGCAACTCAAGCGGTCGCTTTTGATTTGACGGCAGCTTGCTCTGGCTTTGTCTTTGCTTTGGTGACTGCAGCGCAGTTTATGCGCAATGGGGTCTATAAAACCGTTTTGGTGATTGGCGCTGATGCGCTATCTCGCTGGACTGATTGGGCTGATCGCCGCACCTGTGTACTCTTTGGTGATGGGGCCGGAGCGGTCGTTCTCAAGGCGCGCGATCGCGATCGCCTTTTGGGCTTTGAGTTACACAGTAATGGAGCGCTGAACGGGTGTCTTAATCTCAGATACGAGGCTCAGTCAGAGCCCATCGTTGCAGATAAAACGGTTCAAAAAGGGACTTATCAGCCCATCACTATGAATGGCAAAGAGGTCTATCGATTTGCCGGCAAACGGGTTCCTGAAGTCATTGAAAAAGCTCTTTTCCGCGCCGATCTGACCGCAGCAGATGTGCAGTGGTTGGTTCTGCACCAGGCTAATCAGCGCATTTTAGATGCGGTCGCAGATCGCCTCAAAGTGCCTTCAGAGCGGGTGATTAGCAATATGGCTCGCTATGGCAACACTTCCGCTGCATCGATTCCGCTGGCATTAGATGAAGCGATTCGAGACAACCGCATTCAACCAGGAGACGTGATCGCCTCTGCCGGCTTTGGCGCGGGCCTGACTTGGGGCGCGGCTATTTTTGAGTGGGGCTAAAGTTTACCTGGGTCGACATTGCCACGCCCAATCTCGGTAACCCTGCAGTGGGTAACCGCTGCAGCGCCAGAAACTTTGCTTGCTAAGTTAGGAATGGAGGTCCCTAGTCTAAAGCCTGTTGAGGTTGCTTAGCTTGGCTCAAATACTGCAGTGCAGCCCAGGCGATCCGTGTTGAAATTGCAGCAAGTACAAGTACAGCAACCAACGTAGCCGTAGCGTGGGGGGCAAACAGCATGATGAGGACCATACTGAGCATCAAGAGGGACAATAGGGTTCTGTCCATGGAGAGGTCCTCACAAAAGGAGAAGGGCCTGATCTACTCTCATACTATTGGCCACTTTCGATGATTAGGCTAAGTCTTAGAAATACTTGAAAATCCTTAAACCTAGGATATCGAAGCGACTGCTTGGCTGGTATCGCCAGGTTGAGGGCCGTAGCACCATGCCCACCCTTTTACTGACGTGCTTCAGACACTGCGCCTATTTCAGACCGATTGTGTGCCTGTGCCTGATTCCACATGGCATAGTGAGTTGCGAGACGACTCGCGAGGCGTTGTTTCATCGTATGCAGGGTACTTTTAACAATGCGATCGCCCGTTGCTTGCAAAAGCGGTGTTGGCGCCAGGTAAAGCATCGGAGGAATTTCTAAATCAACCTGTAAGTCGGCTTGACCGAGTAATCGGGTCGATTTTGCTTGCTCCGTCAGTTCTAAATAGCCCGTCAATGCCAAGTCAAAATATTGATTAATATATTCATTTCCTTGGATTTCACATCCGGTTGATTTCACCCAGAGTTTGCCGCTGTTGTCAGGCACAATAGAGAGATAAACCACTGGCTGAATATGTAGCATCAAAAAAGTAAACCCTCGCAAGCACAGACGAAAATGCTGATGGTCAAGTTCAAGAACTTGCTTGGGATTCATCAAAGCATTGACCAAGCGCTGAGGCTGCTCTAAATACCTACGAAATGGCACAGGCAGATTCGGTACAGTTAAATGTATTGATTCGGACGAAGAAAACGTTAACATTATCGAGCCAACAGAACAATCCAAAGAGGCCAAACAAAACCCTGTATTTGAAAGCAATTACTATTGAAAAGTGTCGAGATCCTTGCATTTAGTTCAGAAATCGACAAAAATAATATATATAAATCAATGCTCTTTTGTCAGTGACCAACATAATTGTCAGATCTTTAAGGGTGAAAAATCAATACAATCCACTCGAAATATCTGAAATTATCGAAAGCATCTTTCACAGAAAATCAGATCAGTATTATGACCTCTTCGATTGGATTTCTGGGTCCTCCGGGAACCTATTCAGAACAAGCTGCTGTTGCCTATCAACGGCAAATCCAAAGGCAAGAAGATAGTCTTCCGGAGCTAAAAGCATACCCCAGTATTTTACAAGTTATTCAATCTGTATCAAACAGCTCTATTGACTTTGCGGTAGTGCCGGTCGAGAATTCAATCGAGGGTGGTGTCACCGTTACTTTAGATGCATTGTGGCAGTTGCCTAAACTCAAGATTCAACATGCTCTGATTATCCCCATTAGCCATGCATTATTGACGGCATCGGATAATTTGCAAGGATTAAGTCAAATTTACTCCCACCCTCAAGCGCTTGGCCAGTGCCAGCAGTGGATTCAAGCCCACTGCCCTCAAGCAAGCTTGGTGCCGACAAGTTCTACAACAGAAGTCTTGAAAACCCTAGAAAAGACCCATAATGCAGCTGCGATCGCATCCAAGTGGGCAGCAGATTTATATGGGTTGCCTGTCCTAGCTCACCCGATTAACGATAGACCTGACAACTTTACTAAGTTCTGGGTTTTGGGCCGACAAGATTTACAAATTGGCGCACATACCTCTCTAGCCTTTAGTTTGCCTGCAAACGTTCCAGGCGGGTTACTAGCACCTTTAAAGATCATGTTCCAAGACGCAATTAATCTCAGTCGAATTGAGTCACGCCCAACCAAGCGTTCCCTCGGAGAATATCTATTTTTTCTCGACTTGGAGGCAGGTTTACATCAAGAAAAAACTCAGAGAGCTATTCATGCACTTCGAGAATGTACAGAAACGTTGAGAATATTTGGCAGCTATTATATTTCCACACAAGGTACAGAAACTAATCCTTAGCATCACAGGCAGACGACCTTAGGTAAATCTCTTTAGTTTTAAAGAGATCCAGCACAATAATAGATAGGATTCTGTGTCATAAAGAGAATGATTTGATCATCTTTCCTCTATTGACTGTTTTTTTGCTTTGCTCTGCTCTAGATGTTGTAATCCCCATTTTTTTAGGGCATGAATAACAGGTGCAATCGTTTTCCCATACTCTGTTAGCGAATATTCTACCCTTGGTGGAATCTCAGGATAGACTTTCCTGGAAATTAAGTTGTCTGCTTCCAATTCACGAAGCTGCTTTGTCAGCATTCTTTGGGTCACTTCTGGTATTAAACGGCGTAGCTCATTAAAGCGGCTAGTCTGTGATAGTAAGTGATAAAGAATCACGCCTTTCCACTTACCGCCAATAACTTCTAATGCCGCCTCAACGGGGCAGCCTGGAGCGCAGTCGTATCGAATATGAGCCATGAAATAGAGTCCGATAGTATACAAAAGGATACTTCGTATCAAAAAAGTGCCTACTTACATAGATCATCCATGTCGTTTATTCTGCCTATGACCTAATGGCAATAGAACTAATTCTGATGAGTAAGTTAACAATCATAGGGAAAATTGAAGCTAATCCCGACAGAATTGAATTCGTCAAAACTGAACTACTCAAACTCATTCCCATAACATTAAAAGAAGCTGGCTGCATTCAATATGATTTACATCAAGATAATGATAATCCAGCCCTATTCCTGTTTTATGAAAATTGGGAAAGCCGTGAACTTTGGCAGCAGCATATGAGCAATACCCATCTGGCGGCCTATATGAAGGCAACGGAAGGTGCGGTTGCATCTTTTACGTTGAACGAAATGACCCAACTCTAGAACGCTTTTGTGTTAGCTGCTCCCCTTAGTCCAGGTTAAAACTGACCATGAAAGCCGTTGCCTATCAAACCCCCGGTCCAATTGATCGCGACGATGCTCTACAGGACATCACCCTTGAGACGCCTACAGCCGAGGGCCGTGATCTGCTTGTCAAAATCAATGCCGTGTCGGTCAACCCTGCAGATACCAAGTTGCGTCTTACGGCAGCCCCTGAGAGGATATTTGGAAAGTATCAATCAGCACTCATTTCGAGAAAAGGCTTCCTAAGTATTAGGCTCAGAAAGTAACCTCTGTAGCCCCTAGGAAGCTATGACATCAGCGTATGCCAGCAGCCTGAGCCTTGACCAGT
>JBHJIP010000033.1:0-8586 GCA_050043365.1 Leptolyngbyaceae cyanobacterium
CGCGACGTTCATTTCCGGCTCGAGCGTGAACTTGGTGTTCTCCCAATCACAAGACGCGCCGAGGCGTTGCAGCTGGGTGAGGATGGTGCCGCCAGACTCTTCTTTCCATTCCCAAGCCCGCTCTAGAAAGTCCTCTCGTCCGACCGTTTCAAGGGTTTGACCCTGAGCTTTAAACTGCCTTTCTAGAATTGTTTGCACCGCAATGCTGGCGTGATCAGTGCCGGGTAGCCATAGGGCGTTGCGACCCCGCATCCGCTGGTACCGCACCAGGGTATCGATCAGCGCATTTTCAAAGGCGTGGCCCATGTGCAGGCTGCCCGTGACGTTGGGCGGCGGGATGACGACGCAAAAAGGCTCCCCCGAATGATCGGGATCAGCCTTAAAGACATGGCGGGCCTCCCAAGCCTGCTGCCACTTATCTTCGGTGATCGATGGATCGTATTGGCTGGAAAGCGTCGGGAGGGTAGCCGTCATTGCAGGGTGCGGAGAAGTACCTAATGATTCTGCCACGCAGGCTTGACCGTCGCCACGGCAATTCGGGTTTGGATGCCCGTACCCCTGAATTCCGGGGATAGAAGCTATGGGTGGTGAACCCATTAATTACAAGGGCAGGCTCCAGATATAAGAGTCTGCTTTTGAATGTGGCCGTTCTGATTCAACATCACACTCTAAAGCTCACCTATGAGAACCGCCCTTAGCGATTGGCTGAGGGCGGTGCAGTGAAGCCGTCTATATAAATCGTCTACAGGGCGGAGTCGGAGACCACTTTAATCGTTGCAGCCAGCAGATGCCTCTAGAGGCCAGGTGCCAATTTGAGTGCGAACACTATCACCCTGATATAGGGCATCTAGGTGAAAGTAATGGATACCGTAACGGTTAGGATTCCGGACTTGGTCAATCACCACCATAAAGCTGGTGTCCTGAGGGATGGCATCCTCAAAGTAAATCTGAATCGTATTGCTCTCAGAATCAACTACAACTTCACTGACAGGAATCGTCTCTCCGCCACGGCCTGTCCCTTCGCGCACTTCAAACTCAGCATTATCGAAGTGACCGCTGTTGTCTTCAAAGGCTTGAGGATAGATGATCTCTAACTCAATGATTTCCCTGGGGGAAACGGCACCCGTCGTGACCTTGAGGTAGTAGCGAGCCCGGGTACTCCGCCGCTCGTTATTGTCAATGGAATAGCCCAGGCGAATTTCAGAATCGACTCCACCAAAGAGGTTAAATCCTGCTGTCGTTGTGCAGCGTTGCGCTAGGGCCGGTTGGGTCACGGGTGCGATCGCGCCGCTGGATAGCATCACCCCAGCTAGGGCAGCAACGCCTAAAACAGCCCGCTTAACCTGTGTTCTCAATCCCATTACCTTAAACCTCCCTGCCTGTATATCAAATGAGTAGCTTTGACCGATTTCCTGACTTGGTGACGGATGGGGTGCCTTAAAAGTGCCTTGCTTTATGCTTCAGCGAATTAACTCAAGCCTGAATGCCTGGAACAGAGCGAGCACACCATATGAAGAGACATCTTAACATTTCCATACTTCCCTTCATTTAAGACGCCCGACCGGCCCCCTGCCCGACTATGGGCTGACAAAGCTGGCATCGGAAGCCAGAGGGACAGCGCCTTGATCTTCAATGGCATTGCCTACTTTTCCTTGGAATGCCGATCCGGAGTTGTGAGTTTAGACCCTGTAACTATAGGCAGTAATGTCAAGGGGGTATACGCCCCCTCAGGGTGCCGTTCGAGTCATATCCAATCAGGATGCCTGAGTTGTGAGTTTTCGGACCGGGCGATCGCGCTTTTTTCTATCTAAACTGCGGCAAAAATTACGACACAACGCCCAATGGCAAGGGAGTTTTGGGGTTGTATGTATAGGGCTATTGGTCTCCACCGTTGTGGCTGGGGCAAATGCTTCGGGTCTACTCGAAGGGTTCGAGCGCCTTGCCTATGACCAGATGTTGCGGTTACGCCATTCCAGTTGGAAGCTGACCGGCCATGGGCAACCCCAGGACGATCGCCTTTTAATTGTTGCGATCACAGAGTCTGATTTAGAGGCACTGGAGGAGTTTCCCCTCACAGATCGGACGGTGGCTCAGGCCATTGCCCAACTTCAGCAGCATGACCCCGCCGTCATTGGTCTCGATCTCTATCGCGCTATTCCTAAACCGCCCGGTCGGGATGAGTTGCTGGCGGTGTTTGAAGCGGGCAACGTCGTTGCTATTACCAAGCGGGCAGACGAAAGACACCCGACCATCCCCCCGCCAGAGGGGCTTCCCCCAGAGCAGGTTGCTTTTAATGATGTGATTGTAGATGGGGATGGGGCCATTCGCCGGAGCCTGATCATGGGCACTGAGATCACCCCCGATGGTGATTCTCAGTTGCTCCTTTCCCTATCGCTGCGTCTTGCCCTCCATTATTTGAGTGCCTCAGGCATTGAACCTGAAGCCTACCCCGCCAACCCTGACATCATGCAGCTCGGGCCAACGCCGTTGCTGCGATTGCAACCTGGATCGGGCGGGTACGGTCGCACCGATGCGGGGGGCTACCAGGTGATGTTGGATTACCGCCATCCCGTTACGCCAGCCCGCGAGGTGACGTTATCAGCGGTCCTAGCCAATCAGGTGGATCCCAGTTGGATCCAAGGCAAAATAATTTTGATTGGTCCTACGGCCCCTAGCCTCAAAGACCTGTTCTACACCCCGTTTACGGGGGCGGGTGTAGAGGACACTCACAAGATGCCAGGGGTGGTGATTCATGCCCAAATGGTCAGCCAGGTGCTAGATGCTGCTACGGGGGGCCGGTCCTTGTTGTGGACCAGTACATCCTGGCAAGAGTGGGGTTGGATTAGCCTGTGGGCGTTGTTAGCTGGGGGCTTGGCCTGGCGCTTTCGAAACCCCTTCCAGTTGGGAAGCATCCAACTTGCCTTGCTTTTGGGCTTGGGTTTAGCGAGTTTTGGCCTGCTACTGCAGCGGGGCTGGGTGCCCGTGGTGGCCCCGGCGATCGCCATGGTAGGCACCAGCAGCGTGGTGGTTGCCTCCCAGGCACAGCAATTGGCCCGCCAGCGTCAAATGATGTTGCTTTTACTCGGTCAAAACACCTCCCCAGAGGTAGCCGATGCCCTTTGGGAAAATCGCGATCGCCTGCTGAAATCTGGCAAGCTCCCTGGCAGGCGCGCCATAGCCACAATGCTCTTTACAGATATTCGTGGCTTCAGCACCTTGGCCGAGAAAAACACCCCAGAAATTTTGCTGGATTGGCTGAATGAGTACCTCAGCGCCATGGCCGAAGTCATTCAAGCGCACCACGGCATCATTAACAAATTCACTGGGGATGGGTTAATGGCTGTTTTTGGGGTGCCGATTGTTCGCCATAGTCAAGCCGCGATCACTCAAGATGCCTCAGCCGCCGTATCCTGCGCGGTGGCCATGGCCAGCCGCCTCAGCCGCCTCAACCACCATCGACAGCGCCAGGGGTTAGTGTCCCTACAGATGCGCGTGGGCATTTTTACCGGCCCCGTTGTGGTGGGGAGTTTGAGGGGGGCAACCCGCATGGAGTACGGCGTCATTGGCGACAGCGTTAACATTGCCTCTCGCTTAGAGAGCGTCGATAAAGCTCGCCAGGGCAGTGACTGCCGTATTCTGATCGGCCATGATGCCGAGGGTATTTGGCCTCAGATTCGCGATCAGTTTCAGGTAGAAGATTGGGGAGAGCTCATTCTCAAAGGCCGAGAGCATCCAGTAACCGTTTATCGTGTGTTGGGTAATTTAGATCACGTTTTTGCGGCTCAGTCCTCAAAATTAACCTCCGATAGCCCCAAAATTCTTAGCTCTCAAGAGCGAAATATAACCCTGAGAAATAGATAGGGTGACTCATGTGTGTTGGATTACGAAGTAGTGGGACAGGTTGGGCTATGATCTCAGCTAACGTTCGGAAGCTTGACCAGGATCTAACGTGCCTTGGCGATAACTCCTCCGAGCGATCGGCTCGATAGGTTTGCGTGGAGAGAACAGTGACTATTTACGTTGGCAATTTATCCTTTCAGGCATCGGAAGACGACCTGCGGGAAGTTTTCACAGACTATGGCGAGGTCAGTCGAATCAGCTTGCCGATGGACCGCGAAACTGGGCGTAAACGCGGGTTCGCTTTCATTGAAATGAAAGATGAAGCCAGTGAGGACAAAGCGATTTCCGAATTGGATGGGGCTGAATGGATGGGTCGAGAGTTGCGCGTCAATAAAGCCCGCCCCCGAACGGATGACCGGCGGTAATCGCTGTTTTGACTAAGGGCATTTCCTAAAGAGAAAAGACCTCACCGCCTTCGACACCTCTTGCGCTTCGCTAGGGCCAAAGGGAGGTTGGTAGAGGGCGATCCTTTAGGCCGGGAATAAAGCTCAAAAGTCCCCTAAGTTCCCCTACCGCGCGGCTGTCGTCTCACGGCGAGCTTGGATTTCTAGATGCACCAGCAGCGCATTGATGTCGGCGGGATTAACCCCACCAATTCGAGAGGCTTGCCCAATCGTCAACGGTTGAACTTGGGCCAGTTTTTCCCGTGCCTCTTTAGAAAGGGTGTCAATGGCGTCATAGTCTAGCGCTGCAGGCAGTTTGCGATTGGCGTTTTTGCTCACTTGCTCTATCTGGGCCTGCTGCCGCTGAATGTAGCCTGAATACTTAATGTCGATCTCGGCCCCTTCCTTCTCGGCTCGGGCCAATTCAGCGTTCCCTAATCCATATTGCTCTAAGGCACCATAGTGGAAACCAGGACGACGCAGTAAATCGGCCAAAAGTATGGAACCCTTGATGCGTTGACCCGTATCTGTGGCAATTTGCTGGCCAATATCGTCTAGTTCTTTGACGCGGGTGGTTTGGAGGCGCTGTTTTTCCTCGGCAATACGGGCTTGCTTCTCCTGGAATAAGGCCCAACGGCGATCACCAATCAACCCGAGTTCATGGCCCAGGGGCGTAAGCCGCTGATCGGCATTATCGGACCGCAGCAACAGTCGGTATTCTGAGCGCGATGTCAGCACCCGATAGGGTTCCCGCAAGTCCTTGGTGCAGAGATCATCGATCAGCGTGCCGATGTAGCTGCCCTCTCGGGGGAATACCACTAACTCCTGTCCTTTGACCAAGCGGGCAGCGTTGATGCCCGCAACTAAGCCTTGGGCCGCCGCTTCTTCATAGCCCGTAGTGCCATTAATTTGCCCTGCGCAAAAGAGCCCCGCCACGCGCTTGGTCATCAACGTAGGTGAACATTGGGTGGCAGGCAGGTAGTCATAGTCCACCGCGTAGGCCGGTCGCAGCATGGTGCAATGCTCCAGCCCTGGTAGTGTCCGTAACAGGGCGAGTTGCAGGCGCTCAGGTAGTCCGGTTGAAAACCCCTGGACATAGATTTCAGGGGTGGTACGACCCTCTGGTTCCAAGAAAATCTGGTGGCTTTCCTTGTCGGCAAAGCGAACGATTTTGTCTTCAATACTGGGGCAATAGCGCGGCCCCTTAGAGTCAACCCAGCCCCCATATACCGGCGACAGATGCAGATTATCGCGAATAATCTGATGGGTTTCGGCAGTGGTGCGTGTCAAATGGCAGGGCAACTGGGGCCGCGCTTGCCACACCTCTGGGTCGAAGCTAAACCAGCGTACGTCTTCATCCCCCGGCTGGGGATCAAGCACCTCAAAGTTGATCGAGCGTCGGTCTACCCGAGCTGGAGTGCCGGTTTTAAGGCGTCCGGTTTCAAAGCCCAGTTGCTGTAGGGTTTCGGTGAGCCCTGTGGCGGCAAATTCCCCAGCCCGACCCGCCGCCATGGATTTATTGCCCACCCAGATGGTGCCGCCCGAAAAAGTGCCCGGGGGTGGGATGACAGCGGGGCAGCGAAAGGAGACCCCAAAGTAGGTTTCCACCCCGATCACCGCGTCATGGTCACCCAGCACCAAATCCGTAACCATGCCCTCGCGGATGGAGAGGTTGGCTTGATTCTCGATGACGGTTTTCATGACAGCGGCATATTCCCGCTTGTCGGTTTGGGCGCGCAAGGCCCAGACTGCCGGTCCTCGGGAGCTGTTGAGGACGCGTTTTTGCAGATAGGTGCGATCGCTAATTTTGCCAATCTCTCCCCCCAAGGCATCCACCTCATGGGCGAGTTGTGATTTAGCCGGCCCCCCTACCGCTGGGTTGCAGGGCTGCCAGGCAATTTTGTCGAGATTGAGGGTGATCATTAGGGTGCGGCATCCCAACCGAGCTGCCGCCAAGGCTGCTTCACAACCCGAATGGCCTCCCCCAACCACCACGACATCAAACGCATCTAGAAACTCAACGGCATCTTGGGAAACCATCTGCCTGACTCAAAACCCTTATCGATTCGCTTGTTTGATTTTAGCGGGTGAGCCCCCCAATAAATTTGCTGCACCATCGCAAAACAGCCCTGAACTAACCTACAGGTTGGTTCAGGGCTGTGGGAGCTTAATGGGCCAATTAAACCCTTAATTTAATCAGCCATCAAAACAGATTGAGCTGCCGCTAAACCAGCACCAGAGGTAAATCCGGTCGCCCCTAAGCTCGTCAAGGTGGCCTCTAGGGCGCTAACAGCGGTGATAATATCGCGATCGCCCACAAAGCCCAAATGACCAATTCTGAAGATTTTGCCCTTGAGATGGTCTTGCCCCCCCGCCAGCGCGATGTCGAATTGCTTTCGCATGGTGGAGCGAATGGCTTCCGCCTCGACCCCATGGGGCATCACAGCCGTCACCGCTGGACTGGCCACCTCATCGGCGGCAAACAGGGGCAAATTCAGGGCCTTCATGGCAGCACGGGTCGATTGCTGCAGCCGCTGATGGCGACTAAAGATGCCTTCTAGGCCCTCTTCTCGCATCATGCCCAGGGCAACTTTCAGCGCGAAAAATAGGCTGACTGGTGGTGTGAACGGGGTCGTATTTTTAGCCGCACTTTTGCGATACGGGCCTAAATCAAAGTAGAACTTGGGCAATGTGGACTTTTCATAGGCAGACCAGGCGCGATCACTCATCGAAACAAAGCCTAACCCTGGGGGGATCATGTAACCCTTCTGGGAGCCAGAGGCCACGATATCCAGTCCCCAATCATCAATGGGAACGTTGCATGCCCCCAGGCTGGTTACCGCATCGGCAATGATTAGGGCTTCCCCGTGGGCCTTGGTCGCCTTAGCAATGGTTTCTAAATCATTGAGAACCCCGCTTGAAGTCTCGCTGTGGGTGACAATGACCGCTTTAATTGCTTTTTCCGTATCCGCTGTTAAGGCCGCTTCAAAGGCAGCAGGATCCAGAGGCTTACCCCATTCCGCTTCGATCACATCTACGGTTAACCCAAAAGCCTTGCAAACCTTGACCCAGCGATCACCGAACTTACCATTACTACCCACCAAGACGAGATCGCCAGCGCTGAGCACATTAATGATGCCGGCCTCCATCGCACCCGTACCGCTAGCCGCCAAAATCAAGACGTCATTTTGGGTCTGGTGCAGCCATTTCAAATGTTCAGTGATTTCCCCCATGATCTGGCTGAATTCACCACTGCGGTGACCAATCAGATGTTGAGCTTGGGCTAGGAGTACACGCTCCGGGACGGGGGTCGGTCCCGGAATCATTAGCATAAATTTGTCGTCCATTGGCATAGGAGCTGGGAGTCTGGCAACAATTCAAAAGTATGACCCAGCATGGCATAGCAATTGGCTCAGGCCATAAACCTTTGGAGTCTGCTTAGGATCACTGCTGCAGGTATTGCAAGATTCCCCTAGCAATGGCTTGGGCCATATTCTCGCGCCAGACTGGATCCCGTAGTAGCGGTGCGTCATCTTGACCCGTAACAAAGCCGATTTCCAATAGGCTGGCAGGCATGGCGGTATGGCGCAGCACGTAGAAACGCGCCTGTTTCACACCGCGATCATTCATACCCGACACCGCCAACATGGCCGCATGAATGGTCTCAGCTAAACGCCGCCCAGAGTCGCTGTAGTAGTAGGTTTCGATGCCATTAACGTCTGGGCGGCTGAGGCTAATGGCATTGGCGTGAATGCTAATGAAAATGGTGGCGTTGGCTTGGTTGGCAATATCCACCCGAGGTTGCAAGTCTAGAGTGCGATCATCACTGCGCGTCATGATTACCTGCACTCCGGCATCCCGCAACAATTCGGCAACCCGCAGTGAGACGGGTAAGACAATCGTCTTTTCTTGCAGACCCCCAATACCCACAGCGCCAGGGTCTCGTCCGCCATGACCTGGATCTAAGACCACCACAAATCGACCATCGGGAATCTGAGGCAGTTCGGTTGGCGGTAGCGGGCGATCGGGCAAACTTGGGGGCTGGGGCCGATCCGGTACGGAAATAGGCTCGGGCACTGAGGCAACTGGATTCGGAGCCTGATCTGGAATTGAACTGATGGAAACACCGGCTGGGGGTACCAAGATGATCCCCCCTAAATTGCTGGTAGTGACCTGCCAGTCGGGGCTTTCAGGGGCCAGGGTGAGGGCTAGGCGCGTCACCGGGGGAACTTGCGGCAGTTGGGTCACCTCCCAGCGACGGATACTGTAGCGGTTGATGGGTAAGGCATTCGCTCGCAGTAGC
>JBHJIP010000034.1:0-7978 GCA_050043365.1 Leptolyngbyaceae cyanobacterium
AGGGAGTGGGGGAATGGGGAGGTAGGGTGCTGGGGAGTGGGGGAGAGCACTCTTCTGCCTTCGGCTGGGCCTGTCTTAGGAAGCCCGCTGGGCGGGGATCGCTGACTCGGTGAAATCACTCGCTTTAAGAAGGCTTCACCCCATTTCTGGCCATCTCTCCGTGGAACTAACGAGTACACTTTGGCGGAAGTAAGCCCACCGTTCTTAGCTCCCCAGCTCCCTAGCCCGCCAGCTCCCTAGCCTGAGAAATGGGTCAGCAAACTTGCGCCGTTGCCAACTAGGGCTCAACTTGCAGGTCGGCCTCTTGGTCGACAAAGTTGATCTCTAGGCCGCGCACGTCTTGGAAGACAAACTCCACGCGACGATTGCGGGCATAGTTTTGGCGGTTGGTTTCTGCCACCCGCAGTTGAGTTTCACCCCAGGAGCGGATGGTGAGTCGGGCCGGATCAATGCCCTGACGAATCAGGTAGTCGCGGGTGTTGGCGGCACGGCGCAGGGCCAGTTCTTGGTTGTAGGCGTCGCTGGCCCGTGAGTCGGTGTGGCCGTGAAGGTCAATGACCAGGGTGGGGTGGGCTTCAAGAGCGGCCGCAATTTGATCAAGAATGGCTGCACTTTCGGAGCTGATACTGTCGCGGTCCAGGCCAAAGTGAATGGTGCGGGGCACCTGGAGCTGGATCGGGTCGGGCGGGGCCACCACGATGGGCTCGGGAGGCTGAGGCCGAGTGGTGCATTGGGGTAAGGCGGTAGGTTGGGCAGCGGGCGTGACGGACCCATCTAGCGATCGCACCACGGTATTGAGGGCGGGTTCAGACGTGCCGTAGCGGGGGTCAGAAGCGATCGCGCTCAGTACCGTCCCGGGGGGCAACTCTGTGGAGACAAACTCAAAGCGGCCCGCCTCATCCACAGGCACCGTCACCAGGGGCTGACTCAAGGGGCCACGGGGTTCGGGGGATGGGTTGCTCAGATACAGCTCTATCTCCGAGCCTGGATCCGCCATGCCCTCAATGACCACGGTGCCGTTTTGCACAAAAAACTCAGGACTGAGGAATTGGGGGGCATTAATCGCTAAATTGCCGGTGTCAAGACGACGGTTATCAGAATTACGCAGCGGATTGGGACCATCTCCCCGCTGAAAATGCTGGACGCGATCGTTACGACGGGTGTTGAGATCGATGCTGAGCCCCTCTAGGTTGGTGAAAAAGTTGCCCTGAATCAGGTGGCGATGGCTGGGGTTACGGCTACCGACACCAAAGGAGGTAACCACCACGCCAGCCCCCTTTTGATTATTAATTTCGTTGTTGTACACCTGGTGTCCTTCACCCATCAGGTAAATGGCAGCACGACGCAGCCGCTGGCCATTGAATTTAATTTCGTTACCGTGGATCTCTGCTGCGCCTTCAGGCTTAAACAGAAAAATGCCGCCGCCATCGTTGCCGCACACCAGGTTGCCGCTGATCACGCTGTTATCAATATTGCCTTCTAAGCGAATGCCGTCGGGCATCCCAGCTAGGCCATTCGCCACCAAGATATTTTCGTGAACCCAGAGATTCTCGGCCCGCGCTCCGGTAATGATGCCGCTGCCGTCGTGGTGGGCAATGCGGTTGCGCCGCACGGTGGTGCCCTGGCTGTTAAAGACCGACACCCCAAAGGCAGAGGGGCGGGCCGGAACAGTCTCGTCCGGCGGTAACCCCAGCCAGTTGTGCTCAATCAAGATATCGTCAGGCGGCGTATTCTCGTCATAAAAAGATGCGCCCTGGGCAGGCGGATATTGCTCGGTAATATCAGGGGGCGGCAGGCGATGGGCGATAAAAATATCCGCTGGCGGCGTCACCGCCGTGGCTTGGTGTTCTGCCGTAAACCCGTACAGGCTCAGGCCCCGCACGGTGACGCTGCTGGCCACAATGCTAATACCTCGAAAAACCTCCGCTTCTGGGGCGGGGGTCAGGGTGACAACCGGAATCGGGACGGCAATTTCTGCGGTGGCCGACAGCGCTGGGTCATAGCCCGGTTGGGTGGTGCCATCGACCGTGACGCCGGGGCGGGCGATCGCTGGCAACGCCTCACTTAAATAAATCTTGGTCTGCTCGGGCGGCAGGTCAAAACCGATGGTGATCGGGTGAGCAACCGCACTGGCAGGGTCCGTATGAATTTCAATCGGCGCACCCTGCAACTGGGTCTGCTCGGCTGGGCTCAGGTCGTTTAGGGTGAGCGTGCCGTTCGTGAGGGCGATCGCCTCCCGCAGGGTCAAACCTTGGTCTGCCTGGATTGGGCCATCAGCAGCGCTGTTAACCGTAATTTCGACAGCCGTCGGTGCCTGGGCCAAAGCTGGAATCGCGGTAATTTGGGGCCAGAATAGGGCTGCAGCCAACCCGATGGCGATTAGCTTACGGTAGCGACGTGTGATTAAAAGCGGCATGATCAGTTCCCCTCACTATCGGTTTCGACGACAGACTCTTGCTGCTGAGGCGGAGCCACCTCCTGCAAGCCAAAGCCATCAAATAAACTGTTGAGCTTGGCGGTAATGCCGAAATAAAAGCCCCCTGCCGAGCGATTAGTGCTCGAAAAATCACGGTCTGCAGCGCTGCCAAAGCTATAACCCGCTGATAGCCGGAGGTCAGGAGTCGGGTAGTAACCCACCTCTAGGGCACCGCCAAACTCGGTATAGCCAGCGGAGCTACCCAGCCAGCGGGCCTCACCCACCAAGTCCCACGAGTATCCGAGCCGATAGGTGGCTCTAAATTGGGCTAAATGGACAGCACTGGTCGAGACAAATTCTTCGTAGCCCCCTAATTCACCCGGCGTAATTCCGCCGATGCGGGTGCTGCTGGTGCGAAAGGCATATTTGCCGTAGAGTTCCCAGCGCCAGTTGGGGGCATAAATCGCCTCTGCTGAAAAGAGATGCTCTTCTGAGCCGATATCTGCACCAAACAGCAGCGTGTCAGGGGTGGTAGAGGGATTCCCCCGATACTCATATCGCAGCAGCGCATTGAACTGGTCATTGTAGGGATCGCGGTAAGCAACGCCAAGCTTCAGGGTGCTAGAGGTGCCCAGCCCCTGTAAAGACTGGTTGGCAGCACTGGCCAGTTCGTAATTGAATAACACGCTGATCGCTGGGGACAATCGCCCTAAAGCCGAGGCCGTGAAGACCGTGTTGGACCCTTGGTCAGTGCTGCTGTGCTCAATGCGGGCGCTGGCTTGTAGGTCAGGGTTGTCGGTATAAGAAAGACCGGCACTAAAGCTATTGCCGCTGGTGAGCAGCAGGGCCGAAGCCCCATCACCCACCGCATAGGGTTGAATAAACTGTGTGCCGCTGGCGGTCAGAGTAGAAACATTGTTGAATACATGCTCGTAGGCCAAATCCAGCCGCAGACCCGGAGCCAGAGTAAAGCCCTGTTCTAGGCCAACGGTGCCGCCGACTTGATTGCCGTCAATTACGGAGAATCGACCGCGAATAGTGGTGTCTTCTCCGAGGTTATAAGCCGCATCAAGGTCTACTGTCGTGACAGCACCGTTGTCATTGAAAGGGTTGTCATCCAAGAAGATCTGGTTGATGCCTAAGCTGATGCCGGGAGAAATCTGCCAGTCAAAGCCAAAAATAGTGCGGTTGGGGTAAAGCGCATCCCCACTCGAAGATAGATTCAGTTCGTTTTGGGCAAAGACCGTCGCGGTATCGCTGAGGGTGGTCGAAAGGCGCGATCGCAGTTGATCTGAACTCGATGTCAGGACGTTAGGGGAAATGTTATCGGTGCGTTCCCGGTGAATCCAGTCGAACTCTAGCTGGCTGTTACCAAGCTGCTGCACAATCCCTAAGGAGTAGGTATCGAGCGAATTATCGACGCGGCTACCTGGCGTGGGAGTGAGACCCGGCTCTAGCAGATCGCTTAGGGTCAGCAGGGGACGGGGCGCAGTGCCGAAGTTTTCTTCATGGTCATAGCTGGCCCGTAAGGTCGTGTTCTCCGAGACCGTCGCCTCTAGCTCTAGCCCATAGCGGGTTTGACCTGGCACAAAGCTGGTCGTGGCCGTGTTGGTAAAGCCCGCATCGGTATGGCGGAAATAGGCTTGCCCTGATAACCAATCATTAACAGAACCCTCTAACTCCACCCGATAGGCGGAGCCACTAATCGGGCCAGACAGGTCGAAATCACTAGCAGAATGGGCAAATTCAGCAATTAGTTGGGCATCTTCACCCAAGGAAATCTGGGCGTCAGCGCCGTACAGCTCAAAGCTACGGTTGCCTTGGTTTTCTCGCAGGTAGGTGGCCCCGAGCCAACTCTCACGATTGAGGGTGCGATCCAGGTTGTACTGCAGCCGCCCTGCATAGATACTGGTGCTGCTGCCATCGCCCTCAAACTCGTAGGTGGCGACAATGCGACGCACCAGTACAGTGCCGGTCTCATCTACGCTGGTGCGTAGGATGGGGTCGCGGAAGCGAATGGTGCCGCGATCGTAGTCGATTTCATAATCGGTGCCGCGATACAAGGCCCGGCGATCCACCACCGTGCCGGGGCGATCCAGCTCTTCTAACTCTAAGAACAGGTTCTCACTGCCAGGGATGACCAGGCGGCGAGATAGGAAGTAAAAGCCACTGGTGCCGTCTGGGGCAATGGTGTCGCGCTGAAAGCCGTTGACGTTATCTCCATAAAAACCGGTGACAGCTAAGTCCCCGAGGTTGTAGTTGAACTTAAACCCATGGAGCTGGCGGGTGGTGGCGCTAAACAGTTGGGAGGGAGCCGCAAATTCGTCGGTGTTAAAGTCTCCCCAAGAAAAATAATCGATGCCTGCGCCAGCTACAGGTGAGGTGCGCTCAAACCGCAGGTACAGACTATCGATGGAAGGAGCCAAGATATCGCGGCTAGAGTCATCCCCATAGATGGCATAGTTATGGTCGCAGCGCTGGGTATCGCGAAATAGGGGCACGCTGCCGGTGCAGTCTTCGTTGAGGGGGCGCTCACTGTTATACGCACCCGTAAACAGCCAGTCCCCTAGGCTACCGATCGCAAACACTGAGGCATCTACATCCAGCTCGTAGCGGTTGTCGCCATCGGGCGGTAGAAACTCAGTGAAGCTGCTGTAATAGTCGGTGCCCCTCGCCCCAAAGTGCAGATCGATGACGCCGGTCACCAAACTGGGACGGCGCTGAGTCTCGAACTGAATCTGGTTGTAGGCTTCTAAACCGGTGGCGGTGGCCGTTAACTGCACCCGTTGCGCCTCTAGGGGAGACCGCAGTTCGGCCCAGTAGCGACCATTGCGGGCTTCGACCTGGAAACCAGGCTGATCGGGGAACTGGTCAACCCCGACAAATTCGCCGTGACTGGCCGTTAGGGTAACGGTGGTATTCCAGTTAGACAGGTTACCGTTCTCATCCAATAACTGCCCTTGCACGGTTGCTGTAGAGCGGCCATCGGCAGGCACTCGGGCTTCGCGGGTACCCAGGGTCAGTTGGGTGGGTACGCCGCGCACCTGTACTTCTACCGTGGCCATAGGGCTGTCGGTGCCGCGCACGACGGCCTCTAAACGGTTGGTGCCCGATTGCAGCGGTACGCCGTACCAGGTTTCTACCGTGACGTTGCGGCTCTCATCCACTTCGGTGCGACCTAGCAGCGATCGCCCCACCGCTTCTCCATTCACCTGCAGCTCAATGTCAGCACCGACTGGGTATTCCAGAATGATGGTGGCCGCTGGCACATCCATCACGGTGTTAGGCCCAGGATTGAGGATGCGGACCTGATCCGCCAGGACTTGTGAGGGCACCGGGGCCTCTGCGGCGGTATCGGTAGTATTGCTAGCCGGAGCCTCAGTTGCTTCAGGCTCAGTTGCCTCGGGCTCGGTTGCTTCAGGCTCGGTTGCTTCGGGTGCAGTTGGGGTGGCCGCTGCTTCACCCTGCTCAACAAACAGGTCATCCGATTGCAGCTCGCTGGCCGTAGCGCTGTCCTCAGCTTGAGCCAGATCAGCCTCTCCATTAACTTCAATAGATTCGGCGTTTACCGGAGACAGCGGGTAACTAGCGGCTAGCGCCGGACCGGCGGAGAGGCTGGTGAGTACGCCCAGCAAGCCAGCCGTTAAGCGGATATGGCGCGAGGATTTCAGTGACGATTTCATGGTTTTAGATGCCCTCCTGGAAGGTGGGAGTGACGGCAAAATTCATCCGCACCATCGCCCCCGGTGCAATATGCACAAGTCGCGACTGGCTGTTGCGTTCTCGGAAGTAAAGGTTGGGGGCAAGGGTGTAACCAGGCAGGCTGCTGAGATCGAGGGCACCAGTGCGATAGCCCGGTAGCATGTTGGCGACGGAATATAGGCCCTCGTCATCGGTGACGATGCGGTTGCCGTCATCCAGGAAAATCACGGCGTTAGGAACCCCAGGCTCGCCATTCTGCTGCTCACCGTCATAGTTGCGGTCTACAAACACCCGACCAATCAAGGTGCCGCAGTCATTCAGAATGCCGGGGTCAAGGCGCATCAGGTGACTGACCGGACCATCTTGGACGGTCAATCCGTTGTCGGCACGAATACCGCTCACAGCGGCTGAGTTACGGGCCGACCCCCGTACCGCATCAGGGGTAATCAGGGTGGCGTAGAGGATATTCAGGGTTTGCCCAACCGGAATCGGCGCAGCAGAACTAAAGGTGACGGTCATGCCATCACTGCTGACTTGGGTGGTCAGCGCCACCGGCGTGCCGTCGATGTGGGCACGCACCGATTCTTCTAGGAAGCGGAAGCCAAAGGGCAGCGTATCAGTGACCACCACGGTATTGATGTCTGCATCCACCAAGTTGCGAACTGCGAGGCGGTAAACAGCTGTATCTCCAGGTTGGGAGGCAGCGCGATCGCCCGACTTAACGAGTTGAATCTGGCGATTCTCACAAATCACCGTGTTCAGGGCCAGAGAAAAGAGATTGAGGCTCCCCACTTCGGCATCGGGCACTTCGACCACCGTGTCACTGATTTGGGTGCCGCCGACGATGCTGATGGGCTGGCCATCTAAGGCCGTGGCCCGATAGCTAACGATGCTGCTGTTGATACCGCCAGTACTGCCGAGGATCTCAATTTGAATACGGCGTTCTAAATAATCTGATCCGGCTGGGGGCGTCACCACCAGAATGGACTGGCTCCCCACTGCGGTCTGCCCCTGGTCTGGGTCAAATAAGAAGTTGTAGCGCCCTTGGTCTGAATTGGTTAAGAAAAAGGGATTGCTGTTTTCAATATTGGGCGCTTTACCGCCAGGAATGCCATTACCAGGTGTGTCAGGGAATTCGGTGCGAGTCAGAGGCAGCAACCCGGTGGGCGTTGTCCCAGAAGCATCAGTTTCATAGAGCGCAACCGAGAAACCGGCATAGTTGGCCAGTTGTGTGCCGTTACACCCGAGAATTTGGCCTAACGGGTCTACTAGCGCGGTGGGTTGGGTCGAGAGGGCACTTGATACACCGCTAAAGGTGTGACCACTCGCAGGGTCTGAATAGCTGTAGTTGGCCTGGTTGACGAGCTGAGCTAAAGCGACGATCGGGTTCTGAATCAGGATGAAGGTCAGTAGCGCGATCGCCAGAAATTTAGTCCAGCGGCGTCTCAGCCAATTAAGTTTAGGTATAAGGCGATTGGGCATGATGTTCCCCTGAAATCCTCAATGGCGAGGCAGCTCTGATGGCAAATGCGTTAGAAGGCCGAAAATAAGCGCAGCAGGTCCCTAGAGGTCTGCGCTCGGCTGTGCGCAGACCCTAAAGCGGTTTGAAATAGGTGGTAAAGCTGAGTGGGGGCACGACCTTGCGCCCCCAGTGCAGACCTACTTCACCTGAACGTCATAGGCCACTTGGATAGAATCAGCAGCCACGAGGGTGCTACCAAAATCCCACCGCTCATGTGTATAAGCCTCGGCAGGTGCCGGTTGCTGCTCATCGGTGCCGTCCGGTAAAGTCACCTCCACCTTGGGCTCAGCCACAAAGGTTTCACCCCCTTCAATGCTGTAAACCAGCTCAGCGCCTGT
>JBHJIP010000035.1:0-23177 GCA_050043365.1 Leptolyngbyaceae cyanobacterium
ACAAATAACCCAACCATAACCCCTCACCCTAAATTCTTCTCCCAAAGGGCGAGGGACTCAAAATCGGCCTCCCCTTCGCCCTCAGGGAGAAGGGGTTGGGGGATGAGGGCATAACGGTGGCGAAATTTACGCCACTGAGTACTAGGTCTAGACAATTAGAACAATCCTAATCCGTCGATAAAAGACTGATTTGATATTGAGCATCTTCATAACAGCCCACCCGACCCAGTTCTAAACACAATTGGGATGCGGCCTCAAAATCGGCTTTTGCCTTCTCAGGCTGATCGACCTGGGTATACAAAATGCCGCGATCGTAGCGGGCAAATACATGGAATTCATCCAGGGCGATCGCCTTCGAAAAATCTTCCAGCGCTCCTGCAAAGGCTTTTAAATCTTGGCGGGCTAAGCCCCGGTTGTAGTAGGGATCAGAGCTATTTGGCTCGATTTGAATCGCAATGTTGTAATCCTGAATTGCGCCCTGAAACTCTTCTAAGCGGCGGCGGACTAAGCCTCGATTTTGGTATGCCAAGCCATGACTGGGGCGTAGATTGATCGCCTCGGTGCAGTCTACTAGGGCTTTGACCTGTTGCCCCAGATTGGAGTAGGAAAGGCAGCGATTGAGATGGGAGGCAGCCCGTAGCTCTAGGGGTGGGTCTAAAGCAAGGGCCTCGGTATAGTCTTCGACGGCCCCCAAGTCATCGCCCCATTCGGCCCGAGCCGTACCCCGATTGACATGGGCCGGTATTAACGTCGGGTCCAACTTTAATGCTTCGGTGTAGTCGTCGATCGCCCCTTGAATATCCCCCACGCTAAACCGCAGGTTGCCCCGCTGATAAACCCAGGTGGAATTGTCGGGGTCTGCATCAATGGCAGCGGTTAAATCAGCGAGCCCCGCTTCTGGGTCACCCCCTTGACCCTGGAGCTGCCCCCGACCTGCTAGGGCCTTGCCATTGTCAGGATCCAGTTTAAGCACCCGGTTGTAATGGGCGATCGCGGTTTCAGTTTCACCCGCTTCGACAGCGGTCTCAGCAACCCCAAGCCGCTGATTGGCCAGAACCTGCTGGGGTATGCGTAGGGCGATTGCAATCGCCCCTAAGGCCAAAATACCCAAGGTTGCTCCCACCAAGGCCCCTTTGCCACGGGATCGGGAGGGGGCCGGTTCAGTGACTTCGGGCTCAGGGATTGCGTAGGTGATTTTCTCGCCCCGATCTGCTGGCGTCGGCTCAGGTTCTTCGACCAGGCGATTGAGGTCCGACAAAATTGCCACGGCTTTCTGATCGCGGCGATCTGCCTCTGGGTGAACCATGCGGGCAATCAGACTGGCCACATTGATGCCGACACCCCCCATTTGCTGCAGCAGTCGAATCACCACGTCTTGCAGGTCGGGCTGAGCCGCATCTGGCAGATCACGGGGCGGCAAGCCGGTTAGGGCCTGAACTGCAATCATGCCGAGGGCGTAGTGGTCTGTGCAAAATCGCGTGCTGCCCTGACGTTGCTCTAGGGGCACGTAGGCCCATTGGGGGCCATTTGGCTGGCTATCAGGCGTCGTCTCTTTGCTGGAAATATCCCAATTAATTTCTTTTAGGAGTCCAAAATCAGACACCAGGATGCGGTCATCGCCCTGGTGGCGGAGGATATTGCTGGGTTTGAGATTGCTATGGATGACTCCATGCTCTTGCACAAACACCAAAACCCGCAGCACCTCTCGCAACAACAGCAGCACCCGTTGTTCTGGCCAGGGTTGTCCCACGATCAGCTCTTCCGCCAGCGATCGCCCTGGGATAAATTCTTGTACCAGGTAAAAATGCTTCAGATCTTGGAATGATGCCAGGGTGTTGGGGATCTGATTATGCCGCCCCACCATTTCCAGCACTTCCAGCTTTTTCTTGAGCAGGCTGAGAATGAATTTGAGGGTGGTGGGATTGCGGGTGGGCAGCTTTAGCTGCTTAATCACGCATTTGGGGTGCCCTGGGTAATGAACGTCCGCCACCAGTAGGGTCTGACGGCGATCGCCAGAGCCCAAGACCTGAATAAATTGGTAGCGCCCCCCCAGGAGCCGGTTTGTGGTAGCCATAGACCCGATGGTGGCCGCTTCTCGTTCTAAGGAATGAGACTGGCTCAAATCCCCTTCATTCCCACCACCCTAGATTTTGGACGAGAGACCAATCTTAAGGGTACCCGTGAAAATGCGGGACTCCTCAAGGGGGTCAGAGCCCTCACCCACCCGAACATGGCAAAAACCCTACCCGAAGTAAGGCGGCTCATTACCCGGTGTCCACTTGATATTGCAGCCAATACTGGGGGTTTGTGTGGTTGGCACCGACTGCCCAGCTAAGACCTGATCCAGGGCGGTGCGTAAATCTTGGCCGGTGACCGGAATGCCGTTGCCAGGGCGACTGCCGTCTAGCTGACCGCGATAAACCAGGGCACGACCGCCATCAAACAAAAAGAAGTCTGGGGTGCAGGCCGCAGTGTAGGCTTTGGCGACCTCTTGGGTGGCGTCGTAACAGTAAGGAAACGTGAACCCTAAGGTTTCTGCCATAGTTTTGAGGTGCTCAGGGCCATCTTGGGGATGGGTCTGAATGCTATTGGCGCTAATCGCCAAAAACCCAACATTTTTGGGGCCATAGTCACGACCGAGCTGAGCGAGCTGATCTTGAATGTGCTTCACAAACGGGCAATGTTGGCAGATAAACATCATTAGCAAAGCCGACTTGCCCGCAAAGGTCTCTAGGGAAACGGTCTCTCCAGAAACCACATCAGGCAGTTGAAAGTCTGGGGCCTGGGTGCCCAAATCCAGCATGGTTGAGCTGACCATCACCATGGTTGTGATTCTCCCGAAATCTAAAAGCTGAAGCTTATCGTAACAGGGACAAATTGAGGCGTTCCACAAATGGGCTAACCCCCACATTTAGCGTGACCTTAAAAAAGACTTGCATTTATTCATAATCGACATATCCTTTAATCGTTAAAGGGAAACTCGGGGGTAGCGGGATGAATCCCCATCAAGTCACATCAACTAAATCTGGATTCAAGACAGGTCTTGGCTGGGGGGTTGGCCTCACAGGGGCGATCGTAAGCTTCTGGTTGGGCGCACCGGCCCAGGGCTATGTTCTCAACGACTGGCAGTTTGATCCCCAAACTCAACATCTGACCGTTACCCTCCCGGATGGGGTGACCCCCAACTACTTCTTGCTGGCAGAACCGGCGCGCATCGTTTTAAATCTGCCCAGCACCCAACTCGGTGCCGTCCAGCCCGTTCAGTATTATCAAGGGCCGATTGAAAGCATTCGTGTCTCCCAGTTTGATGCTGAGTCTGCTCGGGTAGTGGTGGAATTTGCGCCCAACACAATTTTGGATCCGCGCCATGCCGAGCTGTCCTCTAATGATTTAGCCGGAGGCACCCAGTGGACGCTCCGCCCCCTAGTGGAAGATTCTCCAGAGGGGACTACCGTCACGTTAGATCCAGATCGGACCTTATCTAGCCCAACCCCAGCCGAAACGGCTTTCACCGCTGTGACCGGTGCAGTGGGTCCCCCTACCTACACCGCCGATGACGGCATCCGCACTGACGCCTGGCCTTTGGTGGATGACGGTTCCACTGTGATCGCTGATCAGCCCCCCGGCACCCTGCCGATTGATCCCTTTGCCTCTGGCGCCGAACCCCAGGTTTCGGTACCCCCCTTAGCCGATAGCGCGTCCCCGTCAGCCGTGAGCGTCCCGCCGCTGGCCGACTTGCCCGAGGTCTCTGCCCCCGAGGCTCCGGTCGTTCCGCCCTCTGAGGCCCCGGTCACATCTGCCCCTGAGCCCCAGGTTTTGGCCCAAGCTCCCGTAGAGTCCGTAAACGTTGAAGCAGACCCAGTGCCTTTAGCGGTTGTACCGGCCCCCGAACCAGAAATTGTCCCTACTGCACCCGTTGAACCCATCCCAGAACCAGTCACGCTGCCAGTGCCGACTGCAACCGCCGCCCCTGCGACTGTTGCAGCCGAGCCCCCTGCTGCAAGTCCAGCTGCCTCAGTCCCAACCGACCCAATCGCTGAAACGCCACAGTCCACAGCATCCACAGTCGCGATCGCCCCGCCATTTCTGGCTGGAACCACTGCCGCCAACACGGTGAGTGCGGCCTCACCAGTTGAGCGGGCAACCATTCCACCGCCTCCCGTCGCGCCTCAACCGGACGGAACTATCCCGTTTGGCACACCACTACCCGATCAAGCTAAATCTGACACGGCGGCGATCTCGGGGGCATCTCAACAGCGCTCCATCTTGCCCGTAGGCACCCTGCTGTCCCTGCAATATCCGGGTTCCACGCCCCTCGTTTTAGATCGCACTGAGCCCTGGAATGAGGTTTTGATTTTGGTAGACGATGTGGTCGATGCCCAGACTGGCCAGGTCCTGCTGACCTCTGGCACCCAAGTTTTGGGACAGTTTGAAGGGTTTGATCAAAGTGGCCGTCGATTTGTGGTTCAGAGTATCGTCACCCCCAACGGAGACAATCCACTACTGCTGGCAGAGTCCGAATGGCTCTTGGGTACCCGTACTGCTAGTGGCAACAATTTGGCCACCAACTCGGGGTTAGGGGCCGCCGCCGTCACGATTTTGTCCGGCTTCTCTGGCATTGGTCTTTTGGGGGGGGCAGCGTTAGGCGCGGCAACCACCTATGCCACTGGCCCTCAACTGGTAACGATTCAACCCGGACAAATCATTGTGGTGGAAGTGGTGGACGAGATACTGCCCTTCCAGTAAAGCGCGCTGTTTTGTCCCTCGGCCAGTTGGGGTACAGTGGAATAACGTAAACAAATATTAAAACTGGCCCTGCCGTGGACGCTGATTTACCCCGTTCCTCTGTTGCAATTCGTCGGAGCTTGCCCCTCAAAGCTCTGAAACGGTTGGTGGGGGACAGCCTCACGGTCTTTTGGGGCGATTGGCTTGACCTACGGGTGCGGATTCCCCAAGTGGCGGCTTCGGGCTTGGTTTCGCCTTTGATTTACATCTTGGCGTTTGGCTTGGGTCTTGGTAGTTCCCTAGATCGGATTAGCCAGCCCACGGCGGGAGATACCTATTTAGAGTTCATTCTGCCGGGGATGGTGGCCCTGTCTTCTATGGTGATTAGCTTTGGCGGCACCACCTTCTCGATTTGCGGCGATCGCCTTTTCACCAAGACTTTTTCAGAGATGCTGCTGTACCCGGTCCACCCCTTGGCCCTGCACCTGGGCAAGATGATGGCGGGCATTGTGCGGGGCATGATGACTGCCGCATCGGTGATTTTGGTGGCGGTGCTATTTACCGGCAAGCTCTGGAGCTTTATCAACCCGCTGTTTTTGCTGCTGCTGGTCTTGAACTGCGCCGTATTTGCGGGACTAGGCGTGATTGTTGGGCTGAACGTCAAGTCTCTAGAAAGCGTGGGGCTATTCAACAACTTCTTGATCGTGCCCATGTCCTTTTTGGGGGCGACCTTCTTTGATCCCACCACCCTGCCCATGGCCTTAAAGGTCGTGGTCTATGCCCTGCCTCTCACCTATGCCACTACCGGACTGCGGGCTGCAGCTTACCAACCCCTTTCTGAATTTCCCTTTTACAGCATCCCCATTTTGCTGACTGTCGCCATTGCCCTCTCTTGGGTGGGAGCCTATCAGTTCTCCCATCAGAAGGACTAGCGCAAGGAATGCTGAAATTAGGCCGCGATGTGCAAAACCTGGCGGGCTAAATTTAGATAGATTAGTACCCCCAACACGTCCACAATGGTCGTGATAAACGGGGCCGACATCAAGGCTGGATCGAAGCCGATCGCGCTAAACAAAAACGGGAGGGCGGCTCCTGCGGTAGAAGCCAGTATAGCGATCGCCACCAGACTTACCCCGACGATAATCGACACGGCCAGATTTCCCTGGAGCAAGAAGGCCCAGCCGGTCACCACGACACCCAGCATGATGCCGAGAAATGCACCGGCGATCGCCTCCCGCCGAATCACCGAAAACGCGCCGCTGGTTTCTAGCTCATTGGTGTTAATGCCGCGAATCACCACGGTCGAAGACTGAGCGCCGACATTCCCCCCCGTACCAATTAACAGGGGAATGAATGCGGCCAATACCACCACCTGTTCCAAGATGTCCTGCTGACTGCGAATCACCCAAGTGGTGACCGTATTGGTCAACAGCAACACCGAGAGCCAGACCACCCGCTTGCGGGCCACCACCAGTAAGTTGGTCTGAAAATTGTTGTCGCCCCCTGACTGCACCCCACCCAGGGCATAGATATCTTCGGTGGCCTCTTCTTCCAAAATGTCGATCACATCATCGACGGTGATAATGCCCACCAGCCGCTGCTCTGTATCCACCACCGGCAAGGCCAGGAAGTCGTAGCGTTGAATCAACTGGGCCGCTTCTTCTTGGTCCGTATCGGTTTGGATTGAGACCACCTCGCGGGTCATGATTTCGCCAATGGTCTGCTCGGGTTGGGCCATGACCAGATGACGTAAGGACAATATCCCGGTGAGGCGGCGAGCCACGTCAGTCACAAATAGGTAATAGACCGTCTCGCTCATCTCCCCCCGATTGCGGATATGCTCTAGGGCTCGAGCAATGGTCCAGCCTTCTTTGAGGGCCAGGTACTCGGGCGTCATGATCCGCCCAGCGGTATCAGCCTCGTAGCCCAGCAGTAGGGCGGTTGCTTGGCGTTCTTGGGGACTGAGCTGGGTCAGCAATCGTCTCACCACCTTGGCGGGCAATTCATCAAACAGGCGGACTCGGTCATCGGGGGACATCTTATCGACGATGTCCTGCACATCCTGGCGCTTAAAGTCTTCGATCAGGTTTTGCTGAACGCTGGAATCGAGGTTTTCGTAAACCTCGATCGCCTCATCTTTAGACAATAACCGAAAGGCGATCGCCTGCATGGTTTCGGGCAGACCTTCAATCGCCTCGGCAATGTCGGCAGGCTGCACGGGCACCAACAGGGCCTTAGCCCCTTGAAAGTTATCCTGCTCCAAGAGCATCTTTAATTGAGATCGCACCAACTCCCGTAGCTCTTGCCGCGAGAAAGATGAAATCATTGATGTTCCGGGTTCAGCCACAAGATGCCTGACGGGTAATCCTTACCTAGTCTAGTGGTCCCTGTCCCCTGAGAGAAGCGCCACGACGCTTTTCGGTGCCCCAGGGTGATGCCCTAGACAAGGCTAATACATGGGTTCAGATCCAAGATTTAGGCCCTATTTGGGTCGGAAGTATGGGTCCTGTCGCTACTATTCAGAGGGACTCTTTGTAAGCGAAATACCCAACCTATTCAACCTGGGTAGGGTTAACGAAACAGAGCAATGACGCTAGCGTTTGATGCAACAGCGACCCAGCGACGGGTAGACCGATTTTGGCAGTTGGCAGCCAGCTTCGGCATGGAGCGCAACGCCTATCACAACTATCTCAACGAAATTGTCAGCGATCGCTATGCCCTAATCAACGGCTTGCAGCTTCTCCGGGATGAGCTGCAGTTTGCCGCAGGTAGCCCCACCGATATGAAAGCCTGTGGGGCAGACATGAGCTTGCCCAGTGTGGTTACCACCTTGGCCTATACCAACTGCGGCGATCGCATTCACCAGGGGGAGGCCACTAAGCGCTATCGGGATGTGGTGGCCTCTCGCTTTGCCACCCTCTCAGAAATTGGGGAGCTGAAGCTGGAAGCTTTTTTCCCAGCGGGGGGCGGCATCGACAACGGGGCCACCCTGGCCCATGTCACCGTTGCCCATGAACTGGATGAACAGCTCAAAAAGCGGGTCTATGCCGGTAACCCCCAATCGATTTCGTTAGTGGCGATCGATCTCAAAACCCACGTAGGGCGACTGCGGGAAGGGGACAAACAGGTTTATGGCAAAACCCGTGAATCGCCCTGGCGGGAGCCTCGGGCGGCCTGTGGGGCGATTGTCGGAGCCTTGACCGGATACCATCCCGACAACCTGATTCACCGCCGCATCCGCACAGATCTGGGGGAACGCAATTTTCAGTATTTGTCCCATCAGCAAGTCTTGACCGACGATGGCGTCGATATCACCATGGCAGTGGCCGCCGTAATTGTGGCGATTCGCGGCATGCGCAACACCGCTATGGCCATGGCCCAAGAACTGGATGAGCGGGGACTGGCACACCTAACTGCCAGCACCACCGTAAATCGTCCCTCCCGAGATGACTTGGTGATTTACCTAGCTCGGGCCACCGTCTTTAACGGCAGGGTCAAGATTCAAGGGTTGGGCACTGAGGCAGAGCGCTACAGCGGCAAGTTGGTGGATTATGCCGGTGAGCGGCGACTGCAGCTCACCTACAACGATTGGGATTGTGAGCAGCTCCCGATCAAGGAAATTGCTTACAAGGTCAGATCCTCGGGGTTATAAGTCAACCGACTTTCCCTTCTTGGAAGGGTGATGGGTTTTCGGGGCGTTGTGGAGGGTTTGACCCACCCCGACCTACGGTCACCCCTCCCAAGGAGGGGATACTCAGATCTAAGGTAACTGCGAGAGCTGCGCCCCTTGGTAGTAATGACCCAAGATCTGCAGATAGGTGTAGCCCTGCTGCGCCAAATTGTGTGCCCCCCACTGGCTTAAACCCACCCCATGACCAAAGCCTCGGCCCGAAAACTGAATTTGCCCCCCGGTTACGGCCACGGAGAACAGGGTACTGCGTAGCCGAAACAGCCGTCTCAAATCATTGCCGCTAAGGACCGTAGTTCCGTTTTCGCCCTCCAAGCGCATCTCCACCACGCGACCTCGGGCGGTGGTTTGTAAGGGCGTCGCCCCCACAAGGTTGCCGATACCAGGCACCTGAGCCCGGAAATTGGCTTGAGAAACGGTTTCAGTCCATTGATAGACGGGACTCCCGGCGTCAAAATCCTCCACTGCCCGCAGGTAGGGGAGGGGCTGACTCCAGATATCCTCGACGTTTTCGGTATGTCCCCCCGAGGCGGAATGAAACGCGGCCAAAATCACCTGACCGTTGTAGGTCAACACCTGGCCACGGGTACTGTTCACGGCGGTGATGGTGCTGGGAGCTTCTTCTGCGAGGCCACGATAGACCTGGGCTGCAGTGGTGCTGCCCACATCAAAGTGGGGATGATTGCTCCCCTGGCGTCGATACAGTACAAAAGTGCGGGCCGCAACGGCTTGGGCCTTGAGAGCTTCGATCGGCCAACTGGTGGGCATTTCACCCCCCACGACGCTGTAGAGGTATTCCTCCAAATCGACGTAATTCACCGCCAGCATCCCGCCGTTGTAAGGGACTACAAAGACCCGACCGCGATACCAGCGATCGCCCACAAATACATAGCCATCCCCACCGGGTTCGACCCAAAAGCCATTGCCCCGCCAATCTCCCACCTGCACTTGAGACCCCTCAGCGGTCAGGATCACAGACTGACCCGCCGGGGTTTGCTGCACCGGTTGCCCCGCTGCACTTTTGACCACCCCTTGGGTAGAGGTGCCCACTGTGAGCTGATCAACCCCATCTCGGATGGCGACCCTCAGCTCTAGGGCACTGGCGGGCAGGCACACCCATAGCCACACCAACAGCCCTAGCGGCCAGCGGAACCATCCCTTGAAAAAGGTGGGCTGGAACCGGAGTAGCCAACGAGAGACTGGAGAAAGGGTTGCTGCTGTCATAGAACAAAAATGATTAAGTGCTGAATCCAGTGCAGTATCAAAATTGAAATTTGGCCTCGTGTCTGGGCACAAGGCTGCCCCCTGAGAGGCCTATTCCGTCACCAAACACCCTATTGAGGGACGCAAGTTCCTGTTCTGTTGTTCATTCGTTCCAACACGTTTCCGAAAATAACATTTACATACCGTGTTGGCCTGACTTAAAGCAGTCCCGATGACTCATAGAGTCGCCGCAATACCGCCATGACGCGATCGCCATAGCGAGGATCCGCATCCCAACGGCCACTAAGCTGGCTGAGCAAGGGGGCTACCCCTCGGCGCACAAACCGAAACCGAGGATCAACCAGCTCTTGCACGAGGGGTTCGGTGCTGGCATAGGCTTTGAGGTGCTGAATTTGGGCTCGCACTCCAATGCGCGGATCCAAAAAGCTGGCCCCACCCTCGCCCCCGCCAACTGCGCCAATGCCGCCAAAATTGTTGTCCTCGGCTTTAAGCGCCCCACCAAATCGCAGGAAGTCCGTTTCAACAGTCATTTGGCAGAAGGCAATGTCGTGATTGACCCCCTCGATCGCAGCTTCTTCGCGATAAAACCGAGGCAAGTCTTTGTAAGGCTCGGTCGCCAGCTCATTGTTGGCCCTTAGGAACATCAGCATCTGCACATCGGAGGTATTGCCTTTGCCCATAATCCGATCGAGATGCCCTGAGCAGATCAGCAGTGAATTTTGGGATTTGAGGGTGACGGTACGGGTGGCTGCATCCCAACCCACGGAGATATTGTGGTCCCGCAGGTCCACGGCCTTGATGTAGACCACGTTGCGATAGCGCACCCGCCGCACTTCTGGTGCGTCGGTCAAATCTACATCCAGGCGATCGGCTAAATCAATCGGAATGTAGGAGTTGCCGCTGATGATCACCCCTTTTTCGTCGTAGAGGCCGCCATTGATGCTGATGTTGATTTCTGGAAAAACTTGACTGGCGCTGTCATCCCCTGAGACGGCGCGACTCCAAGAGGCGGTGCCATCGGCAATGCCCAGGGCAATATCGCGACGACGGTTTTGCAACAGGCCCAGGTCATCAGGATTGGTGAGGTAAGCTACCTCCATCAATAGGGAGGCGCAGTTAATTCGGCGAATAAAGCTGAGGCTACCGATACCCGTCGTGGTGTCTGGGCGAGCACCTCGGCTGGGCAGTTGAGGGACCCGCCGCAGCAGGGCCAGCAGCAGCAGCTCGGCGTGGGTTTTGCGGGTGTCGTTATTGGCAATGTAAAAGACACTGGCCCCTCTAGCCGCCGGGGCATTGCTGGCCCCACCATGAATTTCGAGGGCAACATCCTCAATTCGACAGCGGGCGTTAATCCAATCAATCGATTGGGCCGCGCTGAGGTCATCGGGGACGGACCAGATATCGAAGCCCCGCGATCGCAGTTCAGGCATCACCAAGTCACGAATGCGGATCATCTCAGCCGCTTCCGTGGTGTTGCCGGTGTTAAAGCCAGGATCAAGCACCCCATTTTCGGTGCCGCCATGACCCGCTGAAATAAAGATCTGTGCCATACCCTGGATGCAGTTGCTGTCCGTTGGAATTCTCCGAAAGGATACCGCCAAACTCTGGGGTGGAGTCAGTTTTCTCGGCAGCGATCGTTCAACAGTTACAAAAAATGTGCCCTATGCTGTTTTCCCAATTCGATCTGGTCCGATTCAATCTGGCCCGATTTGATCTGGCTTTACAGGGTTGGGGCTGGGGCGCTGCCGCGCTTACTATCCCTTGGGGGCTAGCCGCCCCTGCCGCACAGGCCCTTTGTCCAGCCGAACTGCCCGCCCGCGTTGAGGCGATCGCGGCGCAGCCCGAACTTAACCACGCTCGCCTGGGGGTGCAGGTGGAAACGATGGATGGTGAGGTGATTTATAGCCGCCAGGGCGATCGCTTCTTTTTGCCCGCTTCCAACATGAAGCTGTTTAGCACCGCTGCTGTCTTAACGGCCTTGGGGCCGGACTATCGCATTCCCACCCAGGTGTATGGCCGCTGGGATCCGGTGACGGACCTGCCCATCATTCGCGTGGTCGGCCAGGGCGATCCCAGTTTTGACAGCGATGATCTGGTCGATTTGGCCCACCAGCTTCAGGCCCGCGACTTGCAGCATATCCATCAACTGCTCGGGGATGAGTCCGCCTTTGCTGGGGATTCGGTCCATCCCAATTGGGAATGGGAAGACGTGCAGGCGGGCTATGGGGCTGCGGTCAACAGCCTGATTTTGAATGGCAATGCCTTGGGCTTGACCCTATTTCCCCAGGCGGTGGGTCAGCCCTTACGGGTGGAATGGGATCAGCCCGCCCTAGCCGCCCATTGGCAGGTAGAAAATCAGTCCACCACCGTTACCCCAGGGGAACCGGAATATGTCAGCGTCGGTCGCCAGTTGAGCGGGCCGATTTTGCGGGTGGCGGGGCAATTGATTGTGGGTTCAGAGCCCGAAGCTGCGGCGATCGCCGTCGCCAATCCGGGGGAATCCTTTCTCACTGCCTTTAGCAATGTGCTTGTGAATCATGGCATCACTGTTGATAGCGCTACGTTAACGACCACCCCGCTCTATGCTTCTGAAACCCCATGGGCCAGCGTGATCTCCCCTACCTTGGCCGAACTACTGATTCCCGCCAATCGCAGCAGCAACAACCTCTATGCCGAGGCCCTATTGAAGCAACTGGGGCTGTTTGACGGGCAAGACGCCACCGCTGCGGCCCTCGCCACCGCTAGAGCGATCCTGGCGGATATGGGCGTGAATCTAGATGAAGTGGTGATTGCCGATGGGTCCGGCCTCTCTCGCCATAATTTGGCCACGCCGCAAGCGCTGGTGGATGTGCTGCAGGGCATGGTCGTTTCCCCCCACAGTGAGGTTTACCGCAACAGTTTGGCCGTGGCTGGGATAAATGGCACTTTGCGCAATCGCTTTCGAGATACGCCCATCGAGGGCCGGTTTTGGGGCAAGTCGGGAGCGGTGAGCCGCAACTTTTCCCTCTCGGGTTATTTAGAACCCCTTAACCATGACCCTTTGGCCGTGTCGGTGGTGATCAACAACATTGACCAACGGGGACGGGTAGCGCGGCAGTTGATTGATGCGGTGATGGGCGAGATTGCTGCCCTATCAAGCTGCGAGTCATCAACGACTGAGTGACACTCCCCCTAGACTGAACCCTTGGGCCACCGCCGCCAAGGCAGAGGGCCGTCGTCTAGGATGAGAAAGCAGACAGGCGGAGCACCATGGCGCAATCTAACCTCCAAAGGCTAGGCAATTACCTCAGACCCTATTGGAAAACCTGCAGCATTGGGATTTTTGCGCTTCTGGTAGTGAATGCCCTTGGAGTTTGGATTCCCCTCTTGATTCGCGATGGGGTTGATGAGCTGCAAGTCACCTTTAGCTTTGCTCGCATCACCCAATATGCCGGGTTAGTGGCGGTCTTAGCCTCGGTGATGTGGGGTATCCGCATGGCTTCCCGCACGCTGCTGTTTGGGGTGGGGCGGCAGGTCGAGTTTGACCTCAAACAGCGTATTTTTGAGCATTTACTGGGCATGGAGCCCGCCTACTTTGCCAAAAACACAGCGGGAGAGCTGATCAGTCGCGCCACCAGCGATGTGGACAATATTCGACGGCTATTGGGGTTTGCCATCCTCAGCTTGGCCAACACTCTGTTTGCCTATGCCCTCACCATTCCGGTGATGCTGTCTTTGAGCGTGAATCTCACCCTGCTGGCTCTGGTGATTTATCCGTTCATGCTGATACTGGTGGGTTTGTTTAGCGATCGCCTCCGCAATCAGCAGCTCCACGTGCAGGAAACCACGTCTCGCCTCAGTGACTTGATCCAAGAGGACATGAGCGGCATTGCGCTGATCAAGATCTACGCCCAGGAAGCCAACGAGCGGCGCGCGTTTGATGAGCTGAATCAAGAACTGCTCAAGGCCAACCTTACCCTGGCCCGCACTCGTAACACCCTATTCCCTTTACTGGGCGGGTTAGCCAGCGTCAGTTTTCTGCTAATCCTCGCCGCTGGGGCCGGGGCGATTCGAGATGGCAATCTCTCGGTCGGAGACTTTGTGGCTCTGCTGCTCTATGTAGAGCGCCTCGTCTTTCCCACCGCGCTTCTAGGCTTTACGATTACCGCCTATCAACGCGGCGAGGTCAGCATTGACCGGGTGGAAGCCATCCTCACCAGCCAACCTCAGATCCGCACCGCACCCCGTGCCCGGCCCCTAACGGTCTCAGCCCTGAAGGGGCGTTTAGAGGCCCATAACTTGCTCTACCACTATCCCGATACGCCCCGGCCCGCGCTGGCTGGGGTCGATTTCACCGTGCAGCCCGGTGAGACCGTAGCGATTGTGGGTCCGATTGGGTCGGGCAAATCAACTCTGGCCAATGCTCTGCCTCGCCTGCTAAATATCGGGGAAGGGCAGATCTTTTTGGATGGCCTGGACATCACCACCCTGCCGCTGAAGGATTTGCGACGGGCGATCGCCTATGTGCCTCAAGAGAGCTTTTTGTTCAGCAATACTATTCAAGACAATATTCGCTACGGAGATCCCCTCGCGGCAGTCCTAGAGGTCGAACATGCCGCCAAGGAAGCCCAAATTCATCCTGAAATCCTGAATTTTCCAAAACGCTACGACACGATTGTGGGGGAACGGGGCATCACCCTCTCAGGGGGGCAACGTCAGCGCACTGCCTTGGCTCGGGCCTTAATGGTGGATGCTCCCGTATTGGTGCTGGATGACGCCCTCTCTAGCGTGGATAACCAAACCGCCACCCAAATTCTGCAAAACCTGAAAACGGGCACCCAACACCAGACCGTCATCTTTATCTCCCACCAGATGGGGGCAGCAGCCATGGCCGATCGCATTTTGGTCATGGACCAAGGCCGCATCTCTCAGGCCGGTACCCATGCTGAACTCGTGGTCCAGCCCGGTCTGTACCAAGATCTCTGGGAACAGCACCAACTCAAGGAAGTGTTGGTTTAAGGGGCGTACTTTGATCTGCCGTTGCGATCTCGCCCCTGTCTGCCAATATCCTATCGATGGTCCTGCACCGCGACCCTAAACCGGTTATGGGTCATTTGAGGATTTGGGCCAGGTGAATTGGGGCAGGGCTTGGTCAGAACCATGCCAAAGGTAGGCGGTGAGAGCGTTGCCCAATGGCAATTCCTCGGCAGGATTTTTAGGCAACGGCCAGTGCAGAGCTTCGTAAAGCTTGAAACGATGCAGGTCAAAACTGGCTTCGAGCAAGCTACTGTACACGCTAGCGGTGCGCAGCATCCAGCGGTGGGCTAATAGCGCGGCAATGATCCCTAAGGGTAAGGGCCACCACACCTGAAACCCTGGACCCCATAGACAAAACAGCAGGCTCCACAGGTAAATGCGGGCCGTCAGGTTGAGGGCATTGCGGGCCTCAGACAACTCAGTTTTGACCCCATCGGGTAGCACCAGCCAAAACCGAGGCCAGCAGATCACTGCATCCAGCCCATACTTTTCGCCAGAGCGATCTTCAGCAGCGCGAAGGATATTGCCAAGGCGAGTGGGCATGAGGCGATCGCTGCGGGCTGGAAAGTTCGACAGGTCTAAGTCTGCTTGGATATAGGCTTGACGGTCGTCGGGGGTCGCTAAACCCTTGCGGCTCAAATCTTGGAGCTGTTGGTCGATTTGATGAAAGCGTCGCTTTTGGCCTTTGAGCAACCATCGGTGCAACGGGCGACACCAGTTGGGCCAGTAGCCTTCTAACAAGCGCAGGATAGTGAAGTCAAACTGCTGCACCCCATACCCGGATGCGGCCACCCCCAGCAAGGCCAGCACCAGCACCGCGATCTGTAGGGGGTCTTCTAGGGTTGTAAATTCACCAGAAATCTTTTGCCAGCCCCACCTTTGCAAGGCTGCTGCTCCACCTCCCAACCAAAACACAAAGGCGGGAGTAAACAGGGTGGCTAGCCAGCGATCGGCGAGACCGCCGCCAATGCCTTCTAAAAACTTGGCGGTGGTCACGGCTGCGAAGCCTCAGGCACGAGCACCAGCCCGTGCGCTTCGCAGAGCGGCGGCGATTGACCGACACGGGTACGATACCAATCGACGGAACAGCCAGGGACGGGGCAGACAAAGCGATCTCCCTTTACCACCACACCAGGATTACCGGCCAAGGACTGGAAGCCGCCTGTAGCAGGCACACCCTTTGGCGTTAACAGACCGCCCAATTCAGCAAAGTCATCACCATCATCGGGCTGGGTTGTCGTATCTGGCTTGGGTTCAATTGGGTCAAGATTCTCGCTGGGTTCAGGCATCATAGGGCCGCAACTCAATTGACTTGGCTCTAGTGTATACAGACAGTGTTCGCACCTCCGAAGCGGAAAACCTACAATCAAGGCAGTTTAGTACCAGAGCTGGAAGCCTTCTCAAATGACGCTACTGAACCTGGTCAAAATTCCGATCAAAACCATTGACCTCTCTCCCGGTAGTCACTTGCTGATTCCAGAGGTGAGTTGGGAGCAGTATGAAGCGTTATTGGTTGATTTGGGGGAAGCCCGTCGCATTCCACGCATCAACTATTGCCGGGGATCTTTGGAAATTATGTCGCCTTTACCCGCCCATGAACGTCCCCATCGGATCATTGCCGATATTGTGAAGGCGATTTTGGATGGGCAAGATCGGGACTGGGAAGATTTTGGATCGACGACATTTAAGAAGCCAAAGCAGGCTGGTTTGGAGCCGGATACCTGTTTCTACATTCAGAATGCGGAGCGGGTGCGGTCTGTGACGCGACTTAATATGGAGACTGATCCCCCCCCGGATTTAGCGATCGAGGCAGATGTCACCTCTAAGACCACCTTAGAAACCTATGGGGCATTAGGGGTGCCGGAGGTCTGGATCTACGACGAAGGCACGCTGACAATTCAGCAATTACGGGGAGACGGCTATGCGGCGGTGAATGAGAGTGGGGTGTTTCCTGATTGGCCCATCAGCACATTGATTCCCGGATTGATCACTCAGGCCCTGCGACTGGGCACTCGGCAAATGTTGAAGCAGTTGAGGCAGCGAATTCAGGCCGGTGAACTGCCATAATGCATGGCTCACGACGCCAGATCCCTGGTTTCTGCTGAATGACCCAGCACCATGAGGATCTTCATCCAGAAACCAGGGTTCTAAATGCCCACCGATAGAAACTGGCGCTAAACGCCGGTATAGGTAAAGGCGGCCCAATAAAAAGGATGGGCGAAGGGACGTTTGTCGGGGGCTTGGGCGAATTTGGTGGCCAGGTCAGGGTGGGATGGTTGCAGGTAGGGAGCCAGTTCGGGGCCGGTGCTATCACGCAGCCACAGTTGGGCTTGGTGCAGGGCTTGGGCCGGTTCGAGACCGTCGCTGCGCCAGAGGTCGTAGAAGCGCTTAACCATCAGCATCGTACTGAGTTCAGCAACAGGCCAAAGGGAGGACACCACGCCAGCGGCCCCAGCTTGAAGCAGGCCAGTCGATAGACTGATCACCTCATCCAACAGATCTCGTGAAGGAATGCCCGTTTCGCAAGCTGAAAGGACGGCAAGGCGCAGTCCTTTCAGCCTTAGATCGAGCAGGTCAAGCAAGCTCAGGATTACGTCGTTAGCCATCAGCAGCCCGCTATCGAGGGGATGATCAACGTTGGCAGTGCCGTGGCCAGAAAAGTGGACAACCGCGTGGTTGGGCAGGGCTTCCAGAACAGCCGCAGCGGTAGCGTTTTCATGTTGGCAGAGTTGCCAGTTGCCTTTGCCGGGGAAGTTGGCAATGGCGCTGGCGGTTTCGTAACCGGAACTGGGCAATGGATCGGCTTGGGTGGGTTGGGGGTCGTTGATGGCCAGAAGAGACGTGGCTGGGGTATGAGCAGCGATGGTGCGGGCCGCTTGCAGGGATAGGGCGTTGGGCGCGTAGGTAAACGTGATGGTGTCGCAGGCGGTGTGTCGGTTGCCAGAAATATCTTGAGTCCAAGCTGCGTGCAAGGGGAAGAAACCAAAGAGGCCTGTGGGAATCAATGCTGCTGTGAGATTTTGAATTTCAGTTCGGCTGAGGTGGGCAACAATCTTGGCCATCACCGGCTCCCAAAGCTTTTGGGTGGTGTGATGCAGCGTCTTTAGCCAAGCGGCGCGATCTCCAGCACTGTTTTCATAGGCCCCGAACCAACCGCCCAGTTTTGGATCACGGTCAGGCCCATAAAGCCATTCATGGAGCTCAGCCTCAATGACCTGATCGAGCCAAATTGGCGTGATTTCAACCGCTGGGTGGCCCTCTTCCCCAGCCCTTTGTCTATTGGGCAGGGGGAGTTCCAAATTCTGGTGCGCCTTATTCTGTGAGGAGGAGGGCTTCAACATCACCAAAGCAAGGCTGCCGTTGGGAGTAGCGAGCAAATAGATCAGGGGTTGATCGGGTTGAAGGGTAGCAGCAATATCGCCAAAGGTCGGCAGGGTGAGAAAGGTCTCATGGCCTGGCAATTGGCGAATTTCAGTCAGGCATGCTTGGAGTGTTTGGCGGGCGTCAATAATCTGCTGGCGCAAATCTTGGGGGCTCTGGGCGGGTAGACGCTGCTCGGCAGCAGGGGAATTTGTGAAGAAATCAGCCTGAAGGGCTTCGGGACTGCGGCGTTCAGCAGATTCGAGTTGGCGGAGGGTGGCAGCGGCGGTTTCGTAACGATCGCTCAGCTCAGGATTAAGGCGACGAATTGCCGTCAGATCGGCTCGATCACGCTGCAGCGTTTCACTTAGCCTCCGGGCGCGACCTTGTTCCAAGGTGAAAATCGCGGTTTGTAAGTCACCCACCTTGGCCTGGGCATAGGTGGCGCGACGGTAAAGGTCATTGGTTTCAAAGAGTTCGGTAGTTTCACTCTCTAGAGAAAGCGACTCCTGGTAGAGGGTCTCAGCGGCGGTCAGAGCAGTCCGGTAATGGGTTTGAGCCTGAGACCATTGCCCCCTATCAGCGTAGAGATTCGCCAGGTGGCGAGCAGCAAGGCGGTAACTGTTAGGGTCACCATCGGGAGTGAGTACGGCTAATGCGTTTTCGTAGCAGGCAATGGCTTGCGCAATATTCTCCCTGCGATCACCGCGCAAACGGAGATCGTAGATTACGGCCAGATTATGTTGAGTCATGGCCCAAGCTCGAGGAAAGGCCTCACGGGTTCGTACCGCTAAGCCCTGCTGATACGCCGCAATGGCCCGTTCAAAATCCTCAGCGCTGTCGTGTTTTTGCCCTTCTGAAACATCCCACTGGGCGCGCTTGAGATAGGCATTGCCCAGGGCATTTTGGATTGCGGCCCATTGTTTGGGAAAAGCCTTGCGGGTTCGCACGGTTAAGGTAGCCTCGTAGGCGCGAATGGCCCGCTCGAAATTATCAACCCGATCGCCCTTTAGGCGGGCGGTGTAGACAATGGCTAAAGCATATTGTGTACTTGCCCACTGGATGGGATGGGCCTCGCGGGTCCTGAACGTTAGGGTCTGTTCATGGATGGCGATCGCCCGTTCTAGATTCTCGGCCTTACTGTCCCGCAGGCGATCACAATAGGCCATCGCCAAAGTGAGTTGTGTCTTAGTCCATAACTCTGGAAAGACTTCATGGGTCAGCGCCGTTAGGGCGTGTTGACTGGCAGCAATGGCTTGCTCAAGATTATCGGCCCGATCACCCCGAACTCTGACCAGATAGGCCAGTGATAAATTAGCTTGGCCATTGGCCCAGGCAATCGGGAAATCGTCACGGGTATAGACCTCCAGAGCATTGGTATAACCGGCGATTGCTCGCTCGATGTTATCGACCCGATCACCCCGAATTCTGACCAGGTAGGCACTGGCCAAGCGGTCTTGTCTCTCCGCCCATTTTGCGGGGCGGAAAGCACGGGTATAGACGGTTAGGGTGTCCTCATAGAGGGAGATCGCCGTTTCGACGTTGTTGGCTTGATCGCCCTGAATGCGTAACCGGTAGGCTTGTGCCAAATTCGTTTGGGTCAGAGCCCACTCTCCAGGGTCCGCTGAACGGGTTCTGACCGTTAGAGCGCGCTCACAGGCGGCAATAGCCCGCTCAATATTTTCCGCCCGCTCCCCGCGAATTCGCTCTAGATATGCGGCGGACAAATAATGTTGAGTTCTGGCCCATTGTTTTGGGTAGGCGGTACGGAGAGGAATCGCTAAAACGGCTGCATAGAGGGCGATCGCGGTCTCTATGTTATCGGCCCGCACCCCGCGAATGCGGAACACATGGGCATTGGCTAAGTAGGTTTGGGTATTCGCCCACGCATGGGCGTTTTCTGAGCGGGTTCTGACCGTTAAGGCCTGCTCAAACGCAGCGATCGCCTGTTCTAGATTTTTGGTTTTATCCCCCTGTTGGCGCTGAAAATAGAGCCGCCCTAGTTGGTGCTGAACCAAGGCCCAGTCCCACGGTGACGTTACCGGGTCAAACACCTCAAGGGTCTCTTGATACAGACGAATCGCCGTTTCTAAATCCTCTGTATGGACGGACAAACTACGGGCTTGGTGGGCGGCTGCCAGCACTTTTTGGGTCGTGGCCCAATCCTCTGGGTCCACGGCACGGGTTCTGACCGTTAGAGCCTTTTCACAGCAGGCGATCGCCTGGTTGGCATTCTCAATTGTGTCCCCTTGGGAACGCAATAGGTAAGCAGTGCTCAAGTCGTGTTGGAGCGCCCCCCATTTGTCGGGAAAGCGATCGCGGGTATAAACCCTCAGAACGCTTTTATAGGCGGTAATGGTCAGGTCAATATCGTCAGTCGCAGTCGGCTTGCTCACCAGGCTATTGCCATAGCGGTCGTAATAGCTTGCGCCCAATTGATATTGAACCAAGGCCCACTTTTGCGGGGCTGTGGCCTCTGTATGGAGGGTAAGAATGGCCTGGTAAATTTGGATCGCTTGCCCAATATTGTTGACTTTATCTCCGTGCAGACGCGCTCTGTATAGCCGCGCGACTTCGTACTGAATAATGGCCCAATCTTCGGGGTAGGTGGCTTGGGTGAAGATGGTCAGAGCTTGCTGGTAAGCGGCGATCTCCTGCTCAATATTGTCGGCGCGATTCCCCTCGGGCATTTGAGCCAAACTGTGCGCCAGCAGCTTTTGCATATCGCCCCAAAGCTCTGGATGGGTACGCGAAGAAATTTGCTGTAGCACCTGTTGGCACAGGTCTGCACGCTGGGCTGCAACTTCAGGGGCCTCTAGCTGGTCGATTTGCTCGACCAGAGGTGCGACCTGGGCTGGCATGGGGGGCTCTGCTGCGCTCACGGTTTGCCTTAGCTGGGGAAGTTGTACTCACCGGTAGCATGCCCTGAGTGGCGATCGTATGGAAATAGGGTCTGGCCACTACACCCCGGTATAGGTAAAAGCGGCCCAATGGAAAGGATGGGCGAGGGGATATTGTTTTGAGGAATGCTCAAATCTTTCAATACTTGCAGCAAGTTCAGAATTTGAATCCTGTGCTTGAACAGGATGGCACTTTCTTAAGTGAGCAGCCAGTTCGGGGCCGGTACTGTCGCGTAGCCACAGTTGGGCTTGGCGTAGGACTTCGGGTGGTTCGAGGCCGTCGGTGCGCCAAAGTTGGTAGAAGCGACTGAGCAGAAGCATGGTGCTAAGGTCGGCAACGGACCAGAGGGAGGAGACGACGCCTGCGGCCCCGGCTTGGAGCAGCCCGGTGGGCAGGCTAATCACTTCATCGGGGAGGTCGGTGCCGGGGATGCCGGTTTCGCAGGCGGAGAGGACGGCGAGGCGGAGACCTTTGAGTTTGAGGTCGAGGAGGTCGCGCAGGCTGAGGATTTCGTCGTTGGCCATCAGTAGGCCGCTATCGAGGGGCTGCTGGAAGTTGGCAGAACCGTGGCAGGAGAAGTGGGCGACGGTGTGGTTGGGTAGGGCTTCTAGAACGGCTGTAGGGGTGGCGTTTTCGTTCTGGATGATCTTCCAATTGCCTTTACTGTGGAAGGAGACAATGGCGTTGGCGATTTCATAGCTAGAGCTGGGCAAATCGCTGGCGTTGGTGGGTTGGGGGTCGTTGATAGCCAAGAGAGAAGTGGCTGGGGTTTGGTTGCCTATGGCGCGGGCAGCTTTCAGGGAGAGGGCGTTGGGGGCGTAGGTGAATTGAATAAAATCGCAGGCGTAGCGGCGCTTGCCGCTGGGGTCTGGAGTCCAGGCGGCGTGGAGGGGTAGGAAGCTGAAGAGGCCAGTGGGGATAAGCGTGGCGGCAGAGAAATTTTGAATGTGCTTGAGGATTGGGGCCATGACCGGCTCCCAAAGGTGTTGGGTGGTGTGCTCTAGGGTGGCCAACCAGGTGGGGCGATCGCTGCCCCTGTTCTGATAAGCTCCAAACCAGCCCCCCAATTCAGGATCATCTGCGGGACCATAGAGCCACTCCCGCAGATCAGCTTCGGTGAAGGTATCGAGCCAGATCGGGGTAATTTCTATCTCTGCTCTGGCTCCCGGCCTCTGGCTGGGAGCATCCGTTGGTGGCTCTGCCGCATTACCTTGAAGCAGAGCCTCTGATGGCGGTTCCCAGGCGGAGCCTAGGGAACTAGGGGCAAGGACCAGGGCAAGGCCACCATTGGGGGTGTGGAGTAGATAGATCAGGGGCTGGTCGGGTTGGCGGGTAGCAGCGATGTCGGCAAAGGTGGGCAGGGTGAGGAAGGATTCGTAGCCGGGGATTTGACGGATTTCGGTGAGGCAATCTTGCAGACCTTGGCGGGCTTGGGTGGCCTGATTGCGAAAGTCTTCGGCACTGTACCGAGGCTGCTCACTGAGCGGAGTCGAAGTGAGCATCATGCCCGTGCGGCGTTCGATGGACTCTAGCTGGCTGATGGCGTTGGCGGCAGTTTGGTAGCGATCTGCCAGTTCGGAATTGATTTGGCGGATGGCTGCCAGATCGGCCCGGTCCCGCTGGAGGGTTTCGCTGAGGCTGCGGGCGCGGCCCTGTTCGATGGTGGCGACGGCAGTTTCGAGATCGCCGACTTTGGCGTAGGCGTAGGCGGCGCGGCGATAAAGATCGTTGGTTTCTTTGAGTTCTGCTTCCTGGCTACCTTTGGAGATTGCGGCTTGGTAGAGAATTTCAGCAGCTTCTAGAGCGGTACCGTAGGTAGTTTGGGCCTCGGGCCAGCGATCACGGTCTGCATAGAGGTTGGCAAGGCTGCGGGCGGTACGACGGCAGTCATCGGGGTGGGCATCTGGGGTCAAAATTTCTTCGAGGACTTGGGCATAGGCATGGATTGCATCTTCGATGTTTTGAGCTCGGTCCCCACGGATTCGTTCACGATATGCGTTTGCTAGATTGCTTGTCGACTGCGCCCAATAGATGGGGGATGCCTCGCGGTTTATCACCTGTATGGACTGCTTATAGTTATGGATTGCATCTTCGATGTTTTGAGCTCGGTCCCCACGGATTCGCTTACGGTATGCAGCCGCCAGATTATTTATTGACTGCGCCCATTCGATTGGCATCGTCTCACGAGATATTACCTGCAAGGACTGCTCACAAGAATGAATTGCATCTTCGATGTTATGAGCTCGATCACCAAGGATACGAA